>JAISLB010000153.1 GCA_031260685.1 Oscillospiraceae bacterium | reverse complement strand
AGATATCAGATATTAAATATTAAATATTAGTGACGAGAGTTTGGACGTAGGTTGCGTAACTCCGCCCCCCAAGCCCCCGTATCTGCTATCTGCTAACTGAATTAAGGAGTGCCATAATGAACGACCCGTACAGCACATTGGGAGTAGCCCCCGGAGCTTCGGACGACGAAGTCAAAAACGCCTACCGCGAGCTTGCCAAAAAATACCACCCGGACAACTATCGTGATAACCCGCTCGCTGATTTGGCAGAGTCCAAAATGAAAGAAATCAACGAAGCTTACGACACGATAACCCGCGAACGTTCGGGCGGAGGCGGGAGCGCGCGTTCAAGCTACGGACCTCAGCGAAGCTACAACCCAAGTGCGGGAGGTTCTCCGGAGTTTGCGGCTATTCGGGTTGATATTAACGCCAATCGTCTTGACGCCGCCGAAGCTAAGCTCGAGGCCGTTCAAAACCATAACGCCGAGTGGAATTTCCTAATGGGCGCTGTATTCTACAAACGAGGTTGGCTCGAAGAAGCCGCGAACTACTATCAAACGGCGGTCAATATGGCTCCCGGAAACGCCGAGTACCGCTCAGCTCTTAACTACGTCAGGAGCAGCGGCAACGCCTATCGCCCAAGCGGTTTCGGTCAAGCCGCGGGAAGCGGTAACTCGACCTGCGACTGCTGCGCCCAGCTGATGATTGCGGACTGCTGCTGCGAATGTATGGGCGGCGACCTGATACGCTGCTGTTGATTCAGATAGCAGATAGCAGATAGCAGATAGCAGATAGCAGATACGGGGGTTGGACGCTTGGTTCGTTTTGCCCTTATTTGGAGGTAGAGCGTTATTGAATATGCAGTCGTCTACTCGTAAGACCGCGCTTACGGCGATACTTGCGGCGGTTTCCGTCGTACTTCTCTTTCTCGGGAGCGTAACCGTAATCGGCGATATGGCTCTATGCGCGGTTGCGGGCTACGTGACTGCTGTCGGAGTATTGGCAAACGGCAAACGCTGGGCGCTTGCGCAATTCGCCGTTGCCGGGCTGCTTGCCTTATTGATTTTACCGTCGAAGTTTGCGGCGATTGTGTTTATAGCGTTCACAGGTTGGTACCCCATTGCCAAGAGCCTGATTGAGCGCAAAATCCGACGTATAACGCTTGTGTGGTTCTCGAAGCTCGTGATATTCAACGTCATAATACAGGTTTACATCGCAGCGGTAAAGTGGTTCGCTTTAGCCGACCCCGAAACCCTAGGTCTGGGAGTTCCGCAGTGGATAGCGGTAATAGCCTTCAACGTAGTCTGTATACTATACGACATCTCAATCTATTCGGCGTCCATACTATACGAAAGAGTACGGAGACGGAGATGACGGATAGCAGATAGCAGATAGCAGATAGCAGATATTAAATATTTGATATTTAATAACTGATAACTGACAACTAACAACTAACCACTAACCACTAACAACTGACAACTAACCACTAACCACTGACCACTGACCACTGACCACTGACCACTGACCACTGAACAAGGAGACAACAATGCTTGACATTAGGTACCTACGCGATAATCCCGCGGACGCTAAGGCGCGGCTTCTGACGAAAGGTCAGGACGCTTCGAGCGATATAGACCGCATACTCGCTATCGACAGTGAGCGCAGGACGCTCTCAACAGTTAACGACGAGCGCAAAGCCCGTCAGAACCGCGTTAACAAAGAGATTCCCGCAAAACGCAAAGCCGGTGAGGACACGGCTCCGCTCTTAGCCGAAATGAAGCTTCTCGCGG
Source organism: Oscillospiraceae bacterium (assembly GCA_031260685.1). Taxonomy (GTDB): domain Bacteria; phylum Bacillota; class Clostridia; order Oscillospirales; family Oscillospiraceae; genus JAISJH01. The sequence continues at coordinate 5,450 of JAISLB010000153.1, read as the reverse complement.
AAGCCGTCAAAGCTGATGACGCGAAAATCAAAGACCTCGAGGCGGAGCAGCGGACGCTTATGCTCGGATTGTGGAACGTTCCTGACCCGGACTTGAAACCCGGCGGCAAAGAGAATAACGAACCTATCCGCACCTTTGGGGAGCCGCGCAAATTCGGCTTTGAACCTAAGCACCACGTGGATTTGTGTACGGCGCTCGGGCTTATCGACTACGAACGGGGAGTAAAACTCGCGGGCTCGGGATTTTGGGTGTACAAAGGAATGGGCGCAAGGCTCGAGTGGGCGCTGCTGAACTATTTTATTGATTCGCACCTTGCCGCAGGTTATGAACTGATACTCCCGCCGCATATGCTTGTATACGAGTGCGGAGAAACCGCGGGACAGTTCCCCAAATTTGCGGACGAGGTCTACAAGATTGCTAACCCCACGGATGAACGTATGCACTATATGCTTCCTACGGCTGAAGCGGCTCTCGCAAGTCTCCACAGGGACGAGATTTTGTCAGAAGCGGAGCTTCCCAAGAAATACATCAGCTATACGCCTTGCTTCCGCCGCGAAGCCGGAAGCTACCGAAGCGACGAGCGCGGAATGATTCGCGGTCATCAGTTCAATAAGGTTGAGATGTTCCAGTATACTACCCCCGAGAATTCGGACGCGGCCTTTGAGGAGCTTGTAGGCAGAGCAGAGGATTTGGTAAAGGGCTTAGGCTTCCACTTTCAAACGGTTAAGCTTGCCGCCGGGGATTGCAGCGCGTCAATGGCGCGTACCTACGATATCGAGATTTCGATACCCTCAATGGACGGCTACAAAGAGGTCTCGAGCGTTTCGAACGCGCGCGATTTCCAGGCAAGGCGCGGAATGATACGTTACCGCCGTGAGTCCGACGGTAAAATCGACTACGCGCATACTCTCAACGGAAGCGGTCTCGCAACCTCGCGCATCTTCCCGGCATTAGTAGAGCAAAACCAAAACGAAGACGGCAGCGTGACAATCCCGGAGGTGCTGCGGAAATACTTAGGCGGGGTTAGCCAGCTGACAGTCGAGGGTTGACAATTACGCAGGACGCAGGACGTTTGGACAATTACGTAGGAGGGACGGATTATGACACAGATAACTACGCCGGTTACAGTGCAGCTGGACAGTGAATTGGTCAGACGATTAGTTGAAGCGGCAGGAAAAGCGAATTTTCCGGCGTCGGAGTTTCTTACAGAGCTTGTCAGCTCCTACTGTAATGCCGAACTGCGCGCTGACCTTGAAAAGAAGCTGAAACTGTTAGAGTTAATGGGGATAGCGAAAGATGATGAAACTTTCACCGAGCCGGAGGACATTCCGTGGGAATCCGTGGTTCCTCAGGGGGGGTTCTGATGACATATTTTCTCGATACCAATGTGTGTATACATTACGAAAGAAATGTGTCACTTGAGCTATACTATAAAGTGATGAAGAACATTGATAATATAAAAATACCGTCAATGGTAGCCGCAGAATTTATGCTGGGCGCGGAAAAAAGCGCAAAACGCGGCACAACCCTGAAATATTGCAGAGATTTTTTAGAACAGTTTGAAATAGTCGGTTTTGACAAATCTGCCGCATTTCTGTATGCGGAGCTTCGCGCAACGCTTGAACGCCGGGGTTTGCTTATCGGTGCGAATGATATGGTTATTGCGTCTACTGTTCTTGCCCATAGAGGAATACTTGTTACTAATAATATCCGCGAATTTGAACGTATAGAAAATTTACAAATCGAGGATTGGCTATAATATTTTCGGAGGTGCCATTACATTGCAGACACAAGTCGGCGTATTTTTCGGGGGGCGGAGCGTGGAGCACGAAGTGTCAATCATTTCCGCTTTGCAGGCTTGCCGCGCCCTCAATAAGAATAAGTATCACGCTGTTCCGCTGTATATTTCGCGGCGCGGCGGCTTTTTCACAGGTCCCGAGCTGCTTGACATCGCAAACTACAAGGATTTGCCGAAGCTTCTAGGACGCTGTGAGCAGGTTATTCCGATAGCCTCGGACGATGGACGCGTCAGGCTCGCTCCGCTCTCGGGTCAGACGAACCGCTTATTCGCTAAGGACAGCGGCTATATCGACGTCGCGCTCCCGATAGTTCACGGAACTAACGTTGAGGACGGAACCTTGCAGGGTTATCTCCAAACCCTCGGAATCCCCTACGCCGGCTGCGACGTTACGTCCTCCGCGCTGGGTATGGATAAATACGCTCAAAAGCTGCTGTTCAAGGACGCGGGACTGACTGTCTTGGACGGAATACGTCTGACCGCCGGCGAATACTACGCTGCGCGCGATAAATCCGCGGCTGCTCTCGAGTGGAAGCTTCCGTACCCGATGATTGTTAAGCCGCTCAATCTCGGGTCGAGTATCGGCGTTGCTCTCGCGCAGGACCGCGTCGGCTTACAGCTTGCCATTGAGGAAGCGTTCCAATTTTGTACGCGGATTCTCGTCGAACCGGCTATCACGACGCTCCGCGAGATAAACTGCGCGGTTCTCGGGGATTACGACACCGCGAAAGCAAGCGAATGCGAAGAACCAAAGGGCGGCAAACTTCTAAGCTACGACGATAAATACGGCACGGGAGCCGCAGCGAAGCAGCAACAGGGCGGGATGACGAATTTGCGGCGATTGCTCCCCGCGCCTATTTCGAAAGAGCTTCGCGCCAAAATCCGTGACAGCGCGGTGGCGGCTTTCAGGGCTTTGAATTGCAGCGGGGTTGCGAGAGTGGATTTCCTTATGGATACCGCTACCGCGAATGTTTTTGTCAATGAGATTAACACGATTCCCGGGTCGCTTTCGTTCTATCTTTGGGAACCGCTGGGAGTAAGCTACGCGGAGCTTCTAGACGAGCTGATAGCGCTTGCGTTCAAACGTTACCGCGAGGAGGAGAGCGTCCACTACGATATAGAAACGAACATACTCGCTGCATTTGCGGGCGGCGGGAAGCGCAGCAAGCTATGATTCACGAACGAGACTGGACGGAGCTTGACTACTCCGCTCTTGCGTACAACTACGCCTGGGTTCGGGAGCGTATAGGTTCCGGAGTGAGACTGCTTGTACCCGTAAAGGCTAACGCATACGGTCACGGAGCCGCGGCGATTGCGCGGGAGCTGGAACGTTTAGGCGTTGACTGCTTCGGAGTGGCTACCTTATCCGAGGGCGAACTGCTTCGCGCCAATGGCGTTACTAAGCCCGTGCTGATTCTCGGTTATACAGCTTCCGAGCTGCTTCCGAGAGCTGTCGAGCTGGGACTGACGCAAACTATCACAAGCTGCGAAGCGTTTGAGGATTACCGCAAAATCTGCAATAGCCGCGAGCTTACGGAGAATCCGCGAACCCGCGGCAAAAAGCTTGCCTGCCAGTTGAAGCTCAATACAGGTATGTCACGCTATGGGCTGGAAGCCTCCGACGATAGGCTTCCGAAGCTTTTCGACGTCTCCGAACTTAAAATCACCGGCGTATTCACGCATCTCGCGGTATCGGACGAGACGGAAGCCGTGTCCGTAGAATTTACGAACCGTCAGCTTGACATTTTCGAGAACGCGCTGAAACGTTTGCGCCGTTACGACATCGGTCTCGTACACGCCGCGAATTCGGGCGCGGTAGCCAATCACCCGCGCAGTTTCGCCGCGCCTTACAATATGGTTCGTCCCGGGCTGTTGCTCTACGGTTACGGAGCGGAGAGCCTGCGTCCGGTACTTTCGTGGAAAGCTAACGTCACCTTGCTCCGCAGGATTCCCAAAGGCAATACGGTCAGCTACGGAGCTGCGTGGACTGCGAAGCGCGATAGTCTTATCGCCGTTCTGCCGGTAGGTTACGCGGACGGCTACAACCGTTTGCTCTCGAACAGCGGCGAGGTGTTTATCAACGGTAAACGCGCCCCAATCTGCGGACGCGTCTGTATGGATATAACAATGATTGACGTTACGGAAATCCCCGAAGTGCGGTTAGGCGACACCGCGGAACTCTTAGGCAAAAATATCACCGCAAACGAATTAGCGCAAAAGCTTAACACAATCCCCTACGAGATTCTATGCAACGTACGCCGAAGATGTTAGTGGTTAGTGGTCAGTGGTCAGTGGTCAGTTATCAAATATTAAATATCAGAGACGGGGGTTTGGACGTTGGCTGCGCGGGGACGCGGGCTGCGTCCCTGCCCAACGTATCTGATATCTGGTATCTGGTATCTGCTATCTGCTATCTGGTATCTGCTATCTGAACTATCTGCTATCTGCAATATGCACCGGGAGTTCCGGCAGCGAATTGGATTTGCTTTTCTGCAAGAAGCCGAAAATGGTAAAACCGGTAATTTCGTTGGTGTCCTCATCACGGAAAACAGAAGCTCCGCCTAAATCCTCGTCCGCGACGGAGTTACTCATATCACCGGCAGCAATGTATAAAATGTCATTTTCTGCGTCAAAGTTAAGTTTTAACATATCGCGGATTCTCCTTATTGATGTTACCTCTTATACCTCTTTGAGGAAAAGCGGTTATTATTTCGCCGTTTTTGCCGCTGGTTTTAACTATTACTTTCATATATTTGTTTTTTGAACTGTCAATTAGCTTGAAATAAACATCTCGTTCAGGATATTCGTCACTCCCATAGATAATATCCGGGTCTGTAACAGTGTTAAGCATAATATCTTCTAAACCTCTCATTACGGGGTGTCCCGGTAAGATATGATTCAGAAGAATAGTATGACTGCAAACAACGTAAATACCGCGAGGGTCGATAGTCATCATATTGATTTATCCTAACAACGTTTCTTACTAAGTCATCATATTATATACCTATCGGCACCTTTTGTCAAGTGTCCCCCACGTAACCCCGTCCAGCCCAACGTATCTGATATTTAATATTTAATATTTGTTATCTGCTAACTGCTATCTGCTAACTGAACTGTCTGCTATCTGGAATTATCGGCTGACTTTTTTCTCGATGTAGCTTTTTGACAGCGAGAACGAGACCGGACGGCCGTGGGGGCAAGTTTTCACGGAGCCGGAGAGTACGGCCTCCGCTATTGGGAACCACTCAATGGGGTCCGAAGCGCGTCCGAGTTTCACGGCTGCTTTGCAGGCAACTCCGGAGAGTACTTCGTCCTCCCGCGGGAGATAGCCGGGACGGTCGCCGTTGCGAAGCCGTACGCAAAGCTCCTCGAGCAAGCTGCGGCAATCGCCGGGGTCGCAATTGGCGGGGAGTTCGCGAACGATGAGCGTTCCCGCTCCGAAATCCTCCGCGCTAAGTCCGAGCGTCTCAAAAAACGCGAGATTTTCGAGAACCAGCGAGTAATCCTCGGCAGAAAGTTCAAGCACCACGGGCGCAAGCAGCACTTGCGGAAGTTCAGCTTGCGCATTTGCTTTGAGCCGGTCGAATATGATACGTTCGTGAGCCGCGTGCTTATCGATGAACAGCAATTCCGCGGGGGTTTCGACGATGAT
>JAISLB010000151.1 GCA_031260685.1 Oscillospiraceae bacterium | reverse complement strand
GCGTCAACCAATAACTTAACAGGAGGAATCGAGCGGATATGAAAAAGGCGCTCATCGGCAAGAAGGTCGGAATGACACAAATCTTCGACGATAAAGGCAAGGTAATCCCTGTCACCGTCATAGAAGCGGGACCTAACTACGTCATTCAAAAGAAAACGGTCAACGGTATTCCCTCGGTGCAGCTTGGATTTGAGGAAATCATCGAAAAGAAGCTCCCGAAGCCGGAGGTCGGACACCTTAAAAAAGCGGGAAGCACAATACTGAAACATCTCAAGGAATTCAGACTGGCGGACGCTGCGGCTCTCGAGGTCGGACAAGTTCTCAAAGCCGATACTTTCGCGGTTGGGGATTTCATAGATGTTACGGGAACGAGCAAAGGTCACGGGTTTACGGGAGTTATCAAACGCTGGAACGCTCAGCGCACCCCAATGACACACGGCGGCGGACCGGTTCACAGACACGCGGGTTCTATGGGAAGCGGAACCAGCCCGAGCCGGATATTCAAGGGTAAAATCGGCGCGGGTCATTACGGTGTTGACACCACTACCGTTCAGAATATCGAAATCGTTTCGGTAGACCCGGAACTCAACCTCATCGCGGTTCGCGGAGCGATTCCCGGTCCGAAACAGGGCATTGTCTACCTTAAAGATACCGTTAAGGTTCACAAGGTTAAACAAGTACAGCAGTCAGGTCCTGTGAACGCTCAAAAAGCGTCCGCAAGGAAGAAATAAGGAAGGAGGACGGCTGAAATGGCAAAAGCAAAAGTATACAATATGAGCGGGAAAGAGCTTCGCGAAATCGAGTTGCCGGATTATTTCGATATCGAACCGAATATGCCGGTACTCCACGCTTACGTTAAGAACTATCTCGCGAATCAGCGGCAGGGGACTCAAAGCGCGCTGACACGCGCGGAAGTTTCGGGCGGCGGCAAGAAGCCTTGGAGACAAAAGGGTACGGGACGCGCAAGACACGGTTCCACACGCGCTCCGGACTTTACCCACGGCGGCGTAGTATTCGCTCCGAAACCTCGCGACTACCGCTATTCGCTTAATAAAAAGGTTCGCAGATTGGCTCTTTGGAGTGCGCTCTCTAAGGTCGCGGAAAAGAATCAGGTTATTGTCGTTGATAAACTCGAACTTGCCGAAACCAAAACCAAGGCGTTTGTCAGTTTCCTAAACGCTGTGGGACTAACGGGCAAAAAGGTTCTCGCGGTTACTCCCGGGAAAAACGACAACATCGTCAGAAGCGCGCGCAACATACCGGGCGTCGCTACTACAACTGCGGATATCCTTTCACCGTATGATATTCTTAAATACGGCACTTTCGTAGTTGACGAAGCCGCGCTGGCACGAATCACGGAGGTGTACGGAGAATGAAAAACCTATACGATATTATCCGCGGTCCGGTCATAAGCGAACGCTCAATGGCGGGAGTAGAGAACAAACGCTACGTGTTTAAGGTTGACAAATCCGCGAACAAGCTCGAAATAAGAGCTGCGGTTGAAGAAGCCTTCGGTGTCCAGGTCGCGAAAGTCAATACGATGATTGTCCCCGGTAAAAAACGCCGCAACGGTCGTTATCCCGAGGGTATGACGAGCGAATGGAAGAAAGCGATAGTAACGCTTACCGCAAAGAGCAAAACCATAGAATTCTTTGAAGGGATGGTGTAAGATGTCAGTAAAATTATTCAAGCCTACTACGCCGTCCCGCAGACATATGTCAGTCTCGGGTTTTGACGGAGTAGACAAACACGCGAGACCGGAGAAAAGGCTCACGGAAGTGCTGAAAAAGCACTCCGGGCGCAACTCTTACGGGCGTATTACAGTCCGTCATCACGGCGGCGGCAATCGTCAGAAGTATCGCATAATCGACTTCAAACGTAACAAGCTTGACGTTGAGGGAACCGTTTTACGCTTAGAGTACGACCCGAATCGTTCTGCGTTTATCGCGCTGATTGAGTACCCCGACGGCGAGAAACGCTATATCCTCGCTCCCGTAGGTCTCAAAGCCGGCGATAAGGTTATATCTTCCGAAACTGCGGACATCAAGCCGGGAAATTGTCTCCCGATTGAGAAAATCCCCGTCGGTACGGTCATTCACGCGATTGAGCTGTACCCCGGTAACGGAGCGCAATTAGTGAGGAGCGCGGGAGTAGCCGCGCAGCTGATGGCGAAAGAGGGCAAACTCGCGCAGGTACGGCTCCCGAGCGGAGAAACGCGCTATATACGTATGAATTGTAAGGCGACAATCGGTCAGGTCGGTAACATCGACCACGAGAACATCAAAATCGGCAAAGCCGGACGCAAACGTCATATGGGCTGGAGACCTACCGTCCGCGGAAGTGTTATGAACCCCGTAGACCACCCGCACGGCGGCGGCGAGGGCAAATCGCCTATCGGACGTCCGGGACCTGTAACGCCTTGGGGCAAGCCGACACTCGGTTACAAGACACGTAAGACGAAGAACGTCACTGAGCAGTTCATCGTTAAACACCGCAATAAGAAGTAAGGAGTGAAAAAATGAGCAGAAGTATTAAAAAGGGACCTTTTGCCGCGCCGGAACTTCTGAAGCGTGTTGACGCAATGAACCTCGCGGGGGAAAAGAAAGTCCTGAAAACTTGGTCGCGCGCAAGCACCATTTTCCCGACTTTTGTCGGTCACACTATCGCGGTTCACGACGGACGCAAGCACATTCCGGTATACGTAACGGAGGATATGGTAGGGCATAAGCTCGGCGAATTCGCGCCTACCCGCACTTTCCGCGGTCACGCGGGGAGCAAGACAGCCGGAAAAGCCGGTAAAAAGTAAAGGAGGTTGGATATGGCTAAGACTATTGACAAAAAAGAAGCCCGCGCAATACTACGCTATGCCCGTATCTCCCCGCGTAAAGTCAAGATTGTTTGCGACTTGATACGCGGCAAAGACGCGGAGGAAGCGGCGCACATTCTCAAAAACACTCCGAAAGCCGCCGCCGAACTGCTGTTCAAATTACTCGGCAGCGCAGTCGCTAACGCGGAGAATAATAACGAGCTGAACCCCGATGAATTATATGTCAGCGAAGTATTCGCAAACCCGGGACCGACGCTGAAACGCGGAATGGCACGCGCCCGCGGAGGTTACAGCCAGATTCTCAAACGCACTTCCCACATTACCGTTGTAGTGAAAGAGAGGGCCTAAAATGGGACAGAAAGTACACCCACACGGGCTTCGCGTGGGGATTATCAAAGACTGGGACTCGCGTTGGTACGCCAGCAACGAAAAAGTCGGCGACCTCATCGTTGAGGACTATAACATTAGAAAACAGCTGAAAAAAGAACTCTATCACGCAGGGGTTCCCAAGATTGAGATTGAGCGCGATTCAAGCCGCGTACGTATCTATCTCCACTGCTCGCGTCCGGGCGTAGTAATCGGACAGGGCGGCAAAGAAATCGAGCGCATACGCTTAGGTTTAGAGAAAAAATTGGGCAAACCCGTCGCGCTTAGTATCGTCGAGGTCAAAACTCCCGACACTAACGCTCAGCTTGCCGCGGAGAATATCGCGCAGCAGCTCGAGAAACGTATCGCGTTCCGCAGAGCTATGAAAAATACGATTCAGCGCGCTATGCGTACTAACACAATTCGCGGGGTCAAAGTCGCGGTCAGCGGACGTCTTAACGGAGCCGAAATCGCGCGTACCGAACATTACCACGAGGGAACAATCCCGCTGCAAACTATCCGCGCCGATATAGATTACGGATTCGCGGAGGCTGCTACGACCTACGGGCGTATCGGCGTAAAAGTCTGGATGTACAAAGGCGAAATCCTCAACCAGTCGCTTCGTACTACCCCGAGAACGCTTGACACGAGCAAACCGATTAACGAACGTGCACCTCGTCCGCGCCGTGAAAACCGCGACGGCGGTTACGGAGGCGGAGGACGCTCGGGCGGCGGAGGACGTACAGGCGGCGGAAGCGGCGGCTACGGCGGAGGACGTTCCGGCGGAGGTTCGGGCTATGGCGGAGGCGGAAATTCGCGTCCCGCGGGCGGCGGAGGTTACTCCGGCGGTTCGCGTCCGGGCGGCGGTTACGCTTCGAGCGCACCTGCCGCGGGAGCTGCTCCGGCAGCGGCGAGAGCTAACACGCTTCGTCCGAATACTAATACTCGTCCTGCTGCCGCGGCTCCGGCAACTCCAAAACCGGCGGAAGGGGGAGCAAGCTAAATGTTAATGCCAAAAAGGGTAAAGCACCGCAAGCAAATGCGCGGACGTATGAAGGGTAAAGCGCTTCGGGGCAATACCGTAACCTACGGCGAATTCGGCTTAGTCGCCTTAGAACCGTCGTGGATAACGTCGAACCAGATTGAAGCAGCCCGTATCGCAATGACGCGTTACATCAAGCGCGGCGGTCAGGTGTGGATAAAAATATTCCCCGATAAGCCCGTTACGCAGAAACCCGCCGAAACCCGTATGGGCAGCGGCAAGGGTTCTCCTGAATACTGGGTTTCAGTTGTAAAGCCCGGACGCGTAATGTTCGAGATAACAGGAGTTTCGGAGGAAGTAGCGAAAGAAGCGCTCCGTCTCGCCGGTCATAAGCTCCCTATTAAGACTAAGTTCGTAACCAAAGCGGAACAGCAAGCGGAGGTTTCAGCGCGGCAGGCAGGCAGCGGAAGCGAACAGGCAGAAACCGTTGACAATCCCGAGATTTCACCGATTGCAAACGGCGTAAAAAGCATAAAAGAAGGCGGTGATGTTTGATGAACGCTAGCGAAGTCAGAGCTTTAAGCAGTGAAGAATTAGGCGTAAAACTCACCGAGCTGAAGAAAGACCTCTTTATGCTCCGGATGCAGTTAGCGACTAATCAACTGTCGAACCCGATGAAAATCCACGAAGTAAAACACGCTATCGCCCGCGTAAAGACAGTACAGCGCGAACGCGAATTAGCGAGATAGGAGATGACACACAATGGCTGAAGTCAGAAGCACTTCGAGAAAGACTAGAGTCGGGCGTGTCGTGTCCGACAAGATGGATAAAACCATCACCGTTGCGATTGAGGACAGAGTAGCGCATAAGCTCTACAACAAAATAATCAAGCGCACATACAAACTGAAAGCCCACGATGAATTGAATCAAGCCGGAGAAGGCGACCGCGTACGCGTAATGGAAACGCGCCCAATCTCCAAAGATAAACGCTGGCGCTTGGTTGAAATCATCGAAAAAGCTAAATAAGGAGGTGACGAAACTCAATGATACAAGAAGAAACCTATCTGAAAGTCGCTGACAACACGGGCGCAAAAGAAATCAAATGTATACGTGTATTGGGCGGGAGTAAGAGGAAGTACGGCAATATCGGCGATGTAATCGTCGCTTCGGTTCGTAAAGCCGCTCCGGGCGGTACAGTCAAAAAGGGCGAAGTAGTCAAAGCCGTCATAGTCCGCACAGCCTACGGAGTGCGCCGCACCGACGGAACATACGTACGTTTTGACGAGAACGCCGCCGTCTTAATCAAAGACGACAAGAACCCGCGCGGAACGCGTATCTTTGGCCCGGTAGCCCGGGAGCTTCGCGACAAGGACTATATGAAAATCCTCTCGCTCGCTCCGGAAGTAATATAGGGGGCGGCGAACAATGAAACTGAAAAGAGACGACAAAGTAATAGTCCTTTCCGGTAAGGACAAGGGTAAACAGGGGAAAATCATCTCCGTAGACCCAAAGGGCGGCAAAGTCATAGTCGAGGGAGTTAACGTAGCTACAATGCACCGCAAACCGCGCCGTCAAGGCGATTCCGCGGGTATTATCAAGCTCGAAACCCCAATCTACGCGAGTAAAGTACAGCGTGTCTGCCCGAAATGCGATAAGCCCACCCGAATCGGTTATAAATTTTCCGAAGACGGATCCAAAAGCCGCACTTGTAAAAAATGCGGCGAAGAAATATGAAGGGGGCGTAGACTTTGGAACGATTAAAGGGCAAATATACCCAAGAGGTTGCGCCCGCCTTAATGAAAAAATTCAACTATAAGAGCGTTATGCAAATCCCGCGCCTGAACAAGGTTGTCATCAACGTCGGAGCAGGCGATTGCGCTACTAACGCGAAAGCGCTCGAGGCCGTAGTCAACGATATCTCGGCGATTACTGGTCAAAAAGCCGTAGTCACGAAAGCCCGCAAGAGTGTCGCGAACTTCAAGGTCCGCGAAGGTATGAACGTCGGAGTAAAAGTTACGCTCCGCGCTTCAAGAATGTGGGAGTTTCTCGATAGATTCCTCAACGTCGCGCTTCCGCGTGTCCGCGACTTCCGCGGAATCAATCCTAACAGCTTTGACGGACGCGGCAACTACGCCGTGGGAATCAAAGAACAGCTGATTTTCCCTGAGATAGACTACGACAAAATCGACAAAATCCGCGGTATGGACATAGTAATCTGCACCACGGCGGAAACGGACGAAGAAGCACGCGAGTTGCTCCGGCTGCTCGGTGCTCCGTTCGCTGCCGAATAAGGGGGGAGAGAAAAAATTATGGCTAAACTGTCAATGAAAATCAAGCAGGCTCGTGAGCCTAAATTCTCTACCCGCGGCTACAACCGCTGTAAGATTTGCGGACGTCCGCACGCCTATCTGCGGGACTACGGAGTTTGCCGTATCTGCTTCCGCACCTTGGCGCATAAAGGCGAAATCCCGGGAGTTCGCAAAGCTTCGTGGTAATGTCACAGTGAACAGATAACAGTTAACAGTGAACAGTCATCGCGCACGGCGCGGTTAGAGAAACGGCGATTATCAAATATCAGCGAACGGTTTCAGATTTGCCAAACTGTTCACTGTTATCTGTTAGCTGTTCACTGGCTTAAAACCGTCGGTTTTGCCGATAGGTTAAGGAGGAAAGACACTTGAAAATCACAGACCCTATCGCGGATATGCTCACGCGCATACGCAACGCTAACGCCGCGAAGCACGATACCGTGGACATACCGCTGTCCAATATGAAAAAGTCAATAGCGGAGATACTTCACAGCGAGGGCTATATTAAAAACTTCTCGCTGATAGACGACGGAGCGCAAGGCACAATCCGTGTAACGCTCAAATATAACGGGAACAAAGAACGCGTAATTCAGGGTTTGAAGCGAGTCAGCAAGCCCGGACTTCGTGTCTATGCGGGAGCAGACGAGCTGCCGAAAGTTCTGCGCGGTTTGGGTATCGCGATTATTTCAACGTCAAGAGGGATTATTACCGACAAGAAGGCGCGTCAGGAACGTGTCGGCGGTGAAGTCCTCGCGTTTGTTTGGTAAGGGGGATAGAGAATTATGTCACGAATAGGCAGAACTCCAATCCCTGTACCTAAGGGAGTTGAAGTTAAAATCAACGGTGTTCACATCAGCGTTAAAGGACCCAAGGGAATTCTTGAGCGCGATTTGCACCCGAACATCAGCGTTGCTCAGGACGGAGACGTTCTCAACGTCACGCGCCCGAATGACGAAAAAATCAACCGTTCGCTTCACGGTCTCACGCGAACCTTAGTCGCGAATATGGTTGAGGGAGTCACCAACGGCTTCGCGAAAACGCTCGAAATCAACGGCGTAGGCTACCGTGCGGTCAAGCAAGGTACTCAGCTCGTAATGAACCTCGGGTATTCGCATCAGGTTGTGGTAGACGAAATCCCCGGGATAACAATCGACGTTCCTACTGCTAACAGCGTCGTAATCAACGGAATCGACAAACAAAAGGTCGGACAGTTCGCGGCTGATGTACGCAAGAAACGTCCTCCCGAGCCGTACCTCGGTAAGGGAATCAAATATTCGAACGAAGTCATACGCCGTAAAGAAGGCAAAACGGGCAGTAAGTAAAGGAGGTAGCTGAAATGATAAAAAGACCCGACACAAAGGGGCAGCGGCTTAAACGCCACAAGCGTGTTCGCGCTAAGATTTCAGGTACCGCGGATTGTCCGCGCCTGAACGTTTTCCGCAGTTTGCACCATATCTACGCGCAGGTAATAGACGATGTCGCGGGAGTAACTCTCGCAGCCGCTTCGTCGCTTGACAAAGACTTTGAGGGAGCAACCGGCAATGCCGAGGCTGCTAAAAAGGTCGGCGAAAATGTCGCCAAACGCGCTAAGGAAAAGGGTATCGAAACCGTAGTCTTTGACCGCGGCGGCTACGTATATCACGGGCGTGTAGCCGCACTTGCCGAGGGCGCGCGCGCCGGCGGCTTACAATTCTAGGAGGAGGTAACATAACAATGGCATACGAACGTAACAGTTCCCGCGGCCGCCAAGACGCTCCTTCGGAATTTATCGAGAAGGTTGTGTCACTTAACCGCGTAAGCAAAACGGTTAAGGGCGGACGTATTATGAAATTCTCCGCGCTTTGCGTCATCGGAGACGGCAAAGGACGCGTGGGCTACGGACTGGGCAAAGCAGCCGAGGTTTCCGAAGCTATCCGCAAATCTATCGAGGACGCTAAGAAGAATATCGTCACGATAACGCTTCAGGGCACCACGATTCCGCACCAAGTCACCGGACGCTTCGGCGCGGGGACGGTTCTGCTGAAACCCGCAGCCCCCGGAACGGGCGTAATAGCGGGCGGAGCGGTACGCGCGGTTCTCGAAGCCGCCGGAATCAAGGACGTCCGCACAAAGAGCCTTCGTTCCAATAATCCGAATAACGTAGTCGCTGCGACTCTCCAAGGTTTGCGCTCACTGCGTAACGTGGAGCAGGTAGCGCGCCAGCGCGGACGTACACCTGAGGAAATCCTCGGGCGCAGAAGCTCCGTCGTAAGCATTGCCGCGGAACCGATTGCCCCGGCGGCGGAATAGGAGGAGCGGAAAATGGCTAAGCTAACAATTAAACTGACGAAAAGCCTTAACGGGCGGCATAAAAAGCATATCGCCACCGCGTACTCCCTCGGGCTGCGTAAACCCGGTTCTGTCACGGAACAGCCGGACAACGCTCAGACACGCGGTAAGCTTGCCCAAATAAGCTATCTCGTTGATGTAAAGGAGGGCGTATAAATTGTTAAACGAACTCTCACCCGCAGCCGGCAGCACAAAAGTCGGCAAACGTAAAGGACGCGGCATAGGCAGCGGAAACGGCAAAACAGCCGGACGCGGTCACAAAGGTCAAAAAGCCCGCTCGGGCGGCGGAGTGCGCATAGGCTTTGAGGGCGGACAAATGCCGCTCACACGCCGTGTGCCTAAACGCGGTTTTAACAACATTTTCGCCAAACCGCTCGAACACGTTAATATCAAATCGCTTGACAGCTTCACGGACGGCGACGTTGTTGACGCTGAAGTCCTCTTGGCTAAGGGAATACTCTCAAAATGCCAATACGGTATTAAAATTCTCGCGGTCGGCGAATTAAACGCGAAGCTCACGGTACGCGCAAACGCTTTTTCTGCCGGAGCGAAAGCTAAAATCGAGGCTGCGGGCGGGAAAGCCGAGGTGGTGTAACTGTGCTGCAAACCTTACGAAACGCGTGGAAGGTTGAAGAACTTCGGCGGAAGATTGTCTTTACGCTGTTCATTATTCTGCTCTACCGTATCGGTAACGCGGTTCCCGTTCCTTACATCAACGTAGCCGCTCTCGAAGAATACTTCGCGGGTATCGGCGATACAGTTTTCGGACTTTTCAACGCTATGTCCGGTAACGCTTTCTCCAGCGCGACTATATTCGCGCTTTCTATCCAGCCTTATATCAACGCTTCTATCATTATGCAGCTGCTCTGCATTGCTATTCCCGCTTTGGAGCGTATGCAGAAAGACGGAGGGGACGAAGGACGCAAACGTATCGCGTCCATTACCCGCTACGCAACTGTCGCAATCGGCTTACTGCAAGGTTCCGCGTATTATATGATGATACGCAACTTCGATATGCTGAAAGAACAGGGCGCGTGGCAGGCTATCGTTATTGTCCTCTCGTTCACCGCGGGTTCCGCGCTGATTATGTGGCTCGGTGAGCAAATCACGGAGTTCGGAATCGGCAACGGTATCTCAATCGTACTGTTCGCGAGTATCATTTCGCGCTTGCCCTCTACCGTCGGCACACTCGCGTCGAACCTTACCACCGGGGCGATTTCGTGGTTCGCGCTGATTGCTATAATTGTCGGCGTACTCGTAATTATCGGCTTAATCGTATTCGCGTCTGACGCGGAGCGCAGAATCCCGATACAATACGCGAAGCAAATGCGCGGACGCAAGATGTACGGCGGACAATCGACGCATCTCCCGATGAAAGTGAATATGTCCGGCGTTATGCCTATCATCTTCGCTCAGTCGATAGCCTCGCTGCCGGCAACGATTATGATGTTCACAAATCCTTCTCCGGACCCCGGAACTTTCGCGTATGGAATCCAGAGCTTCTTCAACAGCACTTCGCCTTTCTATATCATACTCTACTTCCTGTTGATAATCGGCTTCGGCTTCTTCTATTCGACGGTTCAGTTCAACCCGATAGAAGTATCTAACAACCTCAAAAAGAATAACGGCTCAATCCCCGGTTTCCGACCGGGAAAGCCTACGAGCGACTTCATTCGTAAGGTGCTGAACCGCATAACGCTTTTCGGCTCGCTCTATCTCGGAATAGTCGCGGCACTGCCGCTGGCGTTTGGTTCAACGACGAAAATGGCGGGCGTAGCGCTCGGCGGAACGTCAATCATCATCGTGGTCGGCGTAGCGCTCGAAACGTTCAAGCAGCTCGAAGGACAAATTCTAATGCGCAACTACAAAGGCTTCCTGGATAATTAGTTTGCAGTGGCTAGTGGTCAGTTGTCAGTGGTTAGCAGTCAGCGGTCAGCTAAGAGGTTCGCGCTGGTGATGCGTTCGCAGCCCTCGTCCAAACCCCCGTGACCGTTATCTGTTCACTATTCACTGTTCACTGTACAAACCGGAGGGTTCACGACAATGAAAATTATACTGTTAGGCCCGCCGGGTGCGGGCAAAGGCACGCAAGCCGCTAAACTCGTTGACCTGCTTAAAGTTCCGGCACTTTCCACGGGCGATATGCTTCGCGCCGCGGTAAAAGCCGGAACGAAAATCGGTCTCGAAGCCAAAAGCTATATGGATAGCGGAGCCTTAGTTCCGGACGATGTAATTATGAGCATCGTCAGCGATTACCTCAAAGGCGATGACTGCGCCGGCGGCTACATTCTCGACGGTATTCCGAGAACTCTCGTACAAGCCGAAAAGCTCGAGGGTTTGGGGGTTACTATCGACGCCGCGCTTTCGCTCGAAATAACCGACGCGGAAATCGAAGCCAGAATGGGGAACCGCCGCTGCTGTCCGGTTTGCGGAGCGGTGTTCACAGCGGACGCTGTAAATCCCCCGAAGGAAGAGGGAATCTGCGACAAGTGCGGAGCAAATCTCATAATCCGCGACGATGACAAACCCGAAACCGTCCGCAACCGTTTGTCCGTATATCACGCTCAAACCGAGCCGTTGATTGCGTTCTACAAAGAGCGCGGAGTGCTCAAAACGTTTGACGCAACGCTTCCGATTGATACGGTAGAGGCGGAACTGAAAAAGGCGCTTGGATTGTGATAACTTTACGAACCGGCGCGGATTTAGACCGCTTACGTGCCGCGGGACGGCTCACGGCTCAAGTCCGGACACTTGCCGGAAACCTTGTGAAGCCCGGGGTTTCGACAAAGCAGATAGAACGTGAAATTCGCGGCTTTATCAAAGCTCACGGAGCCAAAGCGAGCTTCCTGGACGAGGGATTTCCCGGCGCGGCGTGCATATCAATCAACGACGTGGTAATCCACGGGATTCCCGGGTCGCGGATATTGCACGAGGGCGACATAGTAAGCATAGACGTCGGAGCCTGCCTACACGGGTTTCACGGAGACTGCGCGGCTACGTTCGCTGTCGGTACAGTTGCTCCCGAGCATCAGGCGCTGATAGACGATACGCGGGAGAGCTTTTTCAGGGCGTTCGAGGTAATCCGCCACGGCTGCCGGGTTCGCGATATCGGCGCCGCCGTTCAGACTTTTGCCGAGAGCAAAGGCTACGGAGTTGTCAAAGACTATTGCGGTCACGGAGTGGGGCGAAAGCTTCACGAGGATCCGGAAATCCCGAACTATGTTGACACCGTTCCGGCTGAGGTTCACAAAGGACGCGTTAGGCTGCTGGCGGGAATGGTTATCGCGGTTGAACCTATGCTAAACCTCGGAACAGCTGAAACAGTGGTCGATCCGGACAAATGGACGGTGCGCACGAAAGACGGTAAGTACAGCGCGCACTACGAAAATACGGTGCTGATAACCGCGGCAGGTCCTGAAATATTAACGGTTGACGTATGACAGATAACAGTGAACAGATAACAGTGAACAGTTTTGCGGAGTACCGGCTTTGCCGTTCGCTTGCCGGGCGCGATAAGGGGACGCTGTACCTGAAAGTCGGCGAAAGTCCCGGGCGCGTGCTGGTAGTTGACGGAAAATACCATAAGCTCGCGAAACCAAAAGCTAAAAACCCTAAGCACCTACAATTGCTCGGCTTAGAAGTCGAGCCGGTAAATGGCACTGACAAGGAAATACGGCGCAAGCTGCTTACTTTCAAAGCTTGCAAAGGGGGAATTACCGTTGAAAGATGACGTTATCGAACTGGAAGGCACAGTCGTCGAAGCACTGCCGAACGCTGTTTTCAAAGTTGACATAGGCAAGGGACATCAAATCCTTGCGCACATATCGGGGAAGCTTCGTATGCACTTTATACGGATATTGCCCGGTGACAAGGTGACAGTGCAAATGTCGCCGTATGACCTGACCCGCGGCCGCATAACGTGGCGGTCAAAGTAGTGAATAAATAATAGTGAATAATGAATAGTACCGCGCAGGGCGCGGGGACGCAAAAAACGCAAATCCTTATTCTCGTCTGAACCTCCGTGATTATTCACTATTCATTATTCACTATTAACTGAATTAAAGGAGTGATTGAACAATGAAAGTACGGCCTTCAGTTAAGCCAATGTGCGAAAAGTGCAAAATCATTAAGCGCAAGGGGCGCGTGATGGTAATCTGCGAAAATCCGAAACATAAACAGCGTCAAGGATAATTCAGATAACAGATTCGCCGCACGGCGGCGGGTTTGGTAATGCTAACAAATTAAATCGAAAGGATTGATTAACAAACTATGGCAAGAATAGCCGGCGTTGACCTGCCGAAAGACAAACGCATCGAAATCGGCCTCACCTACGTTTTGGGAATCGGCCGCAAGACTGCCGTCGATATACTCGCGGCGACGGGAGTAAACCCCGATACACGCGTCAAGGACCTCACCGAAAAGGACGAGGCTGCACTTCGCGAATGTATCGATAAGAATTACACCGTAGAGGGCGACCTACGGCGTTCTGTCGCGCTTGACATCAAGCGGCTGACGGAAATCGGCTGCTACCGTGGGTTACGGCACCGTAAGGGGCTTCCCGTCCGCGGTCAGCGCACTAAGACGAACGCTCGAACCCGCAAAGGTCCGAAGCGCACCGTAGCCAACAAGAAGAAATAAGGGGAGGATAAACCTATGGCAGCACCTAAAAAGGCTCGTGTACGCACTAAACGCCGCGAGCGCAAAAACATAGAGCGCGGCGCGGTACACATCCGCTCCTCGTTTAATAACACTATGGTGACTATAACCGATATGGCGGGTAACGCTTTAAGCTGGGCTTCGGCGGGACAGCAAGGCTTCCGCGGTTCGCGTAAGAGTACGCCTTTTGCCGCTCAAACCGCTTCGGAAACCGCCGCTAAAGCCGCGATGGAACACGGACTGAAAACCGTCGAAGTCTACGTTAAGGGACCCGGTTCGGGACGTGAAGCCGCAATCCGCGCTTTACAGACGGCAGGATTAGAAGTAACGCTCATCAAAGACGTTACGCCAATCCCGCACAATGGCTGCAGACCGCCTAAGCGGCGCCGCGTCTAAGAAAGGGGAATATTTTATTATGGCTAGATATACAGAAGCCGTTTGCCGGCTGTGCAGACGGGAGGGACAAAAATTATTCCTCAAAGGCGACCGCTGCTACACTGAGAAATGCGGCTTAGCTCGTCACGGCTACGCTCCCGGGCAACACGGTCAGGGACGTACAAAAGCCAGCGAGTACGGTACCCAGCTCCGTGAGAAGCAAAAGACCAAGCGTTACTACGGCTTGCTCGAAAACCAGTTCCGCTCGTATTTTGACAAGGCTTCGCGCCAAAAAGGTCAGACGGGTGAAAATTTGCTCTCTATCCTCGAATCGCGGCTTGACAACGCGGTTTACCGCTCCGGTTTTGCTATGTCACGTCCGGAAGCTCGTCAGCTCGTTAACCACGGACACTTCACGGTAAACGGCAAAAAGGTCAATATCCCGTCGTTTCTTGTAAAGCCCGGAATGGTAATCGCGCTGAAAGAAGGTTCGCGCTCAATCGAGAAGCTCA
>JAISLB010000094.1 GCA_031260685.1 Oscillospiraceae bacterium | reverse complement strand
TTCGACAAACGCTACAACGCTCTCGCCGAGAGATACGAAAAAGCGAACGCGCGGCTCGACGAAATCAGCGCGTACCGCGCCGACAAAGCATATCGCGAGCGGCAAATGTCAGCGTTTCTGCTGGAACTACAAAAGCTGCCGGAGGTGCTGACAGACTACGACGACCACCTATGGCATATGTTGCTTGACCGAGCTACCGTCTGCGCTGACGGTGCGGTGCAGTTCACCTTTAGGGACGGGAATACTATAACGATAGCGAACTGATAACAAAAACCGGGGCGTGAGGCTGATAGCTTCACGCCTCGGTTTTTGCTTTCAGCTGTAGAAATCTCACTTTTCTTAAATTTCGCTCAAAAGTGCTTTACTTTTCGCCGCAAATAGTATATAATAGTTTCAAAGGGTTCTTGAGATTTCAAGAATAGAAAGGGTTATAACTATGGTTATGAACTTGGCTAAGGTTTCCGCAAACGGGCAAATCACTGTACCGTCTGAAATTCGCCGTATGCTCGGCATCAAAACGGGAGACAAAATTATCTTTACACAAAACGCTAAGGGCGAAGTGATTGTGAACAACGCCTCCGCAACTGCAATCAAAAAGGCGCAAGCGGCATTCGCGGGTGTAGCGGAGTCGCTCGGCAACCCGACCGAAGATGACATACAGTCTTGGGTTGACGAAGTTCGCTACGGAGGGGGCGCAGTTTGAAAATACTGGTCGATACGAATATACTAATCTCGGCGCTGATGTACCCGAATTCCCTACCGTCGCGGGCGTTGTTTCACGTTGCCGACAATCACGAACTGATTTTGAGCGATTACAACATTGCGGAGCTTCGCAGGGTTGCTCACGACAAATTCGCGAAAGCGCAGGCGGACATTGACGTCCTGCTTTCGTCAATGACGTATACGCTGATAACCGCACCGCTCTCGCCGCAAAAGCTAATCTCCGACCCAAAAGACGCTCCGATTCTCAATGCCGCAATAATTGAGGACATAGACATAATCATCAGCGGCGACAAACATTTTCGTTCGCTCGAACTCGAACGCCCAAAAGTGCTAACCGCCGCACAATATCTTGAATCGGAAGTAATTGATTAGCGCGTTGGTTGCTTACGTTATGTCATCAGCCGTGAAACTCAAGAAAAATATCTTGACAGTTACGGGAAAGTAGTGTATAATGGTTTCATTAGTAAATAAGCAATGTTGGTAGGGCTTGCGAGCGACATTTTTCAAGGGGGGTTCAAAATTTGAACCCGTGTGAACACCCCCCTGTGAAACTTTTGAATACCCCCGCTTGAAAAATGAACACCCCCAATGCAAATCCTGAACACCCCACAAGGAAAATTTGAACACCCCTGTGCGAGGGTTTGAACACCCCCTGAGTGCGGCAAATCGGGACTATCGTTGGATTGTATCATTTATCACGCGCTATGCCAAAACGCCACCAAGCCCCCTATTGCAGGGGGCTTCGCGGCGTTTCGTCCACGCTCCGCAGTGCTGCTGTAACCGCTAAGTAGGTTGACAAGCGTCCGGACTTTTGCTAAAATACAGTTATTAAAGGGGGTGCAGCATATGCCGTATACTATCGGACAGAACATCAGACGCTTGCGGATAGCGCAAACGTTTACGCAGCAGCAGTTGGCGGCCTTACTGAACGTATCGCCGAAAACTGTCAGCAAGTGGGAAACCGGGGCGGGAGCGCCCGATATAGCCCAAATCGTTCCGCTCTCACGGGCTTTGGGAGTAACTACCGACGAACTGCTTACACGCGAAGATAATAATGTTACCGCTGACCGCGGCTTACCCGCCGAGGTGAATAACAAAGAGCAATTCGCGAAAATCCGAAAGGTCTACAATGTCCGGATTGACACAATCTGCGAAGCCGCGGGAGTTAGCGAACAAGACGTGAAAGACGTATTTTCAAGCGGAGAATTCTCAAAGAACTTTGCGGAAGCGTCAAAAACTCGCAGACTGAGTTTGATTCTTTCGTTTTTGAGTTCGCTGATTGAGATGTATTATAATGATAGACATATTTTGATTTCTACTCTCTCGGCGAAGCTCTTGCGTGATAACTACGTTACAGCCGCGACGGTCGCTCAATACGCTAGGCTTGCTCCCGAAGCGTTAAACGCTTATCTGGGAGGGTACGGAACTCTTACGGCAGAGAATGAGTATTCGCTTGCGGTCGTACTGTTCCTTCTGGACGGCGTACTTAACCGCGAGGACGCGTTTCCGTGGGGGTAAAACGTTCAGCCGCGCACTTACGCCGCGATTGCCGCCGCGTAAACGTTAGGGACAATTTGAATCAGCGCTAAACCCTCCCGCTTCGGCAGATAAGCGCGGGAGGGTTTTTCTTATATCGCCGAGCGGAAACTACAGCTTTTGCATAGTGCCGCGGCATATGTTAACAAGAGATTAAGAAAGTTTTGAAAAAAAGTTAACAAAGTTGCTGAAAACCCCTTGACAAACGCGAAACGTTGTGTTATAGTATAGCCACAAGCAATTCATATTAAACATATTAACTTACTAGATTATGAGGAGCGGGGACAATGGCTGTTAACAATTTCTGTTTATGTAATATGACCATATGTCGTCACGCGGTTCCCCATTTGCGCTGACCTACGCTCTTTATGGCTAATCGGACTACCGAAGGCCGGGGGAACGCCCCGGCTTCGTTATTTTTTCGGGAGGTGGCATTATGGATAAGACTAAACAGGCAAAAACCTTAGACGACGTAATACCGCGCGAAGACTTCCAAAGGCTCCTTACGATTATCCGCGAAGTCAAGTTCGGTACGGTTACGCTCGTGATACAGGACGGCAAAGTCGTTCAAATAGACAAACTGGAAAAAATACGCTTCAAGTGAGCGTATGTAACATACGAAAGTGAGGAACAGGATATGAACATAGTAATAGTCGGCGGACACGACAAAATGCAATGCAGATATAAGGACATCTGCGCCGAGCTGAACTGTCAGGCGAAAGTCTTTACGCAGGCTCCGAGCGGGCTGAAACTGTCAATCGGAACGCCTAACCTGATAATTCTGCTGACGAACCTATGTTCGCACTCTATGTCGCGTACGGTGCGTGCGGAGGCAAAACGTAAGAACATACCGCTCATACAGTCTCACGGTTCGAGCTGCTCCGCGCTTAGGCAGATTGTGGAGAACTACGCTAAGGCGGCGTAAGCCGTTCGGTACCGCAATTGGGAGCGCCGCTCCCGGCAATATTTTCGCAGGAGGCTTATAATGGCACATTTTGACACAGCGGTTGAACGCAGGGGAACTAACTCATACAAATGGGACACCGTTCCGGAGGACGTACTCCCGATGTTTGTCGCCGACACCGACTGGGAAACCGCTCCGGCGGCTCTCGCGGCGGTACGTAAGCGGCTCGATGGAGTTCCGGTTTATGCGTACAGCAAGGACGATGAAGAACTCTTCGGCACCATTATCGCTTGGTTCAAGCGGCTTTACGGCTTAGATGTACCGCGGGAGTGGATTCTCACAATCAACGGAATTGTCCCGGCTTTGGCGCAGCTCTCGTTCCTGGTTGACGGTCCCGCACTTGCTAACGCGCCTAACTACGTCGGTTTATTGAGCGCGCCGCGGAGAGCCGGCAAGAAGCTCGTTACCTCGCAGCTGATTGAGACCGTTTCCGCCGATAATACCTTGTCCTATGACTTCGACTTTGACGATATGGAGCGCGTAGCCAAAACGGAGGGCGCGGAAATCTTTCTGCTGAATAACCCGCATAACCCAATCGGCAAGCTCTACTCTAAGCGCGATATTGAACAACTCGCGGACTTTGCGGAACGCACTAAACAGATTGTAATCTCCGACGAGATACACTGCGAACTGCTGCTGAACGAGGGGAAACACATTCCGTGGTTCTCGCTTGCCCCGGAAAACTCGGTATCGCTGTATTCCGCGGGAAAAATATGCAATATGCCCGCCATCAACGAAGCCTTCGCGGTGGTACCGGACGCCGCGCTCCGCGAGAGAGTCGCCGCGGCTTCGCGAAGGCTCGGGGGAATCGGACCGCTTAATCTCGCGGCTGCAAAAGGCGGCTTCTCGGAGGATTGCGACGCTTGGAAGCTCGAACTCAACGATTACCTGCGAGGCAACCGCGATTACCTCGAAAGCGAGCTGAAACGCCGGCTGCCGAAGCTGAAACTGCCTCACACGGAGGGAACATACCTGCAATGGGTAGATTTTTCAGCGTATGATATAGACGGCGACGTTCAGGAGTACCTTACTAAACACGCTAAAGTCTACCTGACCGACGGAGTAAGCTTCGCGGGAACCGAAAAGCACGTCCGCATAAATTTCGGTTGTCCGCGCTACCGGATTACGGAAGCTCTCGACCGAATTGAGAACGCGGTAAACATATAGCTGTTACGTTTGACAATTGTTACGGCTACGAGCTTAGATGACACTGGTAAGCACTGACTTTACGAGTCATAAGGACTCGTAAAGTCAGCCCAAAACGGCAAAAACATAGCCGAACGGCTATATATAGGGTGATTGTACATAACAAAGCCCGTAATCGAAAGATTGCGGGCTTTGCGTTTGCCGAAACGGGCATACCGCACTTGTTATGTTAGGCAATAGTTAAGACTGCAAAGGCTGTAAAGGAGCTGCGGTAATGTCAAAAATTGAACTCAACAGTTTAAGGCAAATCTATACAATACGCAATCCGCAAACCCGCAAACCCGAAGAGTTTGTAGCGTTAGAGGAATTCTCGCTGTCTATCGGAGCGGGCGAATTTATCTCAATCGTCGGTCCCTCCGGCTGCGGCAAGTCAACGTTTCTCGATATAGTCTCCGGTTTGTCAAAACCAAAGTCCGGAACAATTCACATTGACGGCAAGCTCGTTACGGGACCCGCGCTTGACAGGGGCTTCATAATGCAGGGCTACGCGCTGTTCCCGTGGCGCACGGTAATCCGCAATGTAGCCTACGGGCTTGAAGTGAAGCACGTACCCAAAAAAGAGCGGCTCGAGATTTGCAAGCAGTACATAGACCTCGTAGGGCTGAACGGCTTTGAGGAACGTTACCCTAACGAGCTCTCAGGCGGAATGAGACAGCGCGTAGCGATAGCGCGTTCACTGGCTTACGACCCGCAAGTGCTTCTAATGGACGAACCTTTTGCCGCCGTGGACGCCCAAACACGCGAAACGCTTCAGGACGAATTGCTCCGGATTTGGGAAAAAACGAAAAAGACTATCATATTCGTTACGCACAGTATCGACGAAGCCGTACTTCTGGCGGACCGCGTGGTTGTAATGACTCCGCGCCCGGGGAAAATCAAGCGCGTGGTGGATATAAGTCTCCCGCGTCCGCGCACCGCGGCTGAAATGCGCGTTTCCTCCGATTACAGCTGGGTTACTCACAGCATTTGGGAACTGCTGCAAAACGAATTTGACGACGACAGTGTAAAAGCTCCGTCAAGCGCGGCGGTTCTGGACGTTGCCGAAGAAATACTCCCGGAAACTCAAATATAGCGAAAGGAGCGCGTATGCAAAGTATTCTGCTGTACGAACGATGTTGCCGCCGCAAAGCCGCGTGACAACAAATTAACAAATTATAAGGAGACTCAAAAATGACAAAACCAATCGCGCGCAACGCCAAAAGGCTTATCAGTCTGCTGCTGGCTCTCACCTTTATCGCGTTCACCGCTTGCTCCTCCTCTGACAGCGGTACGACGGCTGCTAACACTCCCGCGGCGGGCGGCAACAGCACTCCCGCGCAGAATTCTCCCGCTGCCGGCGGAGGTTCGGACGGAGGAAGCGCGGCGGAACCTAACGAACCCGCGAAAACTCTTTTCAATCTGCGCGTTGTCGACCCTCCCGTTGACTATCTCGAATTCGTTACGGCGTGGGAACTCGGCTTCTTTGAGGATGCCGGAATCAACATTGAGTTCGTAGGAGAACTAAGCGGAATTACGAACTATCAGGCTATTGAGCAGGGAATTATCGACGCTTCATACAGCGGTCATCCCTCCGGCGTTGCTCAGGCGCGTATAGAGGGTCTGAAAGTTACGATGATAGCCCCGGGAATGGTCGATACTGATACCAGTCCTCACGTAACGTACCTCGTAAAGAACGACAGCCCGCTGAAAACGCTTGACGACCTGAAAGGCGCGAAAGTTGGCATCGGCGGTATCGGCGCTTGCACAAGCGGTTACGTCGAATATTACCTTCTGCAAAATGGTCTGACGACGGGTTCACTCGCGGGCGGTTCCGACGAATACGACTTTGTAACGTTCAGCGATTCCGGCACTATGGAGCAAGCTGTTTTGCAAGGCGACATCGACGTTACCACTTCGCACACTCCCTACGCCGAGATTACGCTTGCGACAGGTGAAGTCCGCGCGCTCGGAACCACTTATGACATATTCCAAAACGGAGCCGGCGGTCTCGGAGCGCGTGTTCTCGCAGACCGGATTATTGAGGAACACCCGGAAGTCGCGCAGGGCTTTGTAGACGCGATGTACCGCGCGAGACTCTGGACAAACGACCACTTTGAGCAAGCGGGCGACCTCGTAGCCGCGGTTCTCGGGCTTGACAAGGGAGATGTACTCGCGATTGTTCAGGACGACCACAAGAACGTAGCCCCGGAATATCTCGACATCTGGTTCGATATGGGAATCCTTACGGGACTGTGGAACCCCGGCGACATCGAAAAAGACGAAATCTATACTAACGAATTTGTACCGGCGGACGCTCCCGCCTCCGACAAAACGCTTGACTGGGATGGCGTTCCGAACCGCGTATTCCACCAAGACTAAATAATAACTTACGTTCCGCGGCTGTCAGTTCGCGACCGCCGCGGAGCGTCTATCATTTTGATAAAGGCAGGTACATATGGTTAACGCTAAATATAAGACGGTCAAGAAGATTTTCGGCTTTTTGTATAAGTGGCTTGCTGTCATTTGCTTTTTTGCGCTGTGGGAAATCGCGTCGCGGCTTAATCTGCTGATTAACCCGCTGTTTTTGCCGCCTTTTACTAAGATTGTCAGGGTATTGTGGGGAATGGTGATTAGCGGCGGTTTGTGGAAACATCTGTCAATAAGCCTCGAACGTTCGCTGTTCGGCTTTATAGCGTCGCTGGTTATTGCCATACCGCTCGGGCTTGCAATCGGCTGGTCAAAAAAGCTTGAGAACTTCCTGAACTCGCTGCTTCAGGTGTTCCGCAATACTCCTACGCTTGCGCTGCTGCCGGTGTTTATAATGTTCTTCGGAATTACCGAAACATCGAAAATTGTCGTAATCTTCTGGGGTTCGTTCTGGGGAGTCTTGCTGAATTCTATCTCGGGAGTGCAGAACGTTGACCCGCAGCTTATCCGCGCTTCGAGGTCTATGGGAACGAGTTCGCTGCGGCTGTTTTGTACCGTTATTTTTCCTGCCGCGCTGCCCTCGATTTTTACCGGTATGCGGATGGCTGCTACTTCGTCCGTCGTTATCGTTATCGCGGCTGAAATGATTGGCGCAAACAGGGGCTTAGGCTATCAGCTTAACTTTTACCGCGCAAACTACAAATTTACCGAGATGTACGCCTATATATTCGTAATGGCGATAATCGGCGTTACGCTCAACTACGTACTGGAAAAAGCCGAGAAGAACTCATTCCGTTGGCGCGATAGTTCAAGCGCGCTCGCCAAGTAGGAAGTGTTGAGGACGCGGAAAACTATGAAACAAAAAAACTATTTGTCTCCGCTGAATATCTCACTGAAAAACATCGGACGGCGCAAAGTTCGTTCGATATGTCTGACCGCTATTACCGCGTTTCTGTCGTTTGTACTTATCGGCGGCACTCTGCTGTCCGTCTGCCTTAAAAACGGCGTTAACAGCATCACCGCAAGGCTCGGCGCGGACGCTTTATTCGTCCCCTACGGCTATGAGCAAAGCGCGGAGGGCGCACTGCTTCGCGGGGAGCCCTCCGCGTTCTACTTTGAGGGGGAAGCTGCTGCTACGCTTCTCAACGCCGACGGAATTGAGCGCGCCACTCCGCAGCTTTTTATCGCTTCGTTTGATTCTCCGCATTGTTCCGCGCTTGTACAGATGATTGGTTACGACGCCGAGAGCGATTTTCTCATTTCCCCGTGGCTGAACGGAACCGTTCCGGGAGGTCCGGGACTTAACGAAGTGGTCGTGGGGAGTAAGATAAACGGCAAAGTCGGCGACTTGCTGTCGTTCTTCTCGCGCACTTACACCGTTGTCGGCAAACTTGCCGAAACCGGAATGGGTTTCGATACGACGGCTTTCATCAATATGGATATGGCGCAAACCGCTCTCGCGGAATACGCAAAATTAGGCGGAGAAAACGTTCCGGAGGGTCAAGGCGTTATTTCCAGCATAGCCGTCAAAGTTCAGCCCGGTATCGACACTAACGAATTTGCCAAAAACATTAGGATAACGTACTGGAAAGAGCGTGCCGCCGTAATACTCCCGAAAACTATTATCTCCGGTATGTCTTCTAATCTCGGTGCGCTGCTTGCCGTTATAACGATACTCGCGGTATTTCTGTGGATACTCGCGGCGGGAGTGTTAGCGCTAATCTTTACGCTATCGCTGAACGAGCGCCGGCGGGAGTTCGGAATTTTCCGCGTACTCGGCTCGTCCAAATCAAAGCTTGCGGCGATAATACTCACGGAATCCGCGGTAATAAGCGCAGCAGGTGCGGTGCTGGGGCTTGGACTTGTGAGCTTAGTATATTTCCAGTTTGAGCGGCTCTTAGTCTCCGCGATAGATTTACCGTACTTACGTCCTGACACGGGTACGCTTTTCGCGGTATTGCTCGGAGGTTTCGCACTTGCGCTTATCACGGGACCGCTGACCGCGCTGTCGTCCGCGCTTAGGATTGGCAATCTCGCTTCGGCGTCGATAATCAAGGAGGGCGCGTAATGCTTCTCGAAGTCAGCGGAATAACAAAAAAATACAGCCGCGGCAATACGGAGTTTAACGCCGTAGATAACGCTTCGTTCGCAGTTTCCGGCGGAGATTTCACAGTGATAAACGGACAGTCCG
The DNA here is from genome assembly GCA_031260685.1 of Oscillospiraceae bacterium. GTDB lineage: Bacteria > Bacillota > Clostridia > Oscillospirales > Oscillospiraceae > JAISJH01. The sequence goes on along the minus strand of JAISLB010000094.1, from coordinate 27,198 downwards.
GAAGCGGTAAAAGCACGCTTCTCGCGATAGCCGCGGGACTGCTGAACCCCGATTCGGGTACCGTAGTCTTTGACGGCGAAGACCTCGGCAAACTCGGCGATACGCAGCTTTCGGCTCTCCGCAATGAGAAAATCGGCTTTATTCCGCAAGGGCATTGTCTGCTGGATAACTTTACGGTATTTGACAACGTGTGCTTACCGTTCAAGCTTTTGAAGCGAAGCGGCGACCCCGGCGAACTTGCGGCAAAGCTGCTTGAACAAGTCGGTGTTACGCAGCTCTCTAAGCAGTTTCCGCCGGAGCTGTCAGGCGGGGAAATTCGCCGCGCTGCCATTGCGCGGGGCTTGATTAACAGCCCTAAATTGCTCATTGCGGACGAACCTACCGGAGACCTCGACCCCGATAACGCAGCGAATATTATGCGCCTGTTTCGGGAAATCGCCGAAAGCGGTACGGCGGTTCTGGTAGTAACTCACGAGCGCGAAAAGCCCGCCGGAACCTCCTCACGCCTCATAATGAATAACGGCGTACTTTTTCCCGAAGCCGCGTGATTCCCGTGATAACGTAAAGCTTCACGAAACTTAGAAACCCCCGGAGTTGCCAAATACGGCAATTCCGGGGGTTCACAGTTTTGTTCTCCGCGTTTCCTCAATTATTGTACCAATAGCGGCTCTTTTCGTCTCTCGCGTCAAATATTCCCGTCGAAAGGTAGCGTTCGCCGGTGTCCGGAAGAATTGCGAGAACTGTTTTGCCGTTATTCTCCGGTCTGCGGGCGATTCTGGCTGCCGCGAAAGCCGCGGCTCCGCTCGATATACCTACGAGTAAGCCCTCTTCGCGGGCTAGCGTTCTCGCGGTGTCTATCGCTTCATCGTCGAGAACCTTGTAGATTTCGTCCACCAATTCCAAGTCGAGTACGGCGGGTACGAAACCTGCTCCGATACCCTGAATTCGGTGCGGCGAGGGATTACCGCCCGACAGCACCGGAGACGCGGAGGGTTCGACCGCAACGATTTTCAGCTCCGGATTTTTTCCTTTGAGGTAGATTCCCGCGCCTGTTATCGTGCCGCCTGTGCCTACTCCTCCGACCAATATGTCGATTTTCCCGCCGGTGGCTTCCCAGATTTCGGGACCGGTAGTGGTGCGGTGAATTTCGGGGTTTGCGGGATTCTCAAATTGCTGCAAGATAACGCCGTGAGGGATTTGGGTTTGCAATTCCTCGGCTTTGCGTATAGCGCCTTTCATTCCGGCGGCTCCGGGGGTGAGTACAAGCTCCGCTCCGAGAGCGGTAACGAGTGAGCGGCGCTCTTGGCTCATAGTGTCCGGCATTACGACGACAATTTTGTAGCGTTTTGCGGCTGCTACAAACGCCAGTCCGACGCCCGTATTTCCGCTGGACGGCTCAATTATTACGCTGTCCGCGGTCAGTACGCCCGTTTTCTCCGCGTCCAGCACCATTGAGTACGCTATACGGTCCTTTACGCTTCCGAGGGGATTGAAGTATTCGAGCTTGAACAATAGTTCGGACTCCGTAACCCCCGCAAGTACGTTAAAATTCTCCGGACGAAGAATGGGCGTGTTACCGATTAACTGCGTTAGGTTGCCTACAATGACGTTGCTCATATGTTTTCAGTCTCCTTAATGTTCAGTTTGGTATCGCGCTCAAACCATTCCCGCGTTAAGGGCAGCTCGACGTTTGCCGAAATATTTTTTACGAAGTTAGTATTTTTAAGAGCTTTGGCGGCTTTGCGCGCCAGTTCGAACGCTCCCGAATAACCCATATAGTTAAACGCCATACCGAACAGCGGGATATTCGGAACCCCGAGCCGCGTTACCCAGCCGTTCGCGCCTTGATGTCCTACATAGAGATCGGGTTTAAGTACGTTAATAACCGCGAGTTCCTCCGCGGGCTGACCTGCCGCGACAGTTATATGCAGCTTAGGGTCGTGGAGTTCTTCGACTATTTCCTCCACAAAGCGGTCAACGTTATGAGCTTTGATACCTACAAGCTCCATACCGAGATCATCCTTGAAAAACGCCGCGGTGGTGAGGATTCGCGTTTCTCCGCCTCCTACGTAGACTTTTTTGCCTTTAAGCGTTTCGCGGTATGGTTCGAGGGCTTTATTAAGAGCGTCGTTTTCGAGTTTTATCACGCGTTCGGCTTCCTCTTCCAAATGGAAGTATTTAGCAATCTCGCGGAGCCAGCGGTTAGTGCTGCGAATACCTATGGGAAGCGTATCAATAATATAAGGCGTGCCGAAACGCTCCTGTAAATGACCGAGCAGATAATCATCGTGGGTAGCGCAGATAGAGACGTTCAGCGCGGCTTCTCCGATATGAGCCAAATCGTCGAGCGTCGCATTCAGCGGGAGGACACGCGGAGTAAGTCCGAGCGCCGCGACAATGCGGCTTAGTTCAACTTCGTCGCCGTTGCTGTTCGAGCCTACATTGAAGATGTTGACGGTGCGCGAGATTTTCCATTTTTCGAGCGCGTCGCGCTGTTCGTTTTCCTCGGGTATCGCGCTTCTTTCTTTGACCTTCGGGTCAACGAGGTGCCGCAAAACTCCGTGGTACGCGCTGTCATAACCGCTTGCGACATAACGGCTCTTGAAGCCCTCGCAGTGAATCGGCACGAGCTTAGCCGAAAGCCGCGGGTCAAGCTCTGTAACTATTGAGTCTATATCGTCGCCGATTATTCCCGGTACGCAGCCGTTTGCGATGACTATGGCGTCCGGGTGATATTCTTTCTCGGCATAGAGAATAGCCTCGCGCAGCTTCTTTTCGCCGCCGTTGACTACGTCAAGCTCGTCGAGGTTTGTGTGAATCCAGATGAAATCCTCCGAACTTTTTCCGCGTGAGGAGCGCGTAGTCTTGCGTACTCCGCCCATTCCGACAAATCCCGAGCAGCAGCCGAGCGGACTGTGGACAATAACGACCACATTCGTCAAACTGCTGACAATCCCGACTGCAAGCATCAGCTGGCAGCCTCCGCTCTGAGCGAATTTGCGTCCCTGTAACTGTGCGCAGCCGCTCTGCACATCGCGGATTAGGTCTCCGCACTCTCCGCAGTACGCAGCGCATACCCCGATTCGCGTTTCGCGAACCGGCGGTGCTATTTGGTCTGTTAACCCGTAGGTCAATTCCTGTGAATATCGTGACATATAATTATCTCTCCTTTTTTACGCCGTTTACGATTCTTTGAGCTGTTTACGTTGATTGCCGTAGCCTTTTGATTCTGCAATCAATTAGACTGTTTACGCCGTTTGCAATTCTTTGAGTTGTTTACGCTGGCTGCCGTAGCCTTTTGATTCTGCAATCAATTAGACTGTTTACGCCGTTTACAATTCTTTAAGCTGTTTACGCTGGTTGCCGTTTATCTTGACGCTACCAGCTGCGAAATAAGGTCCTCGGCAAGTGTCAAACCTCCTGTGAAGCCCGCGATATGCTTATTCATAACGACTCTGTTGCTTACGGGAAACGCCACGGCAAGGAAAGACGCTCCGAGCTTCTCCGCTAAGCCGCTGTCGATTCCGGAGCCTATAACGTACGCCGGGGACAGCGCGTCGTAGTATTTTTCATTATGATTAAGCGCCCAACTGTTCCGTATGTGCTTCAAAATCTGCCCCGCTTGTTGCTCAAAGACAATTTTCGGGCGCGTTTCGGACGTTATATCAATAAAACGCTGTAAGTAACGCAGTTGGTCCTCCTCGTCAGGTATGTCGTTGATAGAGGTCAAAAGCGGAATCCAGCCTAAGTCGTTCGCTATAAAGCGCGTCAGCGCGTGCGAATAATAACCGTCAGCGCTGATAACCGCGATTCGCTGAAAATCCAGGTCAGCGTAAGTATCGACAATTCCGTTGAGATATTTATAGTAGTATTTAGCTTCGGAGGCTATAACGCTCTCGACCAGTGCAGCTTCCGCTCCTACCGCTGTACCGACTTGACGCAGAAAATCGGCTGTACCGCTCGGACCGACGGGAATTTCGCTTAGGATATACGGAGTACCGTTTTTCTGCTTCAGCTTCTCGGCGGGTGCGACGCCAACGTTCGGGGCTAAGACAACGCTCAAACCCGCGGTGCCGTATTCGCGAATATCGGCAACTGTATCTGTAATGCCAAAGAAAGTATTAGCTTTTACGCCGATTAAGCCCAGTAAGCGTCTGATTTCTTCGAGATTTCCGCGGTAGAAAACGTCGTGACCGGGGACAACTCCGAGAATGTTCACGGTTTTGGGGTCTTTAAGCTCACTCGGCTTTACTACGTTCTCAATGAGCGCGTTCACTACCGCGTCATAGCCTTTGAGCGTATTGCCGAGAAAGCCCGGGGTGCTGACCGCGATAACGTTTTTATCGGCGTATCTCTTAGCTACTGATTTAGCGTCGTCACCGATGATTTCAACTTGGCAGCCTGTCACAACGACGTATAAATCACCTGACATAGCAAAGAGCGTGTTCTCAATTTGCTCCGTGAGCCGCTCTTCACCTCCGAAAACTACGTTGTTCTCGGCGATGTTGGTAGTGGGCATCATATTACCGCCGCAGTAGCCGATACCTCTATATCCCGCGGCTCCGCTGTAAACCCCCGAGAGTCCCGCGGCGCAGCCTCCTGCGGCGTGGACAATCGGAACAACGCGGTTAAGCCCCGCGAGCGTCGTCAAAGCTCCGCCTAAGGCGCAGCTTGACTTTGGTCTTTCAATGAACGTTGATGTTGACATTCGCTTTCCTCCGTTGATAAATTGATTTAGTGACAGCTGCTTACGCCCGCGAAAACAATAACGACGCACGCTAAAAATAACGGGCGTCCTTTAGTTGACTAATCGAACGGGATTGTCTACATAGTATGTATGCTTTATATGATTTATTATATCACAGCTATGCGCGCTTGTCAATACCCTTTTTGCTGACAGCCGAAAGTTTTTGCCGCCGTTCACTCGGAGAAGGTAAAAAAACAAAAAAATTGAAAAAACCTAAAAACCCTCTTGACAATGTGAGAAAAGTGTGCTAAAATATATGTAGTTTATATGACTAGTATGTTTTGCAAGCTGGAGGTGAAGCAATGCATCCGGCAATTCGCGAAGTTCGCTTAGAGGATTCCCGGGATTTGCTCGCTGTCTATGCTCCTTATGTGGAAAACACCTGCGTCACTTTCGAGACGCTTGTACCCTCCGAAGAGGAATTCCGCAGACGGATTGAGCTGTTCCGCTTTTCGCTTGGGTTTCCGTATTTTACCGCGGAGCTTAACGGCGAACTCGTAGGCTACGCGTATTCGCATCCTTTCCACGAGCGCAGCGCGTATCGTTTTACCGCTGAAACCTCCGTATATGTACGGCAAGGCGGCGGACAAAAAGGCGTCGGCAGCGCGCTGTACAGCGAATTGCTCACTGCCTTAAAGCTGCGCGGAATACATACCGCTATGGCAATCCTCTGTTACCCGAATGAAGCAAGTAAACGCTTCCACGAGAAATTCGGCTTCCGCGAAGCCGGTCATTTTCACGAAGTCGGCTTTAAGTTCGGTCAGTGGCTTGACGTGGGATACTTAGAAAAAACCTTATGAAGGAGCTGCACGAAATGTTTTGGAAGCGATGTCCGGCGTATACAACTATGGAACGATGTTGTGAGGAGATACACTTATGAGTGAACCCGGCGTTTCCGCTGAAAATATACAGCCGTACATAGAGATAAAGAATCTCACGAAATCTTTCAAGGTGAAAGAAGGGCGTTTGGAGGTTCTGAAAGGAATCTCGCTGTCGGTACCGAAAGGCGACGTATTCGGGATAATCGGACTGTCCGGCGCGGGGAAATCAACGCTTGCGCGCTGTATCAACAGGCTCGAAGCCCCCGATTCAGGCAGCGTCATTATCGGCGGCGTTGACGTGCTGTCGCTCTCGAAAAGTCAGCTCCGCGCCCAGCGGCAGCGAATCGGTATGATTTTTCAAACGTTTAACCTATTCGAGGCTAAAACCGTATACAAGAACATCGCGTTTCCGCTTGCGGTAAGGGGATTGAAATCCGCCGACCGAGATAAGCGCGTTAAGGAAATCGCGGAGATAGTCGGCTTGCAGGATAAGCTGAACGTCTATCCCGGCGGACTCTCCGGCGGTCAAAAGCAGCGCGTCGGCATTGCGAGAGCGCTTGCCAACAGCCCCGACATTCTGCTTTCCGACGAGGCTACCAGCGCTCTTGACCCGCAAACTACACTAAGTATCTTGGAACTATTAAAAGACATCAACAAAAACCTCGGACTCACGATACTGCTGATAACCCACGAGCTTGACGTTATCAAGTACACTACAAAAAATATGGCGGTACTCGAAGACGGAGTAATCAGCGAAACCGGCAGAACCTCGGACATTTTCGCAAATCCGAACAGCTCGACCGGTAAAATTTTCCTAAAAGTATATTCGGAGCTTCAGGATAGCTACGTGGAAGGAGGCGGCGGTATATGAGCCTGCTGAACACCCCGTTTTGGGAGGTTTTCAAGGCTTCCTTTAACCCTAAGGTTTGGAAAGAGATTCTGCCCGCAACTCTTGACACGCTGTATATGACACTTATCGCCGCGCTCATTACCTTGGTTTTCGGACTAATCCTTGGAATCATTATGACTATCACAGCAAAAGACGGGCTTCACCCGGTAAGCGGTTTTAACACGGGAATGGGCTGGCTTATCAATTGTCTGCGCTCATTGCCGCAGATGATTATGATAATCCTGATGATACCCGTGGCGCGAATGGTGTTCGGCAAATCCTACGGTATTAACTCCTGCATAATCGCGCTTGCCGCGTCGTGTATTCCTATGTACGCCAGAATTGTTCAGAGCAGTCTGCTCGAAATTTCAAAAGGTAAAGTCGAAGCCGCGAAATCAATGGGCAGCAGCAACTTTCAAACAATTGTGTGGGTATTGCTGCCGGAAACTCTCCCGTCGCTAATCCGCGGTTTTACAGTGGCGATAATCGCCATCATCTCAATGACCGCGTTAGCCGGAAACTTCGGCGCGGGCGGTATAGGCGATATAGCCGTCAGGTTCGGTTTCCAGCGGTTTCAGCACGAAGTTCTCTTTGCCTGCGTGTATGTACTTATCGTTTTGGTGCAGATAATCCAGTTCGTAGGTGACTTCATTTCAAAGCAAATCCTGAAAAAGCGCAACCTCATCTAACAAACCAACAACTATTTATATTTATTAAGGAGCTTACCCATTATGAAAAGACTAATCTCACTCGTACTCGCAGCCCTCGCTGTTACCGCGCTCTTTGCCGCTTGCGCTTCAAAGAACGACTCAGCCGCAACCACTCCCGCAGCCGGTACTTCCGCCGTAGGTTCTCCCGCCGCTGAAAGCGTAGAAATCAAAGGCATCGTTGACCTCGTCCCGCACAGTGAGCTTATAGCTTACGTAACCGAAAAACTAGCCGCGGAGGGCGTTAACATCAATCTCGTCTCCACCGCGGCTGACGAAACAACTAACGAACGTACCGAAGCGGGCGAAGTTGACTTCAACTTTTTCCAGCATTTCCCCTACCTAAGTGAGTGGAACGACATCAACGGCGGTCACTTAATCAACGTCGGCGATATTCACGTGGAACCTATCAGCGCGTACTCCGATAAATACAAAACCACCGCGGAAGTTCCCGAAAACGCTAAAATCGCTATCCCGAATAACGCGACCAACGAGTTCCGCGCTCTGCGTATTCTGGAAATCGCGGGCTTCATAGTACTTGACGACGAAGCTAATCAAAACCTCAAGGCGTCTGTATCTAACGTTAAAGAATATCTCAAACCTATCGAACTTATCGAGCTTGACAGCGCTACCGTTATTCCTACAAAAGACGACTTCGACGTGTTTATTACTAATGTCAACAAAGCTCTTGAAGCCGGTATAACCTCCGAAGTTCTATTCAAAGAGGGCGAGGATTCTCCCTACGCCAATATTATCGCAGTACGCAGCGATTTATCGGCTGATAAACGCGCAGCAGTTGACAAACTCGTGAAAGCTCTTCAATCCGAAGATACCCGCGCTTATATCCTTGAACACTACAACGGAAAAGTTATCCCCGCGAAACTCGGCTAAGGCTGACTACGTACCTCCGGTAAACGCTGAAAACCCCGCAGACGGATGAGAAGTTCGGACTGCGGGGTTTTTGTGCGCCGCGGTTTTGCTGATTGATAACTTTTGACCTTGTAATATCGGGGCAAATGTGCTATAATAGGGTTACATAAGGAGATTGTTATGAAACGCCGAGAAAAAGAAGTACGTACACCAAATGACGGACTGCGCCTGTTTTCCGCGTTGACTCACGGAATAGGAGCGTGGCTGGCGTCCATAGGCGCGGCTGTTCTAATCTTTTGGGCAGCGCTGACAGGCTCACCGTGGAGGATTGTCAGCTATTCGATTTTCGGGCTGACGCTTATAGCCCTGTATACCACAAGTACGCTGTATCACTGTCTGCGGCTTAGACCGAGAGGGCGGCTGACGCTGAGAAAACTTGACCACGTAATGATATATATGCTCATTGCCGGAACGTATACCCCGATTTGTCTTGTATCGCTACGTGAACAGGCTGCGTGGGGCTGGACAATTTTCGGCGTTATCTGGGGCATTGCGATTATCGGCTCCGTAGTGAAGCTGTTTTTTACCTATGCCCCGCGGGTTATATCTACAATCACGTATCTGCTGATGAGCTGGCTCGTGCTGATTGCGATAATCCCGCTTGCGCGGATAATGCCGCTGCCGTCGATAATAATGCTCGGCGCGGGAGGTTTTTGCTACACTTTCGGCGCGGTACTGTACGCGCTAAAACGTCCCGGGAAAGACAATAAATACTTTGGCTTTCACGAGGTTTTCCACATCTTCGTTCTGCTCGGCAGCGTTTGCCACTTCATTATGATGCTGTTTTTGTAAAGCGTTTCATATAGCCGAACGGCTATACCAGTCCATTATATACACTGTATTTTCGGAGGTCAGCCAATGAGTTTTTTACGAACCTCGCCCGGGAGCGGCGAATTGAGCGCGATAGCGCGTTTCCTGACAGCCGCGGAAGCCGGACGGCACCGTCTGCACTCGTTTATGATTGTAAAAAACGGGAGCGTCATATTCGAGCGTTTTTGGAAGCCTTACGCTCCTAACCTACGTCACAAGCTCTATTCTTTGAGCAAGAGCTTTACCTCGGTTGGAGTCGGCATCGCCATTGACGAGGGACTGCTTCGCACCGATACGCTGCTGTCGGATATTTTCGGCGAAGAATTTGAGCGTTTAGGCGATAGAATCCCGGAACGTACACGCCGAATGACTATCCGGCATCTGCTCACTATGAATACCGGTCAAAGCTACGAAAATTGGGCGGAAAACAACATTGAGGGTTTTCTCACGGCGGAAGTGGAATTTGAACCTGGTACCGCGTTCAATTATAACACTCTCGCGACCTATATGCTGTCGGCTGCGATTACGCGCTTAACGGGGGAATCTCTCGCGCAATGGCTGAAACCGCGGCTGTTCGAGCCGCTCGGGATTGACGCTTACTGGGAAACCGACGGAGAGACGGGGATAAATCTTGGCGGAGTAGGCTTAAACGCACACACGGAGGACCTCGCGGCTCTCGGTCAATTGCTCATCAACAAAGGGCTTTGGAACGGTAAGCGGATTGTTTCCGAAGAATACGTCGCGGCGGCAAGCTCAAATCTGACTCCCAGTAATCACAGCGCAAACAGTATCGACTGGACGCTCGGCTACGGCTATCAGTTTTGGCAGTGTCAGCCGAAAGGCGTATTCCGGGGCGACGGTATGTTCGGGCAGTACATAATTTGCGAACCCGAAACGCAAACCGTTATCGCGGTTACGGGAAATGCCGAAATGCAAAGCGTTATGGAGCTGTTTTGGACTTTACTGGCAGAGATGAAAACTCCGAAGCTTGCGAGTGCGGAACTTCCTCCGGAGCGCAGTCTGCTGACCGTCAGCGCGGCTGCCGCGCCGTATCCGGATTTCCGCGCGGTTTATGAAGTTACGCCGTTTGAAAACGCTATGCCGCGCTTTCCGCTGACTTCGCTGAGTATTGACTTTTCGGCGGAGGGCGAATGTCTGCTGTTGATGTACGCGGGAACCGCGCCGGCTGTATTGTCGCTGCTGCTGAATCAAAGCGGCTGGTACTACACTGCCGCGACGTATTTGCCTGATAGGTTCTTTTCTTCCGACGGAGGTTACTACGGACGGGCGTACATACTCGGAGAGTGGTCGGGCGATACGTTTACCGCGAAAATGTGGTTCAACGAGACGCCTTGTCTGGACGAGTGGAAATTCGAGTTTTCGCCGGGGCGCGAAAGCGTGACAATCAGCTACCGCGGTTTTGCGTATAACTCGAGATTTGAGAAAGTCGGCGTAGGGCTGCGTATCAGCGCGTAAGCGCAAGCTTTGCGACGCAAAAGCTCCCGGCAGTGTGATACTGTCGGGAGCTTTTTACGTCTGTTCAGGTGTTTTTGCGGAAACTATGTAGTAGTTGCGCCCGCGGTCTCGCACGTACAGTTCGCGCTCAATTGCGAAACCGCTTGCGACGAGGCTTCTGACAAGCAGAAGCTGCCGCGTATTCGGCTGGAGGACTAACTTTTTGCCGTGCAGCTCCGCTGCCGACAGTATTTCGATTATCGTTTCGCCGCCCATTCCGGCTATCACCACTGTGTCATACAGCGCGCTGTCCACAGCGGACAATCCGTCTGACAGCACGCAGCTTATAACGTCCGAAAGCCCCGCTTCCGCGATATTCGCGGCAGCCCGCGCCACGCAGTTTTCGGAAATATCGCAGGCTGTTACGCGCTTGCAAAGCCCGCTCCGGACTAAATACAGCGGAAGATAGCCGTGGTCTGTTCCGACATCAGCCACGGAAGCTCCGGGCGTTATCAGCGACGCTATTGCTTTTAGTCTTGCCCGTACTTCGCGGCTCACGTCTCGGCTCCCCGTCTTTGTTATTTGTTTTCTACGGAATACGCATACCAGTTCATCTCTTGAATCTCCTGCAAGCTCGGCGAAGCGTTGTAGTCTATCCTCCGCACTCCTTGGTTGTCGGAGATAGGACCCTCAAAGGGGTGCATACCGCCCGATTTCAGTAGGTCGCGGAATATGCGAAGCAGCCTGCTCGTGACTCCGAGCTTCTCCGGCTCGGTCAGCAAGTCCATTATCCCCGTCTGGAAACCCCAGCCGAAGTGTATCGGGCTGTTGCCTTTCAGCAAGCCGAAGTGACCGCCGAGAAAGTCCCCGATAACCTTATCGTAGAAAGGTTCCCAATCGAGCGTAGCTCTTGCGACACTTTCGAGCGGAATTCCCGTAACGCGGTCAATTTTGTACAGCTGCGCGTAGATAGTGTCTTCCGCCTGAAAATCGTTCGGGTTATCGGGGCTGTGCATACAATACGCAAGGTCGCAGCCGAGTTCGGCGAAGCGTCTGCGCACCAAATCGTGCTCGCTCCAGCTGTTGATTTTCATCATTGCGATGTTGAATACGGTGCTGCGAGGGTTAATAAGGCGCGCTCCGACCGCGAAGCCGTTCAGGTCGTAGGTCGGGCTTCCGAGCGGCGGCGTCATAAAGCCGATACGCGATGTTTCGCTTAGCGCTCCGGCTATCACCCCGCAGAGGAAAGTCAGGTCGTACATCTTGCAGTAGTAAGTGTGAAGATTGCGTCCGTCGTGCGGAGTGTCGCAGTTCAGCACGGTAGTTTCGGGATGCTCTAAGCTGTAACGCAGACTGACCGCCGAAAGTACGTCCCTAGTGGTGAACAAAATATCCGGCGCGAAAGCAGCAACGCGCTCCAATGAGCGATATGACAACTCGCCGATTTGCGGGATATTGAAGTAGCGCTCGACAATGAGCCTTTCGCCGTATTTAGCTTCAAGACAGCGGATAGCCCTATCGTGTTGCTCCGCCCAGACGGACGCGGTAGGATGCCCGTCGTAGGCTACGGCGACTTTAACCAGCGGTTTTGCGGCAAAGGAGAAGAATCCGCGTTTAGTCTCTCCGGGAGTTTGAGCGGAATCAACCTCAATCGTATTGCGTGTAATCTCGCCCGAGATGAAGCGAAGCTGTCCCTCGGCTTTTTTGAGGTTTGCGTAAATTTCACCGGCGGAAGCGCCGTAGGGAAAGCCGAAGATACCGCTGTATTCCGTGAGCGCGTCACCGGTTGTAAGCGCCGCGCTATTGCCGCCGAGAGGTTTATACGCCTGACGGAAAGTCCGCAGAACCTCGTTGATAGCGTCCGTTACGGAGATTTCGACCTCCGGGTGAGCCGCGAGATAGATTTCCACGGCCGCCACAAGCGCGGGAAACGCTCCGCGCTTACTGAACCAAAGGTTGTCGAAGTATGCTCTCTTGTCGTAGTCAAGCAGTTCGTAGTAGACTGTGTTTTCGTCGTCCTCAACGCGTCTCTCCGGTACGAAGCGTATAACGTTAGCGTAAATCGAGGACGCTCCGACAGAACGCAATACGCTGACGCGCTTGTTGCCCTCCTGAACATAGTAGAAGCCTAAGAACTCGTAGAGTGTAACGGCGTCCTGAATCCCGTCGCGCAGCTGATATATGTAGAGATTCTGCCATTTTGCTCCGAACTCAGTTTCGGGGTCAAGGAGCGGCATAAAGTTTCCCGCAAAAGCAGTACTGCGCCCCGCGGTTTTAGTTCCGACAATCCGTGAGAGCGACACCTCGTGCCGTCCCATATTTATTTCGCCGACTATGACGTTTTCGCGAAGCTTCTCGTCGAGAATCGGCAGATAGCCGCGCTGCTCTCCCAAATCCGAGAGGTACTTGCGCCCGAGCTTGCGGGCGTTGAGATAAGCCGTGCGCGCCTCCGCGCGAAGTTCTTGGTCTGACATAGTGTTTCACTTCCTCCGTATTAGCCGTGCATAATATCTCATTATACCACAAGAGCGCAAATAACGCAAGCCGTGATTTTCGTTCTCTTGACAGCGTCCTGACAGCGTGGTATAATGTATCTATATGCAGCGCAAGCGGAATGTGTGTATAGGAGCGGCTTTATCAACGTATACAGTTGAAGTTATACCCTGCGTTGAAAAGTCATTGCAAACCGGATAATTTTCGCTATGGAGGAAAGACGATGAACATAGAAGTACGCTATCTGTCAAAATCAGGCAACACCAAAAAGGTTGCGGAGGCAATCGCAAAAGCCTTAAATGTAACCGCTAAACCTATCACCGAAGCTGTTCCCGCCGGAACGGACGTTTTGTTTCTCGGCGGAGCGCTTTATGGTTTCGGAATTGACGAGGAACTGAAAACATTCATCAATAATCTTGACGGCGGAATCAAGAACGCCGCGGTATTCAGTACGACAGCCGTTGTGAAATCCGCGTATCCGCAGATTAAGCCGCTGCTTGTCGGAAAAGGTATCACGGTACTTTCGGCTGAATTCCATTGCAGGGGCGAATTTAAGTTTATGCACAAAGGTAAGCCGAACGCCGGCGATTTGGCGGATGCCGGAAAATTCGCGCTTGAAGTCACGGCTTCGCTGGGAGGACGGTGAGATTATGCAGGCGATAATGGAAACGATATTTGACTTTGCCTATCTCGCGGCGGTAATCACTATGGGCGCGCTGATGTGCGTCAATTCGAAGCAAAACCGCGCGCTTCGGCTGTTCGGGATTATGGCGCTTATACTCGGCTGCGGAGACGCGTTTCACCTTTTGCCGAGAGCGTACAGCCTTATTACCGGCACTATGGACGAAAACGTTGCCGCTCTCGGCTTCGGCAAACTTGTTACCTCGGTCACTATGACTGTATTCTACGTTATTCTGTATCACTTTTTCGGTTTGCGGTATAAGAACGTTGTACGTACGCCTTTGACAGTCTCCGTCTATGTCCTTGCGGGCGCTAGGATTTCGCTGTGCCTATTCCCGCAAAACGACTGGTTCAGCGCGGAGGCTCCGCTAAGCTGGGGGATTTACCGGAACATTCCCTTTGTGGTATTAGGCGTTATTCTGATATGCGTCTCCTTTACCGCGGCGCGAAAAAACGCTGACAGACGCTTCCGCAACTGCTGGCTTGCGATTTTGCTGTCCTTTGCGTTTTACGTTCCCGTAGTGCTCTGGGCGGACGCGGTGCCGCCAATCGGTATGCTGATGATTCCCAAAACTCTATGCTATGTATGGCTAGTGCTAATGGGTTTCGGCGAATTCCGCAATCCCGCGGCTTCACGCGGAGCAGCCAAAAAGCTTCGCAAAAATGACTGACAGCGGAGAAACCGCTCGGTACGATGAAATTTTATGGAGGCAAACTAATGACAAGAAGCAAACTGACGGCAATTATTCTCGCGTTCGCGCTTTCTCTCGCGCTGTTCGCCTGTTCTCCCGCGGAAAGCGGCGATTCGAACGTAAACGCAACTTCCGATGTTTCCGGCTCTCCCGGAGACTACGCTGCGGAAACAAGCGGCGAACTCGTATGGACAGCTCAAAACAAAGAAATCGACCTCGGCAAAGGCGCACAAACTTACAACGCGGAATTTATAGGCGATAAACTGTACTACTCGGCTTATGTCGAGGGCGTACAAACCCCCGAAGCGCAAGAGACCGAAGCGCAGACTCCCGCACAGACGGTTTCCGCGTTTAGCTATGAGCTGCGTTGTTACGACACAACTGCGGAGAGTTACAGCGTAGTCTTTACCTATACCGGTGAAAATTATCCGCAGTTTTTAATCTCTTCGGGCGGACATATTCTGCTGTTTACAAACGTCTGGGATCAGAACGGCGCGGGAAGCTCTACGGAGCTTGCCTTCGTCAAAGCCGACGGGACGCTTAGCGAAGCGTACACTGTTCCGACTATCAGCGCGGGCGAAAACTGGTACAACGCTGCAATCGACGACGACGGCAACGTGTATCTCACGGGTTCGTCTAACGAAGTCGCTGTCTACTCATTTTCGGAGGAAAAGGGATTCTCGCAGGTTTGCAGACTTCCCGCTAAATACGCGTATGTCAATGATATTGTCATACTTCCAGACGGCTCGGCGGCGGCAAGTACGTATTCCGCCAACGGTAAATACGTACTGACTGTGATTGACCTGAACGCAAAAACCTGGGGCGCGGAATATACGCTCTCAAGCTCAAGCTATAACGGGCAATATTGCAGGGGAAACGGCGAGTATTTCCTGTATTACTCCAATCAGCTCCAAAAGTTTGTAGGTTATAACGAAAACACAAAGATCGAGGACGTAATTTTTGACTGGTTTGACCTTGATACAGACCTTGGAACCATTCACGCTATGACAGCTCTCGGGGACGGAACTTTCCGCGCTGTCTACGCCGGTAACTACGACCAATTGAGCCAAAGTCAGGGATTTGAGCTGATAACTTTTTCAAAGCAGCCGAAATCAGTGAGCGCAAAAACTGAACTGACCTACGCAACCCTCAACCTTTCGATGGAAAGCCGGAACGCGGTACTTGATTTTAACCGCAAAAACTCAAACTATCGCATTAAAGTTAAAACCTATGGCGACGACATTCAGAACTATAACGATATTTACTCCGCCTTGCTTAAACTCAATACGGAGATTATCGCGGGGAATATCCCCGATATCATCGACCTGTCAAGTTTCCCCGCTGATATATACGCGGCAAAAGGCTTGCTTGCCGATTTGTACCGTTTTATCGACAGCGACGCGGAGTTTACCCGTAACGCCTTTATCGCGCCGATACTCAAAGCCGCCGAGACTGACGGGAAGCTGTACTCGCTGCCGCTTTCCGTAAATATTCAGACGTATATGGGGAAGAAAAGCGTCATAGGCGGCGAGGCTTTAACCTACGAGCGGCTGAAAACGCTTATGGCGGAGAATCCGGACGCAATGCCCATTGCGTACTATACAAAAGAGCAGATGCTTCAAATGATAGGACGTTCAGCGGCTGAAAAATTTATCAACCGTACTGACGCGACCTGCAATTTTGACAGCGCGGATTTTATCGCTTTGCTCGAGCTGTGTAACTCGCTCCCCGCCGATATGGACGCTTTGTACGTAAGCGGCGCTACTCAAAGTGAATTGATAAACAGCAAAAAGGCTCTGCTCGTCGAGAACCGTATCTATAACTTTACCGATTTGCAGTATTACCATTTGGCTTGGCAGGACGATATTGTCTATGCCGGTCTGCCTGAAATCGGAAACGTCTATATGGCGGAAACCCGCATCGGAATCGCCGCAAAATCCGCCTATCAGGAGGGCGCTTGGGAGTATGTGCGCTCGATGCTTGATATGCAGGCAAACGGCGATAACAGGTATTACTTCGGCTTCCCGGTAACTCAAAAAGCGTTTGACCGCTTCCTGAAAGAGGAATCCACAGAAACATACACGATTGACGAAAACGGTGAGGAAGTCCCGCAGTGGAAAGGAGGCCGCGGAGAGGGTAACAATGAACAGATTTTCTATTACGCGGCGACTCCGGAGGAAGTAGCGCAGATTATGGACACGCTGAACAGCACCACGCGTATGGTTAGTTCGGATTCTCAGGTTGAGAAAATAATCTCGGAAGAGTGCGGACCTCTCTTCGCGGGTCAAAAATCCGCCGCGGAAACCGCCAAGGTAATACAGTCGCGGGTTAGCATATACGTTGCGGAACAGCAATAGATGAGCCGCGGCTTAGCGCAATGCGTGAATAAAGCTGTTACGTTTGGCAATTGTCAATCGTAACAGCTTTATTGTTAAATTGCCTACTTGTAATCCGCGGCGGTATGTAGTATAATATACCGTAACTGCACAATTGGAGGTAGAAACGTGTTTTCAAAAATAATCAGCGGAGCAAAGTCTATGTTCGGACCGCAGGATATGACTATCGGCAACCCGCTCAGCGTTATGCTCAAATTCACCATTCCGTTGCTGCTCGGCAACATCGCACAGCTTCTTTATAATACCGTTGACAGTATAGTCGTCGGTCAATATTCGGGTATAAACGGGCTTTCCGCTATCGGCGTCACAATGCCTATCCAATTTATGTTCGCCGTATTCTTTATGACGGTCGGCACCGGCGTGAGCGTTATGGTTTCGCAATATTTCGGAGCTAAGGACAAAGAAAACCTCTCGCGCACTTGCGGACAGTCGATTATACTAATACTCGCGGCGACGCTGTTCGCGACGATTTTGGGCGTTATCCTGACTAATCCCATACTTAAAGCTATCAACTGTCCGGAGGACGTTTTTCAAAACGCCAGCGACTACCTGTTTATAATGTTTCTCGGCTTTGTGGGAATGGGTTTCTACAATATTATAAGCGGAATACTTCGCGGTTTGGGGGATTCTACCTTTCCGCTGATTGTATTGCTCGGCTGCACTGTGCTGAACATTTTTCTCGATATATGGATGGTCGCGCCGCCCGAGAGATTATGGGGTATCGGCTTAGGCTGGGGAGTTGCGGGAGCGGCTTGGGCGACGATTATCGCGCAGACTATCTCGGCTATCGCCTGTATATGGCGTTTGCTCCGAATGAAAGAGACCGTTACTATCAACCGCGAAACTATGAAGCTTACTAAGAAAATCGTGTTCCAGATTGTCCGCATCGGTATACCGAGCGGACTTCAGCAGATGATAATGTCTTTCAGCTTCGTACTTGTTCAGGGGCTTATCAACAAGGTGGTTATCCCGCTTGAAGGCGCGTCATACAACGTTATGAACTCAATCTTTGTAACGGTAAATACAGCGGTAATGCGCGTTGACGGCTTCGCGATGATGCCCGCGAAAACCTTTAATCAAGTTGCCAGTACCTACGCGGGGCAAAATATCGGCGCAAACAAAATCGACCGCGTAATGAAAGGCACTTGGATATGTCTCGCTATGGCGCTCGGAATATCAATCGTCGTTGTTATAGCGATACTGTTCAACGGACCTACGCTGATAAGCTGGTTTGTAAATGACCCCGACCCGAAGCTAATGGAAAAGATAATAGAAGTCAGCGTCCAAATGATGCGGATAATGGTCTGGGGCTATATCATTATGGCAGTGGCGAACACAATCGGCGGCGTAATGCGCGGAGCCGGCGACACTATCGCTCAGCTGTACATAATGGTAGCGACGAATATTGTTATCCGAATCCCACTCACTTTCTTAATGGTGCATTTGTCTAAAACCCCCGACTATCCGGAGGGTAAACCCGAAATGTTCTTCTATTCTATGCTGATTGCTTTCGGACTGAACGTCATTGTATCCTGCATCTATTTTGCTACCGGAAAATGGAGAACGAAATCCGTTATCCAACAAAATCAGCTCAACGGTTAATGGGACAAGTCTGATGATTTACCTTGATAACGCCGCAACTACAAAACCTGCTCCCGCCGCGCTTTCGGCTTTGCTTAACGCGGCGGCTGAGGACTATGGCAACGCCTCCTCCGGACATCGGCTCGGACGCGCGGCGCGGCTGAACGTTGAAAACTCCCGCAAAGCCGTTGCCGCGGCGCTCGGCGCGTTCTCGCCGAATTCTCTGGTATTCACCTCGGGCGGTACGGAAGCTAACAATTTTGCGCTTTCGGCGGCTGCTAATTACAACACTAAACGCGTTGGCAAGCACATCGTTACGACCGCTGTTGAACACGATTCGGTGCTGAAAACTCTCGAACAGTTATCTCAAAGCGGTTTTGAGATAAGCTGCGTAAAACCGAATAGCAACGGAACTCTCGAAGCTGAAAAAGTAGCGGAGTTTGTACGTCCCGACACCGCGCTTGTATCGGTTATGACGGTCTGTAACGAAACGGGCAATGTCTATGACAGCTCCGCGATTGCGCAAAAGTGTAAAGCGAAAAACCCGAAACTTCTGTTTCACACGGACGCCGTACAAGCCTTTTGCAAGCTGAAATTTTCTTTGGACGGTATTGACCTCGCGTCGGTAAGCGCACACAAAATCGGCGGGATAAAAGGCACGGGCGCGGTATATATTAAGCCCGGATTGCAGAATTCGCTTAAACCTATACTTTTCGGAGGTTCGCAGGAAGCCGGATTACGGGCGGGAACTGAAAACGTACCGGGGATTGCGGCTTTCGGAGCTGCCTGTTCAGTTAACAGCGGACAGTTGGCAAATAACAGCTGCGCAGGTTTGCGAGATTTGCTTCTGTCGGAATTGCCGTCAATCGGAGCAGTTGTACTTGGTACTCCGGAAGCCGCGCATATTGTTGCGTTCGCGATACCCGGAATCCCCGGGGAAGTACTGACAAATTTCTTGGATTCCCGCGGAATCTGCGTTTCAAAGGGTTCGGCGTGTAAAAGAGGAAAGCGCAGTCACGTTTGGCAAGCTCTCGGGCTTTCGAATGAACTCGCGGATTCGGCTGTCCGCGTAAGCTTTTGTCCTTATAACACCGAAGCCGATGTTTCCGGATTGACAGAAGCACTTAGGGAGGCGTGTGAAAGCTTATGCCGCAAGTGAGCATTATAGTTCCGATATATAACTCCGAAAATTGGCTCGAGTCCTGTGTCCAAAGCGTTCTTAACCAAAGCCGCGGCGACTGGGAACTGATTCTCGTGGACGACGGTTCGACTGACAGTTCGCGCTCTATCTGTGAGCAGTACAGCCAAAAATACGAGCATATCCGAGTATACTCGCAGGAAAACGCCGGAGTGAGTTCGGCGCGTAACCTCGGAATAAGCCGCGCCAACGGCAAATATATCGCGTTTCTCGACAGTGACGACGTGTACCACCCGGAGTTCCTAGCCCGTATGCTCAAAGTGGCTGATACCGGAGCGATTCCGGTCTGTAAATGTACGCAGTATGAGAGCGAGATAATTCCCGCAACGCGTGAGGAAATGCTTGACGCTTTGCTGTCTAAACGGCTCGAGGGTCCGATATTTAACGGCTTCTTAGTTCGTTTCCTCTTTGACCGCGAGATAATTCGCGCTAAGGGCATACAGCTTGCGGGACGCTACCTTGAGGACGAGGTTTTCCTTTTGGAGTATCTTATCGCAGATAAGCGCGGAATTAGCCTGATAGACGACGTACTGTATATATATAACGTCAATACAAACTCCGCGACGCGAAAACATATGCGGGGTTTCAGCGAGATATTCGCGGACGTTTTTGAGCGCAAGAAGAAAATTGTAGCCGCAAATCCCGAAATCCAAAAGCTTATAAGCGATAGCGGCTATGCTCAAACCCAAACGTGGGCGGGCTATCTGATAGCCGTGAGCAACGTGTTCGCTCCCGGCGGCGACGGGAAAGTCCGGACGCTGAAAACTCTCGCGGATTCCGCGCTTTTCCGTGAGGCAATCCGCGCTTATAAACCGAAAAACGTCGTCAGCCGCAATAAGCGTTTGGTTATAAGTCTCACAAGATTGCGGCTCTTTTGGCTGATATCGTTGCTGTACAAAATAAAGAACAGGTGATAAAAAACTATGGGATTACTGAAAAACAGCGCGTTAGCCGCGTTATTCGCGATAGTTGGGAGAGCCTTCCGGGATTCGTGGATAGCGGGAGCCTTGTCGCGCTTTCTTAATCACGACGGACTTGTGATAAGCAAAGTCAGCGAGAGCCGTCTGAACGACTTTGCCGTTAAAGTGTTTGACATTATACCGGGTTTGGTTCGCGGATTCTATGTGAGGCACTCGGGTTTGTGCGATACGAGCCTTACTGTGCGGTTTCTTAGGGCGTACGGAGAAGCCGAATACGCAGCTGTTTCGTGGTTAGCCGCCGCGGTACTGCTCTTGCCGGAGTCGCGCTGGAAAACTATGTACCCGCTTATCGGCTTCGGATTGTTGATATTATTGCACTGGGTTCTGTTAGGGCTGAATCCCGCGAGTTATACTCCGGGTAAGCGCAAACTTACGAACGGCTGGGCGCTGCTCTTTGCGGTTTCCTGTGTAATCTCTGTTGTTTTCTCGTATAACCCTAAGGTATCGCTTGAAATGTTGCCGCGCTATGTTAGCTGCCTAATGGCGCTGTATCTGTTTACAAGTATTGAATGGACCGCGGAGAAACTTCGGCGCGTAGTAGACTTTATAATCGTGTGTATGATACTGCTGTCGCTGTACGGCATATATCAGCGTTTCTCGGGCTTAACGGTTCGGAGAAGCGAAGTTGACATCGCAAGAAATCCGTACATTACGGCGCGTATATTTTCGCTTTATGACAACGCCAACGCCTTTGGCTTTCTACTGTGCCTGCTATTGCCGCTGTCCTTTATAAGCGCGATATACGGACCGGAACTGCGGTTTTTCGGTTCGCGGCTTGTGAGCAGGAGAGTAATCAGCGCGGCGGCGTTTGTAATCGGGAGTGCCGCGCTGATTCTGACATATAGCCGCGGAGCTTGGATAGCTTTTGCCGCGGGACTATTCTTCTTTGCCGCGCTGAAAAAGCCTAAGCTGATACCGATATTTATCGTGCTGATATTGGTCGCGTTGCCGTTTATCCCTAACAGCGTCTTTTTTAGGTTGCTTACGATTTTTACGGGAGATACCTCTTTGCAGACCAGAACGGATATTTGGAGCGCGGTGCTGAAAATATTCATCAGAAGCCCGGTTTACGGAGCGGGACTCGGGCTTGAAAACTCCGCGAATTACGTTATAAACAACGGCTTGTTCCAGCCGAAAATTCGCAACTACTATATCCACGCGCATAACTTCGCCTTTCAGGTAGTCGCTGAAATGGGAATCATCGGGGTAATAAGCTTTTTCGGAATGGCGTTTTCGATATTGAAAAAAGCGCTCCGGAAAACGAACAATCCGTTGATAGCGGGCTGCTCAATGAGCCTAATCAGCATCTTTGTCTGCGGAATCGGCGACCATCCTATAAGCTACCCGCGAATGATGCTTGTATTCTGGATATTCCTCGGGATAACCGTTGCCGCGGGACAATACACCTGCAATAACCCGCAAAAAAAAGTTCCGCAAGTTTCGTCCGGCGGACGTAAGCGAAACATAAAAGCCGCGGAGGTGTAAAATGCGTATAGTTGTCGTAACTTGGGCGCGTAACTGCGCAGCTACTCTATCACGCGCGGTTGACAGCGTTCTCGCGCAGAGCTTCGGAGCCTTTGACTACTACCTGATAGACAACGCTTCGGAGGATAATACTCTCGCAATTATGAACGATTATTCCGCAAAGGACGAGCGCGTAAAGGTTATCGCCAATAAGCAAAACGATATGCGTGTACTGTTCACGCTATTGCCGGACCTCTACGAACGGTATTCCGACGACGACGCGCTTATAATTTTAGACGCGGACGACGAATACACTCCGGACTGCTTTCAGTCGCTTACGGATTTCCTCGGCGCTAAGGACTTTGTTTGCTGCGGGACTGACATCATCAACTCCGAAACGGGACAGCTGATTGAGCAGCGTATCTGCGCGGCCGCGAATAACCCATTTTTTACGCAAATCTATAATTATCTGCGAACCTTTTGGGGGAAGCTGATTCCGTTCCGTACCTTGAAACGTTGTGAGTTTGACATTCCCGAGAAAATGATTTACGGTATTGACACGCTGTTCGCGTTGGAAGTGTACAAACGTTCCGAAACCTACGGCGTATTGCCCGGAACTCACCACCGTTATTACCTTTCGCAAGGGAGCGTGTCGTACCGTTTTGACCCGCTGCGGTTTACCTGGGACTGTATAGCGGCAAATAAAGCTTATGACGCGCTTATTTCGAAGCACGAGCTTACCACTATGAACAACAACTTTATCCGCGAAGTCCGCTATTCGGCTGCTTGGGACACTATCCGCGCTACGAGACTAAGCGGTAACGGGAGGAAATTACCCGGAATGTTCCTTAAATCGGCAATGTTCCTGATATTCCCGCTTGACGCGTTTATGCACATATTTTACAAAATCTGGAGGAAACACTATGAAAGTAATTAACTTAGTCGGCGACCGCTTCAAAGAGCGTCCGTCCGAAGCTTCGGTAGACAGCCACGCGCTAATGCTTCGCGGCGGCTATATGAAATTCGTCGGGAGCGGTCTGTACTCGCAGCTTCCGCCCTTAAAACGTATCTGCCAAAAGATTGAGCGCGTTATACGCGAAGAAATGGACGCAATCGACGGTCAGGAAGTGCTGTTCCCGGTGGTTATGCCGGCTGCACTCTGGCAGGAGTCCGGACGTTACATCTCGGTAGGCGCGGAACTCGCGCGTTTTGAGGACCGTTCGGGAACTCCGATGGTGCTGGGAATGACTCACGAGGAAGCCGCAGTTTCGCTCGTTCGCGAATACGGACAGACCTACACGCGCTACCCCTTTATGGTGTATCAGATACAGACGAAATTCCGCGATGAACCGCGTCCGCGCGCGGGTTTGATACGTGTCCGCGAATTTACGATGAAAGACGCGTATTCTTTCCACACCTCTCAGGAGGATTTAGAAGCGTACTACGCGCGTGCTCACGAAGCCTACGAGAGCATTTACAAACGCTGCGGGCTGCCGCAGGTTATCTCGGTCGCGAGTGACAGCGGAATGATGGGCGGCAAAGTCGCTCACGAATTTATGCTGCTGACCCCAATCGGCGAGGATTCTATCGCCGTTTGCAGCTGCGGTTACAGCGCAAACGTCGAAGCGGCTCCCGCGATTTTTGAGAATACAGCGACGGGCGCAGTAGAGCGCGAACTCGTAGACACGCCGCATATCGCGACAATCGAGGATATCTGTAAACGCTTCAAGGTAGGCTTCGCGCAAACTTGCAAGGCGGTAGTCTATCAGGAGCGCGGTACGCTGAAATACGTCGTAGTTTTTTTACGCGGCGATGTTGAAGCGAACGAAACGAAAATCCGCAACTTCCTTAAAACGGAAATTTTCCCCGCGGCTATTGATGAGAATTCGCCGCTGTTTGCCGGTTCGATTGGTCCCGTGAATCTTCCGGAGAACGTTACCGCCTTATACGACAGTTCGCTGAAAGGCCTAGAAAACCTCATTTGCGGAGCGAATGTCAGCGAGAAGCATTTCACGGGAGTTTCGCTCTCGCGCGATGTCGGAAACGTAGAGTACGGAGATTTCGCAAAGGCGCAATCCGGCGGGATTTGCCCTAAATGCGGTCAGACGACGCTTGCCATCGAGCGCGGAATCGAAGTCGGTAACATCTTTCAGCTTGGTACGAAATACAGCGAGTCGATGAATATGCGCTACTCCGCTCAGGACGGAAGTTTGCAAACCCCGATTATGGGCTGCTACGGAATCGGCGTCGGACGTCTCGCCGCTTCGGTTTGCGAAGTCTCGCGCGATGACTACGGACCGATTTGGCCTATTTCGATAGCTCCGTGGGAGGTGGAACTCGTCTGTCTGCGTCCCGACGATGCCGAAACTCACGCAGTAGCCGACGAACTCTACAGCGAGCTTCAAGCCGCGGGTCTCGAAGTAATCTACGACGACCGCGCAATGTCCGCCGGAGCAGTATTCGCGGAGGCTGACCTCCTCGGCTGCCCCGTAAGGCTCGTTATCAGTCCGAAAAATCTTAAAGCCGACGCGCTCGAGCTTGTCACGCGTGACAAAATCGTCAAAACTACGGTCACGAGAGAAAACGCTGTCAGTGAAACTGCGCAGCTCGTTGTAAAACTCTATACGGAGATACACGGCAAATGAGAATTTTCGATACCCACGCGCATTACTGCGACGAAGCTTTTGACGCTGACCGCGCGGAGGTTCTCGCGGCTATGCAAGCTAACGGCATTGAGCGGATTGCAGAAGTCGGCACCTCCGTTGAGATTTCGAAGCAAGCCGTTGACCTCGCCGCAGAATACGATTTTATCTATGCTACTGTCGGAATACACCCCGAGACAGTTAACAGTGAACAGTTAACAGTGAACAGTTTGGACGAGTTGCGGGAGCTTGCGAAAGCTCCCAAGGTTGTCGCAATCGGCGAAATCGGGCTTGACTACCACTATGAGGGTTACGACAAAGCTTCACAGTCGCAGTGGTTTACGGCACAGCTGGAGCTTGCGCGGGAGCTTAAACTCCCCGTTTGCGTACATTCACGCGATGCGGCTGAGGATACGTTCAGGCTGCTTGAGCCTTTCGGCGATTTGAAGATTATGCTGCATTGCTTCTCGGGTTCCGTAGAAACTGCAAAAATCGCGGCTTTGCGCGGTTACTACATCTCAATCGGCGGCGTACTCACGTTCAAAAACGCTAAAACGCTCCCGGAGGTTGCCGCTGTCTACCCGAGAGAACGTGTGCTTCTTGAAACGGACTGCCCCTATCTCTCGCCCACTCCGCTGCGAGGTTCGCGTAACTCATCGCTGAACCTTCCGCTGATAGCCGAAAAATTAGCGGAAATCTGGAACGTAAGCCCCGGCGAAGCCGCGGAAACCACCTACGCAAATGGCAATAGATTCTACAATCTGTAATAACGAAAAAGGACTTGACAAGGCTCCCGGACTGTGTTATAATGTACTGGTATCCGGGTGTGGCGCAGTTGGTAGCGCGCTTGACTGGGGGTCAAGAGGCCGTGAGTTCAAGTCTCGCCACTCGGACCATCGACAAATCCTTACAGGCTCTGAACTTGTGAGGATTTGCTTTTTGTCTTGAACCGCTTCAACGCTCTCTGTTCTAACGGCTTGTTCTAACAGGCTGTTAATGAAGCCCCTATACGGCTAGCCATAGTCTGCTTTCTGGTTACATCAAGATGGGCGTATATATCCGCTGTTATGTCAATGCTTGAATGTCCCAGCCATTCCTGAACCTCTTTAAGGTTGAAGCCCATATTCAACAGATTGCTTGCACAGCTATGTCTGAGCTCGTGAAACCTAATATGCGGTAGCTTGTGTTTGGCTAACAGCTGGCTAAACTTCCGTGTAACGTGATCGGGTTCAAATGGTTTTCCTGCGTCCCACTTAAACACATAGTCATTTTCTATGTAATCTTTGCCTAGCTGTTGTCGGTTCTCTTGTTCCTGCTGTTTCAATTCAAGGAACAGATTTCTAATTTCTGGTATCAAGGGAAAACTTCTGTAACTACTGGCGTTCTTTGTCTTATCCTTTTCGACTACTGTCATTACCTTGCTTACAGTATGCTTTATAGTTACAAGCTCTGTATTGAAGTCTATACTATCCCACTTAATACCCAGCACCTCACTCCGTCTTAATCCGTAAACAGCTGTTGTATAGATTAGCGGGTATAGCGGTTCCTCTTTGATACAGTCAAGCAAGGTGTTAATCTGCGCTGTTGAGTAGTAATGTGCTTCATACCTTTGCATTTGAGGTAAATTGATATACTGACAAGGGTTAGAGGGTATCTGATTGTTGATAACCGCCTCTTTCAAGGTCTGAAAGATTACATTTTTGTGTTTGCGGATGCTAGTAGCCGATAGTCCTCCTTTGCCGTCCTTTCGTCCGTTCTCGTACTTTTCGTTTATGTAACTCTGGATTATACCTCTGTCAACATCTTTCAACAGAACCCCGTTCTTGTCAAAAAAAGGCAGTACGTGAACTCTTGCTAATATTTCATAGCCCTGTAACGATATTGGATCTACCCTAATAGCTGTTTGTTTCAACCAGTCCCTAATGGCATCTGCGAAAGTAATGCTAGTTGTCGGTTCAGGAATAGGCATAGGTTCAAAGATTGGATCGGATTTTGCCTTAGACATTTCCTCCGCTAACAATAGAGGGTTAGCACTATGTAGTAGTATTCTTTTCCTGCTTTGGTTCTTTTAGGTTGTAGGCTGCCTGTCATTGTCATACCTCCTAAGTATGTGACAGTGTAGATTACCCACCATTACAAGAACTATTATAGCGTAACCCTCGGCTGAAGTCAACTACTTATTTCTAATGCAGAACTTAATATAGTTTATCTAGTTGTTACAACGTAGTCGGAATAATTTTAGTCTGAATAGTATCAGCTTCATATACATTTTGCGCTTTATTATAGGACTAACATCATTTAATATTTGTCTGATAACTAATACATATATAACAACGACTAAAATAAAACTTAATAAATTTGTATTCATTTTGATATATCCTTCATAATTTTGTTGAAATAACTTATTAGTGATATGAATTCTACGATTGATAATTTACCTGCGTTATAAGCACCTGTAAAAATATTTGTCATATGTTCATAATCATCTATGATTGTGTCATACCAGAAGTTTATTAAATATGTCATTCTTTTTGAATGGTTAAGTGAAATTTTATTATTCATATTACTATACCCTCTGGTGATTATCTTTTTCCATACAATCAGTATCATTATCGCATAATATGCAATTTCGATTTTCCATCACATATTTACCAGGTTCATCATCTTTTTGACATTCCCAACTATAATTACCATCTGTAATCGTAGTTGTAC
>JAISLB010000079.1 GCA_031260685.1 Oscillospiraceae bacterium | reverse complement strand
TCGTCCGGTTGCCGATAACAACACAGCTGACGGACGCGCTAAGAACCGCCGCGTAGACCTCGTAGTCCTAAGCTCAAGGTATAACGTTCTCGAAACTGCTGACGCTCAGCAAAACTAGGTGAAAGCTTAGAGATTGGCGGTATTGCGTCCCGGTGCGTTGCATCGGGACGCAAATTTTATTCGCTGAACACAAAAAACTCCCGCAAACACTGTGTTTACGGGAGATTACGTTGTGGAGCTTGCGATGGGACTCGAACCCGCGACCTGCTGATTACAAATCAGCTGCTCTACCAATTGAGCTACGCAAGCATCTGAACAACGCTATATATTGTACCACACTCTTTCGCTGTTGTCAAGCACTTTTTTTACTAAAAAACGCTGCAGCCGGAAAGCTTCACACAGGGCACGGGATTTCGCGCCCTGTGTGAAGTTATAGCTATGCCGCTATCTTCCGCAAATCAGCCTCCGGAGTCGTCACCGGCGCAATCCCGAAGTTTTCTACGAGATAGTTCAGGATATTCGGCGAAACAAACGCGGGGAGCGTCGGACCGAGCAGAATGTTCTTGATTCCGAGGTGCAAAAGCGTGAGCAAGATACTTACGGCTTTTTGTTCGTACCACGAGATTACGAGTGAGAGCGGCAAGTCGTTCACTCCGCAGCTGAACGCTTCCGCGAGAGCGAGAGCGACTTTTATCGCTCCGTAAGCGTCGTTGCATTGTCCCATATCAAGCAAGCGCGGGAGTCCGGCGACTGTTCCGAAATCAATATCGTTTAAGCGGTACTTACCGCAGCCGAGTGTGAGGATAACGCTGTCCGCGGGAGTAAGCTTCGCGAAGTCCGTATAATAACTGCGTTCGGATTTCGTACCGTCACAGCCGCCGATTAGGAAAAATCGCTTAATCGCGCCGCTTTTGACCGCTGCTACAATCGCTTCCGCGTTTGACAGAATCGCGCTATGACCGAAACCGCTGGTAAACGTTCCGCCGCTCTGCGCTTCGGTGTAACCACCGAGTTCGAGAGCTTTCGCGATAAGCGGAGCGAAGTTCTTGTCCTCAATATGCGTCAGTCCGGGATATCCTACCGCGGAGGTGGTGAAAACACGGTCTGAATAACTCGGTTTAGGCGGCATCAGACAGTTTGTCGTAAACAGGAACGCTCCCGGAACCCCCGCGAATTCTTTCTGCTGATTTTGCCAAGCCGTGCCGAAGTTGCCTTTCAGATGAGCGTATTTTTTTAAGCCCGGATAGCCGTGAGCGGGGAGCATTTCGCCGTGAGTATAGACGTTTACTCCTTTGCCCTCTGTCTGTTCCAGCAACAGCTTAAGGTCTCGCAAGTCGTGTCCGCTTACTACTATGAACGGTCCCGGCTCAATGGTTCTGGCAACCGTAGTGGGTTCAGGCGTGCCGAACGTTTCCGTATTGGCTTTGTCGAGCAGCGCGAGTGCGTCGAGATTGACCTTGCCGCATTCCATTACGAGCGGGAGAAGCTCCGTCAGACCCCAATCAGGCTCCGCAATCGCGGAAAGCGCCTTACGGATAAATGCAGCAATTCCGCTAATGTCATAGCCCAGGACCTGCGAATGATACGCGTACGCCACAATTCCGCGCACTCCCAGAAGCAGCAGCGTTTTAAGTGAGCGCGTGTCCTCGTCGGCGTCGCGGACGTTGTAAAGATTGTAATACGGCTGACCGACTTTATCGCGGAGCGCTTTCAGTGCCGCGTCGTCAAAATTGACATTTGTCAACGTGGCGAACAGTCCTTCAATCAACAGCTCGTCGGATAAATCCGCGCCTTTGCGGGAGGCGGCAATTAACGCGCCCGTGAGTTCGTCCTGAATGGCTGCGGTACCCGAGTTTTTACCGCATACCCCGGATTTTGTGCAGGCTATACCGCCCGCGGTCTGTTCGCATTGGAAGCAAAACATTTCGTTCATTGTGAATTCCTCCTTGATTTTTTGTTGTTATTATAGTATACTTTAAGCGTAAAGTCCGTTGTTTATACAACACGGGAGTAAAAAAATGGAAAAATTATTACCAAGTATTAACAAATGTCCCTTGTTTGAGAATGTGAGCAGCGAAAATCTGCTTACTATGCTTAAGTGTCTAAACGCAAGCGCCAGAACATTCGGCAGGGGAGCGTTTGTATTCAGCGCGGGTGACGTTCCGGAGCGTGTAGGCGTAGTCCTCACCGGCGCGGTTCACATTATGCGCGAAGATTACTTCGGTAATCGAATCCTGTTGTCGATTGTAGAACCGGGAGATTTGTTCGGTGAGGCTTTCGCCTGCGCCGAAATCTCCGAGTTGCCGGTTAGCGCGGTAGCTGCCGCCGATAGTACTGTGCTTCTCGTGAATTATCAGCGTATCGTCAAATCCTGTACTAACGCCTGCGAATTTCATTCGCGGCTGATTCAGAATATGATGAACATTCTAGCAAACAAGAATATTCTGCTTACACAGAAGCTTGAACACGTCACTCAGCACAATACCCGCCAAAAGCTGCTGTCATATATCTCCGAGCGGGCGCGGATTGCGGGTAAAAGCAAGTTTACAATCCCGCTCAACCGTCAGGAACTTGCGGACTACCTGGCGGTTGAGCGAAGCGCTATGTCCGCTGAATTATCGCGTATGCAGACTGACGGTATACTCAAATACCATAAAAATGAGTTCGAGCTGCTAAATTAACTCCCAAACGCGGTAATCCGGGGTTTCGTCAAGAGGAATTCGCGGTCTCTTGCGTATAGCGTTGTAAAAATCGTCGTTTGTGCAGTCAAGTTCGCATTGCCGGCTCCACAGCAAATGATGACCGAGCATTGTGCGGAAATCGACCATTGGGTTCATACGCGCACGGCTGTGAGTATCAGTCGTACTGTACAATGTGTTTTGGCTTCTGTCGTAGACGATTACATCTCCGCACTCCAAAAGCAATAGGTCTGCGCTTTTGGTAGCTTCGGCAAATTCAGGCAGCGTCATTTTGCTCACCTCCCGTTAGTCTCTCGTATACCGCGTCCCCAACGCATTTTCGCGCGTATCTGCACCATTGTATACAGCTTTGGGCATCGTTATAGGCGGTAAAGCCGCAGTCGCAGACAACGTGCGTGTCGATTGAGAATATCTCAATTTCGCGTCCGCACTCCGGGCAGATTTTCTCGCTTATGGTCGGAGTTCCGCGAAGTTTCGCCGCTCCGGGACAACCATAGATTGCAGACATATCACACCTCCGTAACTTTTACGCTGACGCCGATTTCTTTTCCCGAACGCGCTATCGCATCCGCAAGCATACGTTCCAATCCTCCGCAGCAGGGAACGCTCATCCGCAGCAATGTAACCGCGGTAACTTCATTCCCCGAAAAGATTTCCGCCAGCTTCTCCGAATAATCGGTTGCGTCAAGTTTTGGACAGCCGATAAGCACCGCTTTCCCAAGCGAATCAGCCTTGTAACTGTCGGGAGCCGCAAACGCTGTACAATCAGCCGCAAGGACAATTTCACCGCGTAAAGCCGAATTTATCGGGTTCACCAGCTTCAGCTGAATCGGAAAGTTGCGTAGTTTGCGCCGTGCGGCTTGTACCGCGGCTGCGTCGTAAACGAGAGCTTCGCGATTTTCAAACGTAATCGCACCCGCGGGACAGCTCGGCAGACAGTCGCCCATTCCGTCGCAATAGTCGTCGCGCAGTAAGCGCGCTTTCCCGCGAACTATGCCGATTGCGCCCTCGAGACAAGCCTGAGCGCAGATTCCGCAGCCGTCGCACTTTTCCTCGTCGATTGCAATAATTTTTCGCAGCATAGATGTTACCTCCGTTCTTGATTTGACAATAGTATAACACCGCAAACGCGAAAAGTCCGTTGTAAATCCAACAGACGGCGTTTTTTTTGTAGTTGCGTCTAAATCCGGCTAACGCTGATAGCGTAAGCGTCAAATAAACAGGCGTTACACTTTCGTTTAACGCCACTATTACTTGGTTAAGAGTCTGTATTTGGGCGGGAGTTTGCCGCTCCGCGGGAGGAAGTCGTCGATTTGAGTTGTTGTCGAATTGGGTAAAGTTTCTGTGTATGTAATCTCTTTCGTTTCAGGTTCTCGTGCTTCGTGTATAGCAGGTTTCTCAAAAAGGCTAAGCTGCCCAAGCTCCGCCGCAAGCTTTTCGCTTGACACTCCAAACAGCTTGTGCTGCGATAGCTTGAACAATTCTTCGAAATGTTTCACGAGCGCGGTTAATTCCGCAGCCGTGTTCACAAGCTCGGCATTTCGTGTATTCAGTTGTGTGATTAACTCCAAAATGCTTGGCGATGATACTGCTTTCCAACCCTCCCCAGTACATTTCAAGTGCTTTTTGTCTTAATACGGGGTCGAACCTCCTGAGTTTCATTTCAGGGTGATTTCGTAGATATGCCGCTTTCTGTGTACACGCGGATATATATTCCTCCAATTACAGCTTTTACTCTATTGTAACAAGAATATACACGCTTTGGAATCCACTGCCTTATTTAACGCTTACAACAAACTCCCTCAAAGGACTTGACAAAGTCTTGAGTTTATGGTAAAATGAACGGGATTTTCAGATTAGCGTAAGGGAGGCGCGGTTATGTGCTGTAAGGCAATCGCTCAATACGGCAAGCGGCGGAAGACTGCGCGTCTGCTTGCCGCGTTTATCTGCGTTTGCTTCGTTGCCGCGCTTGTGTTGGCTTCCGCGTTTATAGTGGTTCACGGCAATCACGAACACGATACTAACGGTACTGACGGAGCTTGCGCTGTCTGCGCTTGTGTCAGCGCCGCCGGGAATCTGCTGAAAGCCGTTTCAAGCGCTGCTGCGGTTTGCGTGTTTGCGTTCGGAGCGATATTCGCCGCGCTGCGGCTTCTGAAATCACTGCGGCTTGATTTTGCCGTCAGTACACTTACCAGCGTAAAAATCAGACTGAATAACTAAGCGGGAAACTCCGAACAAGGGAGTATTACGTCCGGTTGGGGGCGTAGTATTTCCTTGTGTTTTTATGTTCAAAACACACAATTTGGAGGTTTTTCATAGTGAAAAAATATATTTCCGCCGCGCTTGCGGTATTACTCGCTGTAACCGTGTTTACGGGCTGTGCGGCAGGAAGCAGGCACGCTGAACACGGCGATGCCGGCAAGCTCAGCGTCGTTGCGACGATATTCGCTCCGTTTGACTTTGCGCGGCAAGTTGCCGGAGAGCACGCGAACGTTACAATGCTCCTGCCGCCCGCAAGCGAGAGCCACAGCTTTGAGCCTACTCCGCAGGATATCATTGCGATTCAAAACGCCGACGTGTTCATCTACGTCGGAGGTGAGAGCGACGAATGGGTGAATAATGTCCTCGATTCTATGGATAGGTCAAAAATGAAAATTGTTACGCTTATGGATTGCGTAGAGGTAGTCGAGGAAGAAGTAATCGAGGGAATGGACAGTTCAGATAACAGTGAACAGATAACAGTGAATAGAGACGGGGGTGAGACGGGAGATGCGGAAGGTGCAGCGGAAGTAGAGTACGACGAACACGTTTGGACTTCCCCGCGCAATGTAAAACTTATAGCGCAGAAGCTTTCGGACACGTTCTGCGCGATTGACGCCGCTAACGCCGATACCTATACGGCGAATACAGCGTCATATCTCGAAAAACTTGACGAGTTGGACGCTAAGTTTCAAGCCGTAGTTGACGCTGCGCCGCGTAAAACGCTTGTGTTCGGCGATCGCTTTCCGTTCCGCTATTTTGCGGACGCTTACGGCTTGGACTATTTTGCGGCGTTCCCCGGTTGTTCAACCGAAACGGAGTGCAGCGCGGCTACTGTCGCGTTTCTAATCGACAAGGTTACAGCGGAGCAAATCCCTGTAATTTTCCACATCGAACTGTCGAACGTGAAAATCGCCGCCACAATCGCCGAGGCGACGGGCGCGGAAGTGCTTGAACTGCACGCCGCGCATAACATCAGCAAAGCGGATTTTGAGAACGGCGTTACGTATCTTGACATTATGACGCAAAATGTTACCGCGCTGAGGGAGGCGCTTCAATAACGGATAATGTATAGTTAATAGTGAATAATCGGACGGGAGACAAATTATTTATGCTAATCGCTTGTCAGAACGCAGCCTTCGGCTATGAGGGCAGTACCGCCGTAAGCGAGTTGTGCTTCGAGGTCAATTGCGGCGACTATCTTTGCGTTGTCGGAGAGAACGGTTCCGGCAAAAGTACGCTCATAAAAGGCTTGCTGCGGCTTAAAAAGCCGCAGTCGGGCAGCGTTCTGACGGGCGGCGGTTTATCCCCCGCTGAAATCGGCTATCTTCCGCAGCAGACTGCCGCGCAGAAAGATTTTCCCGCAAGCGCGTATGAAGTCGCTTTGTCCGGCAGTATGGGCGCAAGAGGGATTTTGCCGTTTTATTCGCGCCGCGACAAGGCTGCGGCAGATGAAAATTTGCGCTTTCTCGGCTTAGAGAGCTTGCGCAACCGCTGCTACCGTGAGCTTTCCGGCGGTCAGCAGCAGCGCGTGCTGCTCGCCCGCGCACTCTTAGCGACAAAAAAACTGCTGCTGCTTGACGAACCCACTTCCGGACTTGACCCTAACGCAGCAGCGGAGTTCTACAACCTGCTGGAAAAGCTCAATCGCGGCGGTTTGACAGTGGTTATGGTGTCGCACGATATAACGAGCGCGGTAAAGTACGCGAGCCACATTCTGCATCTTCGGAAAAAGCAAATTTTCTTTGGTACTACCGAAGATTATCTGACCTCGGAGGCGGGAAAAGTGTTTGTCGGAGGTGAAAACGATGATTAACACCTTGATTGAGATGTTCTCGTATACGTTTCTTATACGCGCCGTCGTAGTCGGGCTGATTGTGTCGCTCTGCGCCGCGCTGCTAGGCGTTAGTCTTGTGCTGAAACGCTACTCAATGATTGGCGACGGACTTTCGCACGTCGGGTTCGGAACTCTTGCGATTGCAACAGCTATGAACGCCGCTCCGCTGATGGTATCTATCCCGATTGTGGTTATCGCGGCGTTCCTGCTTTTGCGAATCAGCGAGAACAGCAAAATTAAAGGCGATGCCGCAATTGCCCTGATTTCCACAAGTTCGCTTGCAATCGGCGTTGTCGTTATCTCGCTTACTACCGGAATGAACACGGACGTGTGCAACTATATGTTCGGCAGTATACTCGCGATGAGTAAGGGCGACGTAAACCTATCAATCGCGCTTGCCGCCGTAGTTCTGCTGCTGTTCCTGCTTTTCTATAATAAGATTTTCGCCGTAACCTTTGACGAGAATTTCGCCAAAGCTACAGGCGTGAAAACCGGGCTTTACAATATGATTATCGCGTTTCTGACCGCGATAACGATTGTCCTCGGAATGAGAATGATGGGTGCGCTGCTGATTTCGAGCCTTGTAATTTTCCCCGCGCTTACGTCAATGCGCGTTTGTAAAAAGTTCAAGAGCGTGACGGTCTGCTCAGCTTTTGTGTCGGTAATATGCTTCTTTATCGGTGTGGTAATCAGTTACGTCTATGCTACGCCAACGG
>JAISLB010000036.1 GCA_031260685.1 Oscillospiraceae bacterium | reverse complement strand
TATCTTTATGGACCATATGATGCCCGAGCTGGACGGTGTAGAAGCTACGGAGGCTATACGCGGTCTCTACGGCGATTACTTCAAGTCTGTGCCGATTATCGCGCTTACCGCGAACGCCGTTTCGGGTATGAGAGAGATGTTTCTGAGCAAAGGCTTCAACGATTACATCGCTAAGCCGATAGAAATGTTTAAGCTTAACGAAATAATGGATAAATGGATTCCGCGCGAGAAACATCACAAAACTATCGCGGAGCAGATTACGGAACCGGAGCCGGAGCTTGACCCCCCGCTCGTTATTGACGGTATTGACACTAAGCACGGTATTGAGATGACGGGGCGCTCGGAATCAAGCTACCGCGAGGTGCTGGCGCTTTTCTGCCGCGACGCCGATGAACGCCTCGAAATGTTGAAAGAAGTACCGAACGAAGAAACGCTGAAACTCTTTATCACGCAGGTACACGCCTTAAAGAGCGCGGCAAGCAGTATCGGAGCGGCTAAGCTGTCGGAATCAGCCGAATTGCTGGAACAAGCCGGCAAACGCGGCGATATAGCCTTAATACGCGCTAAACTCGACATTTTCCGCGTTGAACTCATCGTCATCGTGAGCAATATCCGCGCAGCCGCAGCGGACAACGCGGAGGAAGCGGACGTTCAGCACGATACGCTCGACGTCGAAAGTATGCAGCGGCTCTGCGGAGCGTTAGAGGAGAGAGACGTGGAAGCGCTCGACGCCATACTCTCCGAATTGTCCGCAAAGTCTTTCGAAAGCGCTGTCAAAGGCGTAATCACCGAAATCTCGGACCTCGTACTTATGGGCAATTACAACAAAGCGGAAGAAATGGCGGACAGACTCAAAGGATAGTTTGCGGCAATATAACAAAGCGCGGTTTCCGGAGCGGAAGCCGCGCTTTACGTATGTCTGTGGGTTTATAACGCGACTTCGCTGAACATCTCATCGCTGTAAACGCAGTAGCCGTGTTTGCCGGCGCGTTTCGCGTGGTACATCGCTATATCGGCGTACTTAATGAGAACGTTGTAGTCGTTAGAGTGATAGGGGAATAGCGCGACGCCGATGCTAAGCCCAACTTTGTATTTCTCGATGTATCTGTCAATAGCCTGCGAGGAGAAGTTGTCGAGCATTTTCTGGGCAACGATAGAGGCTTCGGTAGCGTCCGAAATCCCGGGAACGACCTGAACGAATTCGTCGCCGCCTATACGCGCCGAGATATTGAGAATCCCGGGAGGCGGGCGAAAGGCTTTAACGTTATCGTGGAAGTTATCAAGATAGGCCGCAATATGGCGCAGAAGCTCGTCTCCGGCGTCGTGACCGGCTCCGTCGTTGACGCTTTTGAAGTTATCGAGGTCAACGAAGAACAGCGCGAAAGGTTCGTTAGTTTTAACCACCTTGGACGATATATCGCCTAAGTATTCAAGCAGACACTGGCGGTTCGGCAAACCGGTGATAACGTCGTAGTTCGCCATATGGTGCATTTTTTCCTGCATTGAGTTGACGCGCTTGACCAGAATCAGCAGTACGGTCATCATTAGACCCATTGTGACGACTATCGCGGCAAAGAGAAATATCGCGTTTCCGCGGGCAGCTCCGGAACTTTGCGACATAAACTCGTCCTCTAAGTCGGTGCTTATTATGCCGATAACCTTGCCGTTTTTCCAAATCGGAACCGCGCCGGTATTGTAGCTGCCGTAGTCGTCGGTTACGTTAAGTACGTCCGCGCTGTCTTTTCCTACGAAAGCGTGTTCGTGAACCGGCGATAATTCGTATTCAATGAAGATTTCGGGGTCCTCGACGTCGGTGTCAAAAACGAAGTAGTACTTACCGTTGAGCTGTTTCAGCGCGTAGATGTATTCCGCTCCGACTTCCGTTTGTAGACGTCTCAAAGCGGCGAGAGTTTTGCCGTAGTTCAGACCGTCTTTCTCGGTGTCCTCGACGCTGTTGTAGGAGTTAAACCTGTCAACGTCGATAATCTCGCGCGCGGCGTAAGAAATGGAGATAAGCTGGCTTTTGATACTCTCCTTGAGAATGTCGTTCAGGTCGGAAGTATTTTTGAGTGTCATAAACGCTACAACCGCTAGCGTGGCAAGCAAAAAGACCGCGATAATGATAACAGACAGGTTTTGCAGTTTGTTCTTCTTGTTTATTTTTTTCATAAGGAAACCCCTTGACGCTATTCGTACAAATGTGCCACAACACGCTAAATTATAACACAAACGTTAAAGCTTGTCAAGCCCTGAAAAGCAGCACGCTGCTTTTCAGTGGTCAGTTACGTAGTGGTCAGCTGACGCAGTGGTTAGTGGTTAGTGGTCAGCGGGCGCAGTGGTCAGTGGTCAGTGGTCAGTGGTCAGTGGTTAGTGGTCAGTGGTCAGACGCGCCCCGTCCCTACTAACCACTGACCACTACTAACTGACCACTGCAAAGCCGTCAGCGCGTTATCGAGAGTCCGCGCGCTGCCGCGTATTCGTAGGACGATAGAGGGCGGTTATCAGCGTCATAGCTGTGAGTGGCTACCGTTATCTCGCTGTCTGCTCCTACTACGAGAAGCGAGTGCGCGAAAGTGAGACCGTCAAAACTAAGCTGTATCACGTTACCCGGAACGATGTTCCGGAAGTCTGTAACTCGAGCCGCGGGATTGCCGCCGCCTGTCAGATAGCTGTACAGGAATTCCACCCCCGTAAAGCTCGGGGAACGGCTCGACATCGAGTTATAGAACCAGCCGAGGACCGGGGAGTAATCCATCGGAAGCCCTCCGGCGCGGAGACACTGCGAGATGAAGTTTGTGCAGTCGCCGCCGAGATTTGAGAAATCTCCGTAGCGAGGATTACGCAGAAACGCCCACTTATGAGCGTAAGCGACAGCATTGGCGGGATTATAAAGCGGCATATCAGCTACCTCCGAAAGCAGTGGTCAGTTACGTAGTGGTCAGTGGTCAGTGGGCGTAGTGGTCAGTGTATAGTGGTCAGTGGTCAGACGCGCCCCGTCCCTACTGCCCGCTGCCCACTGCGCCCGCTGACCACTACGGCTGCTGCCCACTGCCCACTGACCACTACGCCCACTGAAAACTAT
The DNA here is from genome assembly GCA_031260685.1 of Oscillospiraceae bacterium. Classification (GTDB taxonomy): domain Bacteria; phylum Bacillota; class Clostridia; order Oscillospirales; family Oscillospiraceae; genus JAISJH01. Next base: position 5,394 of record JAISLB010000036.1, on the reverse strand, counting down.
TTATGTTATATAGGGGCTTGCAATTATTATAAAGATATGCTATACTGTAAGGTACTATTCGATTTTCAAAGCAAAAAGGAGTTGGAATCTTCAATGCCGGAAGGCGACCCTATATTATGGCAGCTCTTACTGCAAGCGTTACTGATAATCATTAACGCGGTCTTTGCTTGTGCGGAGATTGCGGTTATCTCCGTATCTGACAGCAAGCTCGCCGTGCTTGCCGCTTCGGGAGATAAACGCGCAAAGCGGCTTGTTACGCTTACCGCCGATCCGTCGCGCTTTTTCGCGACCATTCAGGTGGGTATTACTTTCGCGGGGTTCTTAGGCTCGGCGTTTGCCGCTGATAACTTCGCGGGACGCTTCGCGGCTTGGCTCGTGGCCATCGGGCTTCCGATTACAATCGAAACCGCGGGCAACATCGCGCTCGTTTTGATTACGATTCTGCTGTCCTACGTTACCCTCGTTCTCGGAGAGTTAGTACCGAAGCGTATCGCGCGGCAAAAGGCGGAGGTCGTAGCGCTCACGCTCTCGGGCTTTATAGTTGCGCTTTCTCACGCTTTCAAACCTGTCGTGTGGTTTTTGACTATCTCTAATAACTCCATTCTGCGTTTGCTTAGGATTAACCCCGACGACGACGCGAAAGAGGTTACGGAGGAAGAAATCCGTATGATGGTAGACGAAGGCAACGTCGCGGGAGCCATTGCAGCCGACGAGAAGTATATCATCAACAACGTGTTCGAGTTTAACGATACTCCCGCGGTTGAGCTTATGACACACAGAACAGACGTCGAACTCCTCTGGCTCGAGGACAGCGACGCAAAATGGGAGGAAACTATCCGCGTTTCGCGCCATAGTCACTATCCCGTGGTCGGAGAGGACGCGGACGACGTTCAGGGCGTACTAATCTCGAAAGACTACTACCGTGTTGAAAGCCGCGACAGGGACACGATAATGGCGAAAGCCGTCCGACCGGCACAATTCGTTCCGGAAAGCGTTATGGCGAACGTTCTGTTCCGCAATATGAAAATTAACCGCAATCACTTCGCGGTTGTACTCGACGAATACGCGGGAATGAGCGGGGTTATAACCATTAACGACCTCTTAGAGCAGCTTGTGGGCGACCTTGACGACGATAATACGCTTCCGCCGGAGGAGCCTGAATTCGTCAAAATCGGCGACGGCGAGTGGGAAATCCGCGGCACCGCTCCGCTCGATGAACTTTCGCCGGAACTCGGTATCGCGCTCCCCAGCGAGGATTATGAAACCTTCGGAGGTTGGGTTTTCGGAGCCTTAGGCGAAGTCCCCGACGACGGCAAAACCCCAACTCTCGAACTCTCGGGCTTGCGCATAGACATTACGCACATAGCGGAACACAAACTGGAACGTGCAACAGTACAACGGATTGCGGACAGTGAGTAGTGAGAAATTTGGGGACGAGGGTACGTCCTGCGGGGGAACCACCCCGCCCCTGCGGGGCACCCCTCCCAAGAGGGGAATTTACGGGAGATAGATGTAAATAATGCTTAAAACGTAACCCTCGTCTAAATTCCCCTCTTGGGAGGGGTGGCACGAAGTGCCGGGGTGGTCTTACGGGTTTAATAAAATTCCAATAATTGGGAGTGAGTGCAATATGCGGAGTAGAAAAAACTATGAGAGTTTGCCATATAACAATGAGCTTAAAGAACGTGCAAGAGGATTGCGTAAAGCCGGAAATTTATCAGAAGTCTTATTATGGCAACGGTTGAACAGAAGAAAGTTTAAGAACTATGATTTTGACAGGCAGAAAATAATAGGGAACTATATCGTAGATTTTTACTGTCCTAATTGTAAAACTGTAATTGAAGTTGATGGAAGTTCCCACGATGAAAAGAAGAATATGACCGCGAGCGCGATGTATATTTGAATGGATTACAACTGACTGTTATTCACATTTCAACGAAAGATATTTTATCGAATTTGGATAGCGTGATGCAGTTTTTGAATAATCATCCTGCGTTAAGTATGGATTAACAATAATCAACTGGAACAACAAGGAGGGCATAGCTATGTTACGGCAACTCAAACAACTCTCGAAGACCCATAAGTTTCTTTTCGGCACGTCTTTTATTTGTATTGTGCTTGACATCGCGCTTACCGTTATTTGGTACGCAAAGAAAGAGTACCTGACGGGGTCGCTGTGGCTTTTGGCGGGACTTATTTACTGCGCCGCGCTGATTATCAGGTTCAGACACATAAAACCGTCAGATTCACATTCTCAGGAGAACTAATGCGTAACGAAATAGTTATCAAAGGCGCACGAACCAACAACCTCAAAAACATCTCGCTGTCAATCCCGCGTGATAAGCTTGTGGTATTCACGGGCTTATCGGGAAGCGGGAAGTCGTCGCTCGCGTTCGCCACTTTATACGCCGAGGGACAACGGCGCTATATCGAGTCGCTCTCGAGCTATGCGCGTCAGTTCCTCGGGCAGATGGATAAGCCGGACGTTGACAGTATCGAGGGACTTTCGCCCGCTATCGCCATTGACCAGAAAACCACTTCGCATAACCCTCGAAGCACCGTCGGAACGGTTACAGAAATCTACGACTATCTGCGTTTACTGTGGGCAAGGGTCGGGATTCCGCATTGTCACATCTGCGGAAAAGAGATTCGGCGGCAAACGGTAGACCAGATAGTTGACCGTATACTCGCGCTGCCGGACGATACGCGTTTGCAGCTGCTTGCGCCCGTTATCAGGTCGCGCAAAGGCGAATACGCAAAAGTTTTCGATGATGCGCGGAAATCCGGCTATTCGCGTGTCCGCGTCGATAAATCTATCTACGATTTGAGCGAAACTATCAAGCTTGACAAAAACAAGAAGCATACGATAGAGATTGTCGTTGACCGCATTTCGGTATCAAACGAGGAAGCGCGGAGGCTTGCGGACAGCGTCGAGACCTGTTCGGGGCTTTCCGGCGGTATAGTCGTTGCGCACCTTGTGGACAGCGACGAGGAACTTATGTTCTCGCAGAACTACGCCTGTGACGAGTGCGGAGTTAGTATGGAGGAGCTTACGCCGAGGCTTTTTTCGTTTAACGCGCCTCACGGGGCTTGTCCGTCCTGTACGGGGCTCGGCGTCCAGCTTAGAGTTGACCCGGATTTGATTGTCCCGAACTATTCTAAATCGCTCAACGACGGAGCCGTACGCGCCGGAAACTGGGCTAACGCACGTTCGGACGGTATAGCGCGTATGTATTTCGCCGCGCTCGGAAAGCGATTCGGCTTTACTCTTGATACTCCGCTTTCGGACTTTTCGGAGGAAGCTATTAACGCGCTGCTCTACGGAACAGGCAAAGAGGAGCTTACGCTGAAATACGACCGCGGGCGCGGTTCCGGCACCTATAATCAGGTTTTTGAGGGCGTTGTGACCAATATCGCCCGCAGATACAAGGACACCTCGAGCGGTTATATACGCTTTGAGCTTGAACAGTATATGTCGGAATATCCCTGCGAAGCTTGCGGCGGTAAACGTCTCAAACCGGAGGTTCTCGCGGTAACTGTCGGGGGTTCGAGCATTTCCGATATGACGACGCTGTCTATCACGGACGCGCTTAACTTTGCGCAGAATGTTCCGCTGACCGGCAGCGACGCTTTCATTGCGGAGGGAATACTGAAAGAAATCCGCGAACGTCTGGGCTTTCTCCAAAATGTCGGCTTAGACTATCTCACATTGTCGCGAATGGCGGGTACGCTCTCCGGCGGAGAAGCCCAGCGTATACGTCTTGCGTCCCAAGTCGGCTCAAGTCTTACGGGAGTGCTGTATATTTTGGACGAGCCGAGCATAGGCTTACATCAGCGGGATAACCGGAAGCTTCTCGAAACCTTAAAACGTCTGCGCGATTTGGGCAATACGCTCGTGGTGGTAGAACACGACGAGGAAACGATGCTCGAGGCGGACTATATAGTCGATATAGGTCCCGGAGCCGGCAATCAGGGCGGCGAAGTCATATTCGGCGGTACTCCCGATGAATTGCTCAATTGCGAAGAGAGCCTTACCGCGGCGTACCTGTCGGGACGTGAAGCCATACCGATTCCGAAAAAGCGGCGCAAAGGCAGCGGCTTCTATCTGACTGTCACGGGAGCGGAAGAAAACAACCTCAAAAACATCGACGTATCAATACCGCTCGGACTTTTTACGGCAGTTACGGGAGTTTCAGGCTCCGGCAAAAGCTCTCTTGTTAACAGTATCATCTACAAGTTTCTCGCGGGGAAGCTGAACCACGCAAAGACGCGCCCCGGGAAATTCGCCGAGATAAAAGGCTGGGAACAGCTCGACAAAATTGTCGACATCGACCAAAGCCCTATCGGACGTACTCCGAGAAGTAATCCCGCTACGTACACGAGCGCGTTCAACGATATCCGCGACCTCTTTTCGCAAACTAACGACGCGAGAGAGCGCGGATATGCTCCCGGACGCTTCTCATTCAACGTAAAGGGAGGACGCTGCGAAGCTTGTTCGGGCGACGGACTGAAAAAAATTGAGATGCACTTCCTTGCTGATATCTACGTCCCTTGCGAGGTTTGCAAAGGTTCGCGTTATAACCGTGAAACCCTCGAAGTTAAGTACAAGGGAAAATCTATCGCGGATGTACTCGATATGACGGTTGACGAGGCGCTCGAATTCTTCGCGAATATGCCGAAGATTCAGCCGAAGATTCAGGCGCTTTACGACGTCGGCTTAGGTTACGTAAAACTCGGTCAAAGCTCCACGGAGCTTTCCGGCGGAGAAGCCCAGCGCGTTAAGCTCGCTACGGAGCTTGCGCGTAAAGCCACGGGACGTACGCTGTACGTTCTCGACGAGCCGACTACCGGGCTTCACTCGCACGATGTCCGCAAGCTGCTGACCGTATTGAACCGTCTCACGGATAACGGGAATACGGTGGTTGTGATTGAGCATAACCTCGACGTAATCAAATCCGCTGATTGGGTACTGGACCTCGGACCCGAGGGCGGCGATAAAGGCGGCACTATCGTATGTACGGGAACCCCGGAGCAGGTAGCAAAAGTAAAAAACAGCGCCACCGGACAATACGTAAAATTCGCCCTGAAAGGCTATAAGAAGTGAGTACGCGGGGAGGAGGGGAACGCTTATGAACGCGAAAGTTAAGGAAGAACTGGATAATATAGTAAAAACATTGGCGGACACGGGAATGGTGTCGAAGATAATACTTTTCGGCTCAATGGCTCGCGGCGATGATACTCCCGACAGCGATATTGACCTCTGCGTTCTAACCCCGATTACCGACAGACGCGCACACGATGTAGCTGTTGATTTAAGAATGAAACTGTGGGGCGTAAAAAATATGCCGCTGGATTTATTGGCATATCCGCAAGATAGGTTTGCGGAATACTCTG
>JAISLB010000006.1 GCA_031260685.1 Oscillospiraceae bacterium | reverse complement strand
TCTCGCCCCTCCGTACGCTAAGTACTTCGCTGTGCCATTGTAAAACTGCAGCTGCTTTGCGGTCAACGCTCCTAATTCAACGATTTTCAGCTTCACGCTTGTTCAGTCACCTCCTTAACCCACATCGCATTACCTCACTCTTGCCGCGGAGCTTCGTTTAGTACGAATTCCAGCTTAACTCCGCTGTCGGCTTCCTGCCGGTAGTCCTTCATCATTTGCGCAACTATCGTCGTTGCACGGAACTTGTCATTTTCCAGCAAACTCAGGAGCTTCGTTTCAGCTCTTGAACAAACCAGCCGCTTCCCGGGGTTCTCCTTATAACCCGCCCATTCGTCCAAACTGATTCCGAGCCACGCGCAAAGATTCGCCAGCGACGTCGGTTCCTCCGCTTTCTCCGCGAAGTACTTCGTAACCCTTTCTTCGAGTATTGCGTCCTCTTTTCGCTCTGCAAGCATATTTGTCACCACCTCTTTCCTCGTCCTTATGCTTTATGGTTCTATTATAACACAAACTTTCGCATTTGTCAATACCCCAAATGATAAAATTTAGCTAAAAGGGTAAAATTTTTTCGCAAAAGCCGTCAAACCCACGTTTTGCGGTATGCAGTGGTCAGTGGTTAGTGGTTAGTGGTCAGTACCTAGTAGTAAGCGTCTGCGTTCTATTGCAAAATCTGCTCACTGACCACTGCTCACTAACCACTGCTCACTGACCACTGACCACTGCTCACTGCTCACTAACCACTGACCACTAACCACTGACCACTACTCACTAACCACTGACCACTGACCACTGATCACTGACCACTGACCACTATATTGCCTATTGCAATCCTTACTAAAATGGTGTATAATGAACTAAACTATACATTATTAAGGAGTACACCGTGTTCCAAAAATTCAAGTCGCTCTTCGGCGCGCAGGATATGACCGTCGGGAAACCGCTCGGGGTTATGATGCGCTTCGCAATCCCGCTCCTCTTCGGCAATATCGCGCAGCTGATGTACAACATCGTTGACTCGATGGTTGTCGGACGAATGATTAACTCCAACGCTCTTGCCGCGGTCGGAGCCTCCGCGCCTATCCAGCAGCTGTTCTTCGTGTTCTTTATGGCGGTCGGAACCGGCGTCTCCGTTATGGTCGCTCAATACTTCGGGGCTAAGGACAAGGAACGGCTCTCGCAAACCATCGGCGGGGCAATGACGCTCACATTCATCGTTACCGCTTTCGTGACGGTTATCGGTATCATCTTCACCTCGCCGATATTGCGCTTAACCAACGTCACGGACCCCGAGATGTTCCGATTTGCGAAAGATTACCTATTCTGGACCTTTGTCGGAACTATCGGACAAGGCTACTACAATATCCTCTCCGGGATTTTGCGCGGAATGGGCGAGTCGATTTTCCCGCTCTTTGTCCTTATCGGTACCGCGATTCTTAATGTTCTCCTCGACATCTGGATGGTCGCAACGCCGGAGCAGCTTAGCTTCGGACCTATCGTCGGGCTCAACTGGGGAGTTGCGGGAGCCGCTATCGCGACTACTGTCTGTCAGTACCTTTCGGCGTTCGTCTGCTTCATTCGGCTCCGGCAGCTTAACGAATATGCCGTAATCAACCGCGATACGCTCCGCCCGCGAAAGATTATCGTTTTGCAGATTGTCCGCATAGGGATTCCCTCGGGAATCCAACAGGCTGTACTGTCTATGTCGTCGCTGCTCGTCCAGTCGCTTATCAACAGTATCGCGATAATCGACGCGGCGGGAATGGTGAGCTACACGATATTCGCAGCCTGTAACGTTGCGGTATCGAAAGTTGACAATATCGCAATGCTCCCGAATCAGGCGTTCAGTATGGCGGGTTCAACCTTTGCCGGGCAAAACATCGGCGCGGGGAAAATGGACCGCGTACGCAAAGGTTTCAACATAATCCTGCTGACCTCGCTCGCGGTTTCAGCCGTTTTGATTGTGGTAATCTCGATTTGGGGCGGTAATCTTATGGAGCTGTTCATCGACGTCAACCGTGACCCTAACGCGTCCATAATTATCAAATACGGCGTCCAAATGCAGCGTATAATGGTGTGGTGCTACATAGCGATGAGCTTTACGCAGGCCTCGAGCGGAGTGCTGCGCGGTGCCGGCGATACGTTCCCCGTAATGATTATCACAATCATCGGAACCGTCGGTATGCGTATGCCTATGGCGTACTTAATGGTTCATCTCTCGAAAAAGACCGCCGAGTTCCCGGCGGGCAATCCCTCCGGAGTGTACTGGTCAATGCTGATATGTTTCAGCTTAGTTGCGGGAGCCTGCGCGCTGTACTATAAAATGGGCAAATGGAAAGACAAGGTGCTTGTACGTCACAATACGAAAGAACCTATTACAGACGGAGAATGACAAACCCAAGGGCGGCCGATTGACCGCCCTTGGTGATTTTTCGATTATTTGTATTCAGCCGCTTAAAAGTCTTTTAGGTTGAAGTGCAGTACCTGTTCGTGGAGCGAAGCCGCCAAGCCGGAGATTTCAGTCGCAGTAGCCGCGCTTTCCTCCGATACCGCCGAACTGCCTTGCACCAGCGTTGAGATTTCCTCAACGTCTTTTGCTATCTGTGTGATTTCCTCCACCTGAACCGCCGCGCCGGAAGCTATCGAGCCTACGATTTCAGCGTTACGGTTTACCGCAACGACTATATCGGCAAAGCTCTTTGTCGTAAGCTCCGCAATCTCGCTGCCTTGCGCCGATTTGTCGATAGCGTTTTGGATAAGCGACGAGGTGTTCTTAGCGGCTTCCGCTGATTTAGCGGCTAAGCTCCGGACTTCCTCGGCTACTACCGCAAAACCTTTTCCCGCGGAACCGGCTCTCGCGGCTTCTACGGCGGCGTTAAGCGCGAGTATATTCGTTTGGAAGGCTATATTGTCTATGACCTCGATGACGTTCGCGATACTGTTGGACGCTTCTTTGATACCGTCTGTCGCGATTTTCATTTGCTGCATTTGCTCTTGACCTGTATGCGCTTTTGTGAGAATCTGCGCTCCGAGGTCCGCGGCTTCTCCCGCTTTCTCCGCGTTATCGTTGGATTGCTCCGCGATACGCTTGATTTCGTCGTGCAGTTCGCTCAATATCCGCGCTTGCTGCGAGGTGGATTGAGCGAGTGCGGTGGAAGTGTGACTAACGCCGTTAGTCGCGCCGTTCAGCTCATTCGCCGCGGCGTTGATATCCGCGAGGATAAGGTTCAGCTCCTGATTAACGCGGAGCAGACTTTGTCCGAGTTCGTCGTCTTCGGTAACGGGCTTAACGTCGGAGGTAAGGTCGCCGACCGAAATTTTATGCAGAATCTGCGCGTTTGCATAAATCTTATACATAAGATGCAGGAAGTCCGCCGAAACTTCGCCGATTTCATCGCGGAACTTCGCGTTTGCCTTCAACTGACGCTGCTGCTCTCCGTGGAAGTTCAAATCGCCGGTATCCGCGGCTTGCTCCATAACTACGCGGATTAGTTCGAGCGGCTTCGCGGTTATACGCGTCATAAACTGCGAGATTAAGATTACCAGAACTATCGCGGCAGCAACGATAGCGATAATGAATACTATCATCTCGTTATAGAGCTTGTGATTCGCGGTAACTTTCGCGTTGGCGTAACCCTCAATCAGCTCCATAGCCGCTGCAACGTAATCGCTGACGTCCGAAGCGGTGGAATCCATAGTTTCCATTAAGGGAATCAAATCGCTGTATGTAATAGCTCCGCTCTCGTACTGGCTGACCGCGGCGATAACGTTATTTTTGGCGATATAGAAATCGTTGTCGTAGATTCTCACCAAATCCCGGTAAATAGCCTGCGCCTCGGGATAAATTACGGTCTGCTGCCTGAAAAGTTCCATAGCGGCGACAAAATTCGGACCTTTCTCTTCGATACAGGCAGTCCCCTCTTCGTGAGCGAATTTCGGGTCGTCATCAATGTAGATAACAAGGTTCGACAAGCAGATACGTTGGTTAGCGAGTTCGTCAAGCATAACCGCTACGGACTCCACGGGAGCGAGGTCATTCTCGTACATATCCTTATCAGCTTCATACAGTTGGAAAGTACCGTTAAAACCGATAGCGCCGACGATGAGGACAATAAGCGCGAAGATGCCGTAGCTTATAAGCAGCTTCCGCCCGATAGTAAAATTGCGAAACGCAGATAACATAATGTCCGCCTCTTTTCCCGAAATTTGGCAAGTCAGCTGTTTTTCCGCACCGCTACCTACCTTATCACATTATAGCACAGTCCTCAAAAACTGTCAAGACGCTTTTCACGCAAGTTTAAGCGTTTACGGCTTCCATATTTTCCCTCGTATCTATCGCGGAAGCCGCGGGGAGGCGGACGCGCATAGTCGTTCCTACTCCGACCTCGCTCTCTATTTCTATCGTACCCTTATGGCGTTCGACAATTTCCTTGGCAATCGCGAGTCCGAGACCGCTGCCGCCGTTAGCGCGCGCGCGCGCCTTATCAACGCGGTAAAACCTATCGAACAGGCGCGGCATATCGGATTCGGGAATCCCGATACCGCTGTCGCGTACAGCCGCAACGAGCGTTGACATTCCGCTGTATGCCGAAATCTCTATACGTCCGCCCTCCGGAGTGTAGCGTACGGCGTTTGAGACTACGTTCATCAGTACCTGCTCAATCCTGTCTCTATCGCCGTAGCAAAGCAGCGGTTCAGTCCCGCAGTCGAGAGTTACGCTAAGTCCGTGCTTTTCGGCTTCGAGCGCCATAGCTTCGTACACCCTGCGTACAGCCTCCGTAAGGTCGAAAGTCTCAAAGCTGAAGGGTATTTCGCCCGCGTCAAACTTGAACAGCACCAGCAGGTCCTGAACAAGCTTCGTCATTCGGTCGCTTTCGTTGAGAATAACGTTGAGAAAATATTTGCGCGTTTCCGGGTCCAGTTCGTCGTCCTCCGCAACAAGCGTTTCGGCATAGCTCCGTACAGAGGTAATCGGAGTTTTAAGCTCGTGGCTGACGTCCGCGACAAAATCTCGCTGCTGCTGCTCGGTGCGGAGGTGTTCGGCTTCTTTGCGCTCCTGCTCGGCTTCTTTCTCCGCCTGCGATTTTCGCACATTCTCCATAAGGTCGTTGAAAATCGGTACCAAGTCGCTGACTTCGTTATTGCCCTCGGGTTTGAGCGGAATCGTAAGCTCCCCCGTTTTGAAGCGGTTCATACCTGCCCCGAGGTTTTTCAGCGGACGTATGAACTTTACGTAGTATATATACAATCCGCCCAAAAAGGTCAATATCAGCGAAACTAACGCGCCCTGTATTACCGCCGTGCGGTTTTCGCGCATACGCTCATATATCTCGTACTTATCGTCCCAGACGTATATTATGTACTCACCGATTGGCATAGCTACATCGACGTACTCCTGAAATCTGTCAACTTCAAAACCCTCGCGCCCGAGTATAGCCTCCAAAATGTTCAGCGTGATTGGTATCGTATCGCCGACGCCGCTCGTTCTCGCGAGAACCTCGCCGTATTTGCCGCCTAAGATGTAGTATTTGCGGTGTTCGCCGTCTATCCCGAACTGACCGCTGTAATGCGCCATAACAGTCGCAAGCTCGTCGGAGCTTCCGGCTGCTTTTGCTATATCCATAGAAATATCAGCCCGCTGAAACTGTTCGTACAGCCGCGAGTAAAATCTTTCGTGCAGTCCCTGCGTGGAATTACGCAGCAGCACCGCAGCAAAGGAAATAGCAAAAGTAGTGAGCAACCCAACCAACAGCACAACGGTAAACGCCGCCATACCGAAACGCCACGGGGTGCCGGATTTCTTTTTTTTATCTGTATTCATTGCATAAGAGCCACAGCGCCGCTTCGTCCTCTTCTATCATTGGGAAACGCGCTTGCGGAACGTAGAAGCGGTTGTCGTTCTCGTCGTCGTTAACGCTCGAGACCTCGCCGATTAGTACGCGCTCTTCCTCCGCCCAAAACGCGTGGTATACTCCGGGTTCAAGCGTTACGCTCTCCCCCGGGTTCAAGCGCAGTATCAGCCCGGGAGTGCAGCAAACGCGTCTGCCGTCTACCGAAACCGTGAACGTATCCTCCGAGAGTTCGCCCTCCGCGGTAGATTGCCACAGCTGCATCGCAAGCGTCCCGCCGGAACGGTTGATTATGTCCTCACGCTTGTTAAAGTGAAAGTGACAGGGACAAACTTGTCCGGCCTCGCTGATAAGCAGCTTTTCCGCGTAGCCTTTCGGATAGCGCGGGTTCGTAAGCGAACCGTTACGGATAGTAAACAGCGTCAAGCCGACTTTGGCAAAGTCGTTCTGTCCGTAGTCCGTAACGTCCCAGCCGAGCGCCAAATCGCGCACTTCGTCATAATCGCCCGAAGCAAGCTTAGCCGCCCAAATGTCCGGAGTATAACTCGCCCACGCGGGCAGCTTAAAGCCCGAAGTCCCGATAAACGCTTCCGCCTCGCGCAGAATTGTATTGATTTGTGAACGTTTCATAGGACCTGCACCTCCTGAAAGTGAATACGCAAACCGGGCGGGGCTGTGAAACCTCGCCCCTGCTGACCGCTAACCACTGCAAACTGACCGCTATTTCGCGTATTCCACTGCGCGGGTTTCGCGCATTAGGTTTACCTTTATCTGTCCCGGGTATTCAAGATTCTGCTCTATTTTGTAGGCTATCTCACGCGCAAGAAGTATCATCGCGTCCTCGCTCACGTCCTCGGGACTGACCATTACGCGGACTTCGCGTCCCGCCTGAATTACAAACGCCGACTGAACTCCCGGGAAGCTGTGCGTTATCTCCTCGAGCTTCTCTAAGCGTTTGACGTAGTTCTCGAGGTTTTCGCGTCTCGCGCCCGGTCTCGACGCGCTGATAGCGTCCGCGGCTTGAACCAGGCACGCAATTATCGTACGCGCCGGAACGTCGCCGTGGTGCGACTCAATACCGTGGATTACCTCCGCGTGTTCGTGGTATTTCCGCGCCAAATCGACGCCGATTGAGATGTGCGTACCGTCGGTTTCGTGGTCTATCGACTTGCCGATATCGTGCAAAAGCCCGGCGCGTCTTCCGAGAGCCGCGTCCGAACCTAACATCTGGCACAATTGACCCGTTATCTGCGCCACCTCAATACTGTGCGACAGCACATTCTGACCGTAGCTCGTACGATAGTGCATACGTCCTAAGAGCTTGACAAGTTCCGGGTGCAAACTATGTATTCCCGACTCGAACATCGCGCGTTCGCCCTCCGCCTTTATCGAAGCGTCAACGTCCTTGCGGGCGCGTTCTACGGCTTCCTCAATACGCGCCGGCTGGATTCTCCCGTCCAGTACTAAGCGTTCGAGCGTAAGTCTCGCGACCTCTCGCTTATACGGGTCATACGAGCTTAGCGTAATAGCCTCCGGAGTATCGTCAATCACGAGGTCAACCCCCGTAAGATTCTCAAGCGTGCGGATATTGCGTCCCTCGCGCCCGATTATACGTCCTTTCATCTCATCGCCCGGCAGCGCGACTGTTGATACCGTAACCTCCGCGATATGTTCTGACGCTACCCGCTGTATAGCTTGCGTGATGTACTCGCGGGCTTTCGCTTCGGACTCCTCTTTTACTTTCGCTTCCGCTTCTCTGATTTTCACCGCGGCTTCGTGCGTTACTTCCGACTGAATTTTATCGAGCAGCACTTCCTTAGCCTGCTCCGCGGTAAGCTGCGCAATCTCCTGCAGCTTTACGCTTTGTTCCGCGACTATTCCCTCCGCTTTATTATGCAGGGAATCCGCGTCCGATAGTTTCTTATCGAGCTGCTCAACCTTTTTTTCGAGCGCGTCGGTCTTTTTGTCGAGCGATTCTTCTTTTTGCTGTAAGCGATGTTCCGATTTCGTCAATTCCGCGCGGCGTTCTTTTTCCTCGCGCTCGTGTTCGTTTTTGTCTTTTAAGAGTTGCTCTTGGTTACGAAGCCTTTCCTCTTTGGCTTCCTGAAGGATGTCGCGTTTAGCGGCTTCTGCTTTTGACTTAGCGTCTTTTTCGATACGGGTTGCTTCATCGTTGGCGCGCTTGAGTATTTGCTCTGCGCTTACTCCGGCTTGATGCTGGTCATTGCTAAGCCGGTCGGTGACTTTTTTTGTAAGGCTTTTGGAAAGCCAGAAAAATTCCGCGATAAGTAAAACGATTGCAACAACGCCGACTATTATGGCGTCTGACATTGGTTAAGTATCCCCCTAATCTATATTTATGCCGTTCTAAGCACAGCAAATCTATACTATTCGGCACATTAAAATACATTATATCACAAACCCTCCGCTATGTCAAGGGTTAGCTTGCAAATAACATATATCAAATATCAAATATCACTTGCCGGGGCTTAAAACGCGGGACGCGCTGAATATTACGCGGCTCCCGCGGTTACACTATCCTCCGGGAGGATTTACCTATGCTCGGTATCATTTTCAGCGTCATCGCGGGAGCCGCTATGAGCTTTCAGGGGGTTATGAACACGCGCCTCGGCGAGAAAACGGGGCTTTTCGAGGGCAATCTCTACGTCCAGGGAACAGCCTTTCTGCTCTCGCTGGCGGCGTTTCTCATTATGCGCGACAAGGGCTTCGCGGAGCTTTCCGCGGTCCCGAAACCCTATCTCTTCGGCGGCGTACTCGGGCTTGTTATCACAGTCAGCGTAATGCTCGGGATTAAGGGGCTTTCGCCCACTATCAGTATCTCGATTATCCTAATCGCGCAGCTGCTGGTTGCGGGACTTATCGACACCTTCGGGCTGCTCGGAGCCGAAAAACAACCGCTGGTCTGGCAGCGTATAGCCGGATTAGCCCTAATGATAGGCGGTATGCTCCTAATAAAGCGAACGTAGCGCGGACGTAGGACGCGTCCCGCTCCAACGTCCTATTCCCGCGTCCCAACTCCCGCGTCCCATTCCCCTCTTGGGAGGGGTGGCGCGAAGCGCCGGGGGGGTTCCCCCCGCAGGGCGTTCCCCCGCTGGGACGCGTCCCCAACGCAACCCCAGCCCCGCCGGAGTGTGGGTAGGGCGCTGCCCCCTCCGGACAGGGCTGCGCCCTGCCACCTCCGGCGGGGGAGACCACCCCGGCTCTGCGGAGCCACCCCTCCCAAGAGGGGAATAGGACGTGGGACGAGGGACGCTCCGCGCAAAAAACCGCAAGCGAGCCGAAACGGTTCGCTTGCGCATAAAAAGTTGTGTGCTGACTTTTTTTAGTAGAGCGTGCTGTCCGCGGGAATCCAGTTGTAACCGCCGAAGGTGTAGGAACCGATAACCTTTTCGCTTCCGGCAAATTTATAGGTCCAAGCGGAGGGCGTAACGGTCGCGTCGTCTTCGCCGACT
>JAISLB010000124.1 GCA_031260685.1 Oscillospiraceae bacterium | reverse complement strand
TCGCCGTCCGCGTCGCGGAGGATTTGACCTTTCGAAACCCTTATGATTGAGCCGTTGGCGGCTTCTACTTCCACGCCGATTATCATAGAGTTTTTGAGCGTCCAGCCGTTATCGTCCGTACCGTCTGTATCGCCGGTAATCTCCATATGGGCAGGAACTGCCGAAGTTACAGAAACTGTCGAGGTAGCCGCGTTCCATTTGCCTACGTAGGGCATAACCTCGAAGAAGCTTCCGCTTACGTCCTCGTCTCCGTCGTCGAAAAACGCCGCGAACATATTCGTCCCCGTGGTTGAGACGGTTCCGGTACTCGGGTGCGTCCAGCCCTCCTGATGTACGGAGTTTACGCTTTGGACGAGTGACCTCGCGAGTTCGTTTAAGCGTTCCATAAAGTACGGTACGCCGAGAAGGTCAGTACCGGCGGGGTTTCCGCCCTGATTGTCGCGGACGTCGAGATGAGCCTTAAGTATCCCGCCGGTTAACAGTCCGTAGCCGTACATCAAGCCGTTGTTTTCGCGCGCTCCGTTGATATCGTAGGAGTTTTCGAGGGGCTGACCGGTAATACGGTCGAGGATATACTGCGTCCCGGCTCCGTTCGGATTGCCGAGAACGGGATTGAGATATTCGTAGTCCGAAGCGTCGTTATCTAAATCTCCGAGCGTTGTATCGTCATAGCTCGAGGAGTAGAGACCGACGAAACCCTCGACGTATTTGTCCCACTTGTCCCAGTCCTTGGGGTCGAGTACTACTTCTTTGCCGTCTAAGTCGAGGTTTAAGACTATGCTGGTTTCCGGATTAGTGGTAGCGGGAATGACAGTCCCCGAAGACGTATAAGCGCTGACAATATAATCAGTTCCGTTTGCCTTGACCTCCGAATTAACCAAGGTGAAATTGTCTTTTATCCTTGTGATTGAATTGATAATATCCGGGTCTCCGGGGTTTGCGCCGGGGATTTTGTTAACGACAAACTCATTCGGCGGATAAATTAGATTCAGCGGAATAAACGTGCCCGCTTTGACTACTTTTCCGCTTGGCAGTATGAAATCTTTATCAAGCTTTACAGCGTCATTTTTCAGCGTATAATCTTTTGACAGCGTGAGTTCCGTCGGTTCGCCGCCCACTTCCCAACGTCCCGAACGATTGTCGAAAAACAGTCCGATATCCTTTATCGTAGGCTTCAGAGGGCGGTCGAGTATCGGGTACGCGTCGGGCTTAGTAACGTCTATATTGCTCGCGGTGTTGACTACTATCTGCCACTTGCGCCCCTCCGGGAACATTGGAACCTCTACGCACTCTAGGCTCGTTTGGTACACGTGGCTGACAATCTCAATGCCGTTGTTGGAATTAACGTAGTTGTCGTCGACGTGAGTGCCTTTGTCGTCATCAAGGTAGTTGTTGCCGGTACCTCCGAGGTAAACGTGGAATTTGCCCTCCGGGTCCTCGTGATAGTTGATATTGACGAAAGTGGAAAGCTCGTCGAGCATAACGTTGCGTTTGTCGCGGAGGTCGTTTGCGTATTGGTCGCCCATAGCTTCGTAGGCGTAAATCTGCTTGTTGAGCTGCGCTATCCCGACGGTGATGTTGTTGATTTGAGTGACCATAACGTCGATAGCGTCGTTCTCGCTTTTCTGTATGGCCTCGAGCTGTGCGTAAATCTGGTGAAAGTTCTCGATAAGCGCGTTAGCCGTGGACAGCGTAGCCTCACGCTGTGCCTTGTCGTTCGCCTCTTGCTGCTGGAAAGTGGAGAAAGCGTCGAAAAGGTTGCCGATATTAGCTATAAGCGCGGCTTGGTCGGCTCCCTCGAATAAGGCCTCGACGTAGGTCAGGCTCTTAGTGCGCGTCTCCCACTCGGCGCGTTTGTTGTCCTCCGTGCGGAACTGGCGGTCGAGGAATTCGTCGCGTATTTGGTCGAGGATTTTGACTTTCGCGCCCGCTCCGATTTGCGCTCCGTCCACCGGTTTGAACTTCATTACAGCGGCGTTAGGGTCATAAGCCGTCGTGATAAGCCGCTGCCGCGAATACCCGAGAGTATCCACGTTGGCGATATTGTGACCTGTTACGTCAAGCCCCTTCTGGCTGACATACAACCCGGAAGCGGCTATTTCTAATCCGTAAAATGTTGAACGCAGTGCCATAATTACCTCCAGTGGTTCAGATACCAGATACCAGATATCAGATACCAGATATCAGATATTAAAGACGGGGGTTTGGACGGGAGTTTTACTCGTTATCTAAGTCCAACCCCACGTATCTGATATCTGCTAACTGTTATCTGATAACTGTTAACTGAACGCTGCCTGACCTAAAATTCGGCGTTGAATAGACCGCCGCTGCCTACCCGGAGACGTTTCTCGCCCGTACGTCCCCTTGCGTCGTAGAAGTTGTTTAGCGGGTCGGCCTCGGGGGTCATCAGCCGAATCATCGTGTCTGTATATTCCAAATGGGTTTGTATAAGTTCCTGATTAAGCTCGTTGCGGTCTTTAAGAGTGTACGCGAGACTCCGAACCTCGGGGTCAACTGCACGTTCGGAGTTAGCGAGGGCTTTGAGCTTTTGGGCAAGCGAAAACTCCCTGCCGGAACAGCTTTGTAAGGCGTCGATATTATTTTGGGTTATGGCAAGCCGCTTCTCGTAGGATAGAGCAATCAAATCTTCGAGGAGCGCTTTCTGCGCGGCTGCCGCGTTAGTTTCAGTCATAGTTTCACCGCCTTTGGGCATAGCAATAGCCACAGTAAAGAGTAAGCCTCTTCCCTGCGGCTTTGTTATTAAATTTATCCGCTTGATGTAAGAACGCGGATTCCGCGCGGAACCGCGAAGCGTCCGGCGGCTAGGCGAAAGCTTTACAGCCCGAGACGTGAGATGAGGGCGTCCGCAACGAATCTGGGGTCAACGTTGTAGGTGCCGGACTGCACTTGGGCGCGAACTTCGTCGATACGTCCTTGTTCGCCGGAGTCTTTCTGCACTATGGCGTTTTTAGCCGCCGCGAAAGTTTTCGAGAATGAGAGTGCTTCCTGCGAGATTTCCGCCTCGTCGCGGCTCGTTATCTTAGGCGGCTGAGCTACGCCCGCCGCTGCCTTGTTTACTCCGTACGCTTTACTTACGTACGAAGCCGGCAATACACTATCAATAGTTATATTATTCATACTTATCCTCCCGGTCAGTACGTGACCTTATTGCACGCCGAACCTTAAAATTATCTCTCTATTCTATTTATCGGACGTTTACATATAAACATAAGCCCCGGATGTAATATTTTTTTAATATATCGAAACTCCCCGCCGTCCCGCGGTTATACGAGACGGCAGGGGAGCTGTGACAGGCTTTTTTTATTACAGTTTTTTGTCGACTTCGTTCGCAAGCTCTAAGTAGGCTGCCGCGCCTTTGCTTGCGGGGTCATACGCCGTAACGGGCTTGCCGTGGCTCGGAGCCTCCGACAATCGGACATTTCGCGGGATTGCGGTTTTGAACACCTTCTCCCTGAAATATTTCTTGACCTCTCGCGCTACCTGCAGCGAGAGGTTAGTCCGGGCGTCGAACATTGTCAGCAGTATGCCCTCAATCGCGAGCTTGGGGTTGAGACCGCGCTGCAGCATTTTCACCGAGGTCATAAGGTCCGTAATCCCCTCGAGCGCGAGATATTCGCACTGGACGGGAATTATCAGACTGTCCGCGGCTACCAGAGCGTTCAGCGTAAGAAGCTCGAGCAGCGCGGGACAGTCGATGAATATAACGTCGAAGTCGTCCTGAACTTCTTCAAGCGCTTTCCGCAGTACGAACTCCCTGTTTTCGGCTTCTGTGAGCTGTATGCCCGCGCCGAACAGTCCCTTATTTGTCGGAACCACCGAACCGTACTTAGTTTTGACCAATGCCCGCGAAACCGGTACGCCCTCGAGCAGCACGTTGTAGGAACTGAACGCCGCGGCGTCCTTGTCAACGCCTAAACCTGAGGTACTGTGCCCCTGAGGGTCAACGTCAACGAGCAGTACCCGCCGCCCGAGCTGCGTAAGCGCGGCGGTGAGATTGACCGCGGTCGTAGTTTTGCCCACGCCGCCCTTTTGGTTGAATAAAGCGATAGTTTTCGCCATTGTGTGCGCCGCCCTCCGTCGTCTGTTGTATAGCCGTAAATTGCGCTATAATAAGTATTTCCGCGGATTCAGTTGTCCGGGGTAAATTCCGCCGGCTTAGATTTGTCGCGAAGCTCCACGCGGCGGATTTTTCCGTTTACAGTGCGCGGAAGCTTGTCTACGAACTCTATAATGCGCGGGTATTTATACGGCGCGGTCTCCGCCTTGACGAAGTTCTGCATCTCTTTTATCAGTTCATCGCTTGCCGCAAAGCCCGGATTCAGCACCACGGTGGCTTTGACGAGCTGTCCGCGAACCCCCGTAGTGTCCGGAACCCCCGTTATCGCGCACTCGCTGACCGCGGGGTGAGTTACGAGAACGCTCTCAATCTCGGTCGGTCCGATTCTGTAACCGGAGGACTTGATAATATCGTCGTTGCGCCCCTCGAAATAGTAGTAGCCTTCTTCATCGCGCCAAGCCGTATCGCCCGTATGGTACCAGCCGTCGTGAATCGCCTCGTTAGTTTTGGCTTCGTCGCGGTAGTAGCAGTCCATTAAGCCCTCGGGGAAATGTCCCTCAACCGCGCGGATAACTATCTCGCCCGTTTCGCCGGGTTTACAGGGAGTTCCGTCGGAGTTTTGCAGCTCGACTTGATACTGCGGACTGGGCTTTCCGATAGAACCCGGGCGCGGAGTGGTGCCGGGCAGGTTACACAGCACCACGGTGGTTTCAGTTTGTCCGAAACCCTCCATAATGGTAATCCCCGTGCGTTCTTTGAAATCGACGAATACGTCGGGGTTGAGAGCCTCTCCCGCGGTAGTCGCGTAGACGAGCGCGCTTAGGTCGTATTTCGCAAAATCCTCTTTGAGAAGCATACGGTACATCGTAGGCGGGCAACAGAGCGTAGTAACTTTCTGCTCCGAGATAACGCCGAGGATTTCCTCCGCTTTGAATGTGTCGTAGTCGTAAGTAAGTACCGCGGATTCCATCATCCACTGACCGTAGAATTTTCCCCAGACGGCTTTCCCCCAGCCTGTATCGGCGATAGTGAAGTGCAGTCCGTCCGCCTTAAGATTGTGCCAGTGCTTTGCGCCCAGAAGATGCCCGAGGGCGTATTTATGGCTGTGCAGCACCATTTTCGGTTGTCCCGAGGTTCCCGACGAGAAGTACATCAACATAGGGTCGCTGACATTCGTATCTATACGCTTAAAGGTTTCCCAGTCAGCCGGAGCGTTTTTCAGTTCTGCGTTGAAATTGAGCCAGCCGTCTTTCATCGGAACGTTTTCGCCGGAAGTCACCAGAATACGCGTGAGTTCGCCGTGTTCTCCCGTTAGACCGTCGAAGGCTTCGGCGGTTTCTCCGTCCGCGGTGGAGATAACAGCTTTGCAGCCGCTTGCGGTAACTCGGTACTCCGCGTCGTGAGCTTTCAGCATAAAGGTAACGGGAATCATTACCGCTCCGAGCTTTTCGAGAGCCAGAGCGACAATCCAAAACTGCCAGTGGCGTTTCAGCGCGACTATTACACCGTCGCCCTTGGAGATTCCGAGAGATTTCAGGTAATTCGCGGCACGATTTGAGAGAAGCTTCATATCGAGAAAGCTGAATTTTATCGTCTCGGCGTCAGGTTTGCACCAGACCATAGCCGTGCGGTTGGGGTCGTTATCGGCTATATCGTCCGCTATATCATAGGCAAAGTTGAAGTTATCGGGATATTTTAGTTTATACGCCGCAAGTGAGCCGTCTTTCCAATAGGCTTCGTCCGCGTAGCGTTCGTTGATATATCGCATTTTTCGCCGTTTGAGGCTGCTTTCAAGGTGCCGCAAGGGTAC
>JAISLB010000059.1 GCA_031260685.1 Oscillospiraceae bacterium | reverse complement strand
CGAGCGTTGGAGGCGGAACTCGAACGCGTTGAGTTCGAACTTCTCCGCGAACCGGAGCGTATGACGGTCGGCGAACTCGCTCAATACAGCAACTACCGTGAGTACCTCCGCGACTACCGCAAGACGCTCTTCCCGAAAATCGCGGAAGCGGAGAAAAAAGTCGAAATCTGTGAGCAGCGGCTTATTAAAACGATGAACGAAATCAAAGCCTACGACAAACTCCGCGAAAAGCACTACGCGGAGTGGAAAGCCGAAGAAGCCGCCGCGGAACGTCTCGTACTCGATGACTTTATGGCTGCGGGACTTGTACTCAACGCCTGACAAGCTAGCCGACCGGCTGCAAAAAAATACCTATACCGTATATTGAGGACGCGAAATGTTTAAGAAAAAAGCTCCGGACTCCGCTAATCCTGAGGGTCAAGCCGCCGATAAAGCGCCGAAGCTGACCAAAGAGCAGGCAAAAGCCGCCAAAGCTAAAGCCGCGGCAGCTAAAGAAACCGCTAAGATAGATAAAAAAGCGGCGAAAATAATTGCCAAAGCTCAAGCCAAAGCCGCTAAGAAAGCAGCTAAAAAAGCAGCTAAGGACAAGATTGACGCGGCAAAGGGTAAAACCGCAAAACCGAAGCCCGATATGAAGTCTGACGCAAACGCCAAATCCGCGAAAGACGCTAAGGACACTAAGGGCGGCAAAGACGGGAAAAAGAAAAAGAGCCGTACGCTGCCGAAAGTGCTGCTTACGCTGTTCCTTGTTTTAGCAATCGGAGCGTTCGGATTTTTGGAATACACTACCGACTCGCCGTGGAACCTCCGCAGCAAAGCGTTTACTGCCGTGTACAAGCTTGACCCGGAGTACCGAACGGTAATGACTTTTACGGAAACTCTCAATACCCGCGAGGCTGAACTCACCGCAAAAGATAAAGAGCTTACCGCAAGGGAAGAGGAACTCGACGCAAAAACAGAAGCCGCGGAAGCAGCGCTCGACGCCAGAACCGAGGCAGTCGCCAAGCGCGAAGCCGACGTAGACGCCGGCAAAGGAATCCCGATATACCTCCAAGACAAGCCGGACAAAGCGGCTCTCGCGGCAATGCAAAATCTCGGCAGCACCTACGCCGCTATGGAACCGGCGGAAGCCGCCAGGATTATCCAACGCTTGTACAGTACGGCTGATATGGCGGCAATACTAAGCTATATGCCCGCGGAGGACAGCGCGGCGGTATTGCAGCAAATGGAAACAACCGTCGCTGCCAGCGTTACCGACGCAATGATGAGAATGTAGCCAAACGGCTATATTGGAAAAGCCGGAGCTTTGGACGTTTTACACGTTCAAAGCTCCGTTGTAATTATTTTTTCGCGGAAAGCTAATGTTAACGGACTAATACTACGATAAATTATACGTAGAGTATTGAAGGAGTGTAGTGTCCGATACCAAATATTTACTTTTCGGTATCTGTCGCTAATGATTGGAGATGATAACCGGTGACTACGAACGCGATGCTAATCGCAACCGCCGACACACAGAATCTATCGCAGCCAGCCGTTCAGCAACCGCGTAATGTGCGTTACACAGCGGAAAGCGCAAGACGCGACGGCAGCTTTGCGGAGGCGCTGGACAAATCGGCTTCTACGGCGAATACGAACAAATCCGCTCCCGCTAAAACGGAAACGCCGAAACAAGACATAAGCGGCAAAACGGATAACGACCTGAGCAATAAGCTCGATTCACCGAATGAGTTACAGGATTACGTGACGGAGACTAACCAAACTCCGGACGTAACTAAGGATAGTACAGCAAAAGACAGCGATATTCCCGCCGCCGAAGAAATCACAGGCAAGAACGACCCGGTATTGCAGCTTACGGACGAATTGACGGCAGCCGCCGCGCTTCCCATTCTCATAAATCTTATTCCGGCGGAGCAAGACGCGGAGCCCATACCGGAGGAACCCGAATTACCGGAAGTTAGGCCGCTTACACCGGAGGGAAATCCAATCGCGGAACATACGGAAGTCGGACAGCTCTCGCTGCTCACTCCGGAAAAATACGTTGGGCTGAATCCCGAAATCCCCGATGAGGGCAAATTCCAAGCAATTCTCAATCAAGTAACCGAAGCGCCGGAACCGCTGCCGGCAGTTCAGCCGGAACAAGCGGAAACCGTACAAAACATACAAACCGTGCAAACTGTACAAACTGTACAACGCGAGCCAATCGCGCAAGTTGTACACGACGTACCGGAAGAAGCACCGAAGCAGGACGCTCCGATACTTTCAGCTCCCCCGCTTATTACGGTACGCGAGGACGTACCGCCCGATAATCCCGAAATTATAACCGCTCAGACCACGATGGTCGCTAACGCGGACGTTAACAACGTAAAACCGCTCACGGATGAGGCTTTGCAGAAACCCACCCGTGATATTTTTGTGTCCGCGGAGAAGCCTAAACCGCCGGTCAATACGAAAACCGACAGCGCGGAACCGCTTGAACCCATAGACCAACCCGACGAACTTCCGCCGGTTCAGCCGCGTGACGGCAGCTACGCAACATCTGATGACAGCGGCGAAGCGGACAGCGGCAAAGACAGCGGAAACTCCGGCAAATCCGAAACCGGCTCAAACGTCAGCGAACCCGCTAAGGGACAAACGATAGACCTCGCGCCGCGTCAGGTTTTCTCGCAGGTTCAAGCAGCCGCTAGTGACGCTCCGCTTCCCGTCCGCGAAATTGCGGACGTTCGCCCTAACGAAATCTTCAATAAGCTCGTGGAATCCGCGCAGCTCGTTAAGGACGTTGACGGCAGCTCAATCACAATGCAGCTGAAGCCCGAACATCTCGGCAAAGTTTCGCTCCAAGTCGCGCTCAACGGCGAGGGTACGCTCAATCTCAAAATCACCGCCGAGGACCCGAACGTACGCGGTATGCTCAATACGCAAATGGCGCGCTTAGTCGAAACGCTCTCCGAAAAGGGACTCAAAATCGCCTCCGCAGATGTAGTTTACACAGGTGTCGCGGACAACAACTACGGCGAATCGAACCGGCAACAGCAAGACGGCGAAGCTCAAAGCCGGCGCAGCGGCAGACGCTACACTCGTGAAAGCATACTGACGGCTCTCGACCCAAGTACCGCACTCGCAGGCTACCAACCGTACTTCGGAGACGACGAACAAGCAATGGAATACGTAGCATAACAGTGAACAGTTAATAGTGAATAGTGAACAGTTACACAACTAAAAAGTTCGTGCTACCGTCCAACCCCCGCATAACTATTCACTGTTCACTATTCATTATTCACTGAAAAGAGGTGCTTAATATGGCAGTTTCGATGCCCGGTAATGTCAGCGTTTATGACCCGGAGCTTGCTCAAAATACTACGGGCTTTACCAAACGCG
The DNA here is from genome assembly GCA_031260685.1 of Oscillospiraceae bacterium. Lineage (GTDB taxonomy): Bacteria > Bacillota > Clostridia > Oscillospirales > Oscillospiraceae > JAISJH01. The sequence continues at coordinate 2,406 of JAISLB010000059.1, read as the reverse complement.
AAATTAACAACGACCTCGGCAAATCCGAGTTTTTACAGCTTTTGGCGGCGCAGATGCAATATCAGGACCCGCTCGAGCCGCAAAAGGACACAGCCTTCGTAGCGCAGCTTGCGCAGTTCTCCTCATTGCAGCAAATGCAGGACCTCAACGCCAGTATGTCGCTGTACCAATCCTACGGAATGGTCGGACGTTTGGCCACCGCGTATCATACTAACGCGGACTTTACGCAGGAGAACATAACGGGTATCGTCAATAAAGTCTACAACAAGAACGGCACTACCTACGCGCTCCTCGTCGAAGCCGGCAAAGACCCCGACGTTTACGGACGCGAAGTCAAAACCACCGAAATCTACGGCGTTACGGACGTTCCGATTGAAAAAGCGCCCGAAGCTCCGGCTCCGGTTGCCAAAACCCCCGCGGAGGAACTTCTCGAACTTTCGAGCCTTATCGGTCTCGTAGCCCGCGGGGCTGTACCGAAGCTTGACGACGACGGCAAACCCGTTCTCGACGCGGACGGAAATCCCGAGCCGCAATACTTTGAGGGGATAGTCACAGGCGTTATCTCTCGCGGCGGTACGCAATATCTCATCGTCGGCAACGAGCTGCAAGTCCAGATGAAAGACGTTTACGACATCGACTCAATACTTACGGGCTACAACGACCCCGAAACCGAGGAACCCGAAGCTCCCGCGGAAGACGCCGAAGCGATTGAGGAACCCGAAATCACTCCGGCGGAACCCGAAATCCCGCAGGAACCGGTCGACACAACTGACAGCGCCGTTCAAAGCGCGGAGCAATCCGCGGGCGGCTCAAATACCGAAGACGGAACTTCGGAATCAACAACAGCGGACGGAACCGAAATAGAAGGGGATAACTCACTATGATGCGTTCGCTCTACTCCGGCGTTTCCGGACTGAAAAACCACCAGACACGTATGGACGTAATTGGTAACAACATCGCAAACGTCAACACCGCCGCTTTCAAGGCAAGCCGCACCGTTTTCGTAGATATTTACAGTCAGACTGTCCGCACTTCCTCCGCGGGTTCGCCTAACGGAGTTGCGGAAATCGGCGAAGTACTCGGCGGTACGAACCCGAGCCAAATCGGTCTCGGCGTAAAGCTCGGCTCGGTCGATATACTGTTCACGAGCGGCGCGACACAGCGTACCGATAACGCCACCGACCTCGCGATAAGCGGCGACGGCTTCTTCGTAGTTGACATCAACGGCACAGCGGGAGCCTCCGCGCAAGATACAACCCTAATGAACAGCGCAAACGAAGCGTTGTTCCTGGCGCAAGAGGGCGCGAAAAAGTTTTACGACATCGCAATGAAAAACGCCAGTACAACTGACGACCGCACAAAAGCGAATCAGGCGTATCAACTGCTGCTGGGACTTACAAACTACGGTTTCAACACGACAACAAGCGGCGCGGAACCGTTGGTTCAAGTAATTGACCCGGCTGCTTTAACCGCTTTAGACGCTGATTCAACTATTGGAACCATTGAAGCTCTATTCACAACTCAATTTTCAACACCAATGCCGGTCGGATTTGAAAATTTAGGCACATTTGTTGAACAAGCGAAAACCTGGCTCGAACCTACCGCCACTACCACGTCAGTTGCTGTTGCGAAAGTTAACGCTCTAGCCAATAAACTTGCGGAAGCCGCTTGGGACGATTTCCAAACACAGCTCTATTTTGCGCAAAATGAAGCTAAGCAGCCTTACACATCAGGTACGCCCGATACCGGTAACGCTTATTATGACCCTGATACAACCGGTACACCACCTAATCCCGATAATATAGCAACCTCCGACAGTACAAATGGCGAGCTATCTGCTGTAAGCCCACTAAATCGAGCTATACTGCGTCTTGTAGACAATCTATTCGGCGACGCCGTTAAAGCTATGACGACTTTGGCTCCGAATACCGTACCGCCTACGACAGAAGACGGTTCAATAGCAATCGCGGATGCTGAACTCGAAGACTTCAAAGACCCCGTACAGGCTGACGCAAAGCGCGTAGCCGCCGAAGCTATCGCGAAGCTCCTCGGTATGAACGGTTATGAGACTATCCAGACCAAAATCCAGAACATCTATTCTCCGCAGGGCAACGGCGGTATGATGTTTTCACGCGCCGGTAACTTCTATATGGATTCTAACGGCTTCCTCGTAACCTCCGAGGGAAATATGCTTATGGGTTACGAAGCCGTACCGACCGTTGACCACCTCGGCAATAAGATTATCGGTCAGGAAACCGGAACCGGCACTATCGAATATCCGGGCGCGCTGAAAGTTGACCCCTCGCAGCCCGTATTCGACGTACCGACCGACGAGGAACAGCAGGACAGAACGGGCGATACGGCAGCCCAAAAACTTCGCCAGATTAACGTTTCGGGCTACGTATC
>JAISLB010000033.1 GCA_031260685.1 Oscillospiraceae bacterium | reverse complement strand
CCGTGCTGAATCCCTTCAGAGCGGAAAAATTCGCCGGGACCGCGCAGCTTCAAGTCGGCTTCGGCTATTGTAAAGCCGTCATTAGTATCAGCGAATACGCGCAGACGCTCCGCCGTGGCTTCGTCCCCGCCGCCCATTATCAGTACGCAGTAGGACTTACGGCTCCCGCGCCCTACGCGTCCGCGCAGTTGGTGCAGCTGGCTCAAGCCGAAGCGTTCGGCGTTTTCGATTACCATAAGACTAGCGTTCGGAACGTCAATCCCAACTTCGATTACCGTCGTGCTGACTAATATCCGGATTTCGCCGTCGGAAAAGCGCCGCATAATATCGTTCTTTTCGGCGGGTTTCAGTTTGCCGTGCATTACGCCGATTGTATAGCCCGGAAGCCGCGCAGCCAACGCTTCCGCGTAGCTCACTACGCTCTTTACGGCGTCGCTGTCCTCAATTGCGGGGCAAACCACGCAGGATTGTCCGCCCTCGTCGGCAGTTTTACGGAGCAGCGCGTCAATCCGCGCCCTAAGCTTCTCGCTTACGAGGTAAGTTTCAACCGGCGTACGTCCCGGCGGCAATTCGTCCACGATTGATACGTCCAAATCGCCGTAGAGAGTGAGCGCGAGAGTTCGCGGAATAGGCGTAGCGGACATTACGCAAACGTGCGGCAGAAACTCGGACTTGCCGCGAAGTTTCGCTCGCTGCCCAACCCCAAAGCGGTGCTGTTCGTCCGTTATCACGAGCGCAAGCCGCAAAAATTCCACATCGTCAGTAAGCAGCGCGTGGGTACCGATTGCAAGCCGCGCCTGACCGCTTTTGAGCTGCTGCTTCGAGAGCCGCTTATCACTTTGCGAACCTGTGAGGAGAACGGTTCGCACATTGGGCAGAAGCTTTGAGAAAGTCTCAAAATGCTGCTGCGCGAGAATCTCCGTCGGAGCCATAAACGCCGCCTGATAACCCTCGGCGCAGATTCGCTCGATAAGCGCGATTGACACGAGGGTTTTGCCGGAACCTACATCGCCTTGAATCAGGCGGTTCATCACCTTGCCGGAAGTCAAATCCGCGTCAGCTTCCGCGACAACGCGCTTTTGAGCCGCGGTAGGCTCAAACGGCAAAGTACGGAAAAATTCGTCATAACCGTAGCCTTGCGGAAGCACAAACGCGGACGAAGTCTGCTGACGCAAACGGTTAAACTTTGCCGCAAGGAGAAAGGTGAAAAATTCTTCAAAGACGAAGCGTTTACGTGCAGCTTCGCACAGTTCCCGTGATTGCGGAAAGTGGATATTCTGATAAGCGTCGGGAGCGTCGAGCAAATCAAACTTCTCACGTATATACGCGGGCAGTACATCCGATTCCTCGAGCGGTATAAGTTTCAGAGCTTCCCGCGCTAAGCGGTAAAGCGTAAACTGTTTCACTCCGGTGGTAAGCGGATATACGGGAGCTATAAAGCCCGTTTCCTCGAAGCTCGGCGACGCCAAATCCACGTAGGGACCGTCACGCTTAACCTTTCCGTAGAAAGTGTACTCCTTACCGGAGTAGAAACGCGTCTTTATAAAAGGCTGATTGAAGAAAGCCGCAGAAAAGCCGTAGCCGAATTCGTCAAGAAGCTTGAGCGTTGTGATATTGCGTTTGGCGTCAAGCCAGCGGAAGCCCGGTTCGCCCTGAAGCGTACCGCGCAGGCAGCACATTTCGCCGTCCTCAGTCTGAGCCGCGGGGACAATCTGCGAACGGTCCTCGTAACGAGCGGGGAAGTGCCGCAATACGTCCCGGAGCGTAAAAATGCCCAGCTTCTCGAGCCGCTTCGCGCGTACGGAACCAATACCGGAGATTAGGTCAACGGCAGTGTCAAGAGTAAATGTCATCATAACCCTAACATTATACCACAGCGTTTCAAATTTCGCAAGTGGGAGTTTTCAGCGGTTCGCCGGCGATGTTTTTTGGCGCTGAGCGCATTTCGTTACTTGACATAATGCCGTTTCTGTGTTACAATGTCTATGCTGCGGAACAAAACCGACAACAATAGAGGTGGCAAAATGTCAATAGGAGCGTCAGCGGAAGATTATCTCGAAACTATACTTCTCTTGTCGCGCAAAACGGGCGCGGTGCGTTCGATAGATATAGTCGGCGAAATGGGCTTTTCGAAGCCCAGCGTCAGCGTGGCAATGAAGAAGCTCCGCGACGATAAGCTGATTGAAATGGCTCCCGACGGCTACATCACGCTGACAGAAAGGGGAGAGGAAACCGCGGCTCGTGTGTATGACCGTCACTCGACAATCTACGACTGGCTCACGGCAAACGGAGTAAGCGACAGTCAAGCCGCGCTTGACGCTTGTCGAATGGAGCACATAATCAGCGAAGAAACGTTTATTGTGATAAAAAAGCTCGCAGAAAAGCAGTAGTGTTTGTGCAAGGCTACAATTCTTACTAAACGCGTAAGTTTTGCAAAATACCCCCTTGACAAGTTGTGAACATTGTGTTAATATAGAAAGCGGTTAGGTTAATCTAACCGCAATTCTTTGCCCTAAGGTTAGTCAAAGCTAATGTTCCAGACAGGAGGACGCAGATTATGCCTTTAACTATGGCGAAAGAGGGAGAACGCAACTCCGTAAAAAAAGTCGGCGGCAAAGCGGAAACGCGCCAGTTTCTCGAAAACCTAGGTTTTGTCCCGGGGAGCCGTATCACTGTTATCACGGAAATCAGCGGCAACGTTATTGTCAATATCAAAGAATCGCGGGTGGCAATAAGCCGCGAAATGGCAAGCAAGATTATGGTGTAATTCAAATATTAGGGGGAATTTATAATATGCAAACACTCAAAACGGCAAAACCGGGCGACACGGTTCGCGTAACAAAAATTACCGGCGCGGGAGCCGTCAAACACCGCATAATGGAAATGGGCATCACGAACGGCATAGAGGTTTACGTCCGCAAGGTTGCGCCGCTCGGCGACCCTGTTGAAATCACAGTTCGCGGCTATGAGCTTTCGCTCCGCAAAGCTGACGCGGAACTCATCGAAATCGCGTAATCGTCGTAACTATTTGTCCGCAGGTTAGTTGTGACTAAGTGGGCGGATAAACGCACAAGAATTTTGCGGCTACGAGCATAAACGAAAAACATTTCGCCAATATTAACGGCGTAAAAAAGGAGAAGCAACAATGGCTATAACAATCGCGCTTGCCGGAAACCCTAACAGCGGCAAGACTACGCTTTTTAACGCGCTGACCGGTTCAAACCAATTCGTTGGTAACTGGCCTGGTGTCACCGTCGAGAAAAAAGAGGGCAAGCTGAAAAACCGCAAAGACATCGCGGTAATGGACCTTCCGGGGATTTATTCGCTTTCTCCGTATACGCTTGAGGAAGTCGTTTCGCGAAATTACCTCATTGACGAAAAGCCGGACGCTATTCTCAACATTATTGACGGCACAAACCTTGAGCGCAATCTGTACCTTACAACGCAGCTGACGGAACTCGGAATCCCAGTCGTTGTAGCCGTAAATATGAGCGATATTGTCGAGAAAAACGGCGACAAAATTAACATCGCAAACCTCGCAAAGGAACTCGGCTGTCAGGCGATTGAGATTTCCGCGCTGAAAGGTACAAACCTCACGGAAGCCGCAAACCTCGCGATTGCTGCTGCTCAAAGCGCTGCGACGCTTCCGCAGCATACCTTTTCCGGAAGCGTTGAGCACACCTTAGCGCATATTGAGGAACACATACTGCACGATTTCCCCGAGGAACAGCAACGGTTTTTCGCGATAAAACTCTTTGAGCGCGACGAGAAAATTATCGAGAAATTGAAAATTCAAACGTCCGCAATAGCTCACATCGAGGGCGACATAAAACGCTGCGAAAATGAGCTTGGCGACGACAGCGAGAGCATCATAACCGCCGAGCGCTATACATACATTGATTCAATTATCAAGGACTGCGTAAAAATCAAGAACAAAGGTCGTTTGTCAATTTCCGACAAAATTGACAAGATTGTCACGAACCGTATTCTCGCGCTGCCGATATTCGCGGTTATAATGTTTGTCGTTTACTTCGTATCGGTAACAACTGTCGGCGCGGTAGTCACGGACTGGACGAACGATGTACTATTCGGCGAAATCATACCGCCCGCAATCGAGAGCGGCTTAGAAGCCATCAACTGCGCGGAGTGGCTGTCCAGCCTAATCTTAGACGGTATAGTCGCAGGTGTCGGAGCGGTACTCGGTTTCGTACCGCAAATGCTGATACTGTTTATATTCCTTGCGTTTTTGGAAGCCTGCGGATATATGGCGCGAATCGCGTTCATTATGGACAGGATTTTCCGCCGCTTCGGACTATCGGGAAAGTCGTTTATTCCGATACTAATCGGAACAGGCTGCGGAGTCCCGGGAATTATGTCCTCGCGAACGATTGAGAGTGACCGCGACAGGAAAATGACGATTATGACCACAACGTTCATTCCGTGCAGCGCGAAAATTCCGATTATCGCGCTCATCGCCGGAGCCTTATTCGGCGGAGCGTGGTGGGTAGCCCCGAGCGCGTATTTTATCGGAATTGCCGCGATTATCTGCTCGGGAATTATTCTCAAAAAGACGAAAATGTTCGCCGGTGACGTCGCGCCGTTTGTAATGGAGCTTCCGGCGTATCATATGCCGACGGTGATAAACATTCTGCGCAGTATGTGGGAGCGCGGCTGGTCGTTCATCAAAAAAGCCGGAACGATTATACTGCTCGCGACAATCTTCGTGTGGTTCACGTCGAGCTTTGGATTCACGGACAACGGCTTCGGAATGGTCGATATGTCCGACAGCATTTTAGCGGTAATCGGCGGCGCGATAGCGTGGATTTTCAATCCGCTCGGCTGGGGAGATTGGCGCAGCGCGGTCGCGGCAATAACGGGGCTGATTGCGAAAGAAAACGTCGTCGGAACGTTCGGAATCCTCTATCGTCCGGACCTCGCGGAAGTAGCGGAGGACGGAGTGGAAATCTGGGCAAATCTGCAAGCCGCGATGATACCTCTCGCCGCGTATTCGTTTCTCGTGTTCAACTTGCTTTGCGCGCCGTGCTTCGCGGCAATCGGGGCAATCAAGCGCGAAATGAATAACGTGAAATGGTTCTGGTTCGCGATAGGCTATCAATGCGTATTTGCTTATATCGTAGCGCTTTGCGTCTATCAATTGGGTATGCTGTTCACCGCCGGAAACTTCGGGCTTGGGACAATTGCGGCGTTCCTGCTGATTATCGCGTTCATATATATGCTTTTCCGGCGAAATCCGCAGGATAAGCTGAAAGGTAACCGGCTGCCAATCATCGCGTAGTGGGAAAAATGTTTAACCGCCCTTACGGCTGCGAGGTAGAAAGTATCTGGTTTATATAGCTTAAACGGCATAAAAAGAGCTTAAACGGCGTAAAAAAGGAGAGAAAATGTTTGAATATTTATTGTACAACCTCGGAACGATTATTGTTTCGCTCGTAATCCTAGGCATCATTACTGCGATTGTCGCGTCAATGATTTCTGACAAGCGCAAAGGCAAAAATATTGCCTGCAACTGCGGCTGCGGCAGCTGCCCGAAAGCGTCAGCCTGCCGCAGTACATCAAATAAAAAACAACCTCACATACCCGGGTAGGGACTAATGAATTTGCGCAAAGTTTCGCTGCCATAAGGGCAGTGGAACTTTGCCCGAAGCGACTTAAAAAGGGGAACAAATGAGTGTAGTAATAATCGGCGGTCACGACAGAATGGTCTGCCGATATCGGGACATTTGCAAACAGCAGAACTGCAAATATAAAATCTTTACGCAGACAAATCACGACCTTGAAAACCAAATCGGAGACCCGGATTTAATCGTAGTTTTCACAAATCCCGTGTCGCACGAAATGGTAAAAATCGCGAAGAAAACCGCCGCTAACCGTAATATCGCGATTGTTCAGTCGCATTGCGGCAGTTGTAACGCGCTGAAAAATATACTTCAATCGAGTTTGGAGGGCGAAAAATGACGGAAACAATTCTCAAAATCGACGGTATGTCCTGCGGACATTGTGAAATCGCGATACAGGACGCAATCCGCCGATTACCCGGAATAAAAAAGGTACAGGCAAAACGCAGAAAAGCCGCCGCAAAGGTACAATACGACGCTGCGCTCGTAAGTTTAGCGCAGCTCACAAACGCCGTCACGGAAATTGGGTACATAGTCAAAAATTAACCGGCAAAATTGCCTCTCGAAATATCGGTTGCTTCGTGCTATAATGTAGCTAAAACAGGAGGCGGAACAAAGCCAAAATCGGAAAATACTCCAATTTTTCGAAAAATTCGGATAACGCTCGTCACTCCGCTTGACGGCTTCAACCGCGAGGAAGTCTTGCGCTTAGCAGCCTGCCTCGCGGCAGACGGCAAACTCGCGGGCTTACTGCACATCTCGGACCCTCCGCGAAGCGAAGCGGCAAGAGTAATCGCGGAGCTTCGCGAACTCGGTATCTCGCACGTCGCAATTAGCCGTAAGCGCGGCGGGTACACGCGCCTACTTGCCGGAATCCGGCAAGTAAAAAAATGTTCTCCCGAGCTAATAATCGGCAATCCCGCGGTGAATCTTCTGCATTTCCGCGTCGAGTTCAGCTATCAATTCCGCGCAACGCGTCAAATGCTTTCTGATGTCCGGTATACTTTTCGTCGTAGTCGGCTTATAATGAAGCTCTCCCTCAAGACTAGCCCAGCAATCCATCGCAACAGTTCTGATTTGTATTGAAATCGCCGCGTTTTCAGTCGAATTCGAAAGACTCACCGGCACGGACACGATTAAATGCAGGCTTCGGTAGCCATTAGGTTTAGCCTGTTGAATATAGTCTTTACGTTTCAACACGGCAATGTCGCTCTGGTTAATGAGCAAGTCAGCCATTTTATACACGTCATTGATGTAGTGGCATACAATCTTTATCCCCGCGATATCAGGCTCCAGCTGGTGTATAAGATTATGCGAATATTTGACGTAAAATTCGTCGTCAAGTATTTTCAGCCTTGTTTCGAGCAGCGTTACCGCAGCGTTGTATAAATGTTTCATTGACATAATTTTCACCTCAATAATTATTTTCGTCAGGCTCGCGCAAATGAAAAAAGCGCAGAACCCCGTTAGGAGTTCTACGCGCCATAATCGCTGTCCAACTTTATAGCAGTATAACACAAAGCCGCGGATTTGTCAAGTGTCAGATTCAGCTTAACTTTGCAAAGTCCGCGCTTGCCGCTTGCTGCTTCTTTGTTCCCTTGCCGCAATGGGGAGCGGACAGCTTGCAATTTTTATCGCACTCGCCGCAGTTCAAGGTTTCGAGATGAGCTTTGAGTGCCGGGTCGGTAATTTCCTCGCCGTGAGAGTGTTTACCGTTCCCGTGATGTTTACCGGTTTCACTGTGGAAATCGGCAAACGGGCGCGGATGTTCAAAACCCGATCCGCCGAAGCCGTGTCCGTCATAACGCGGAGGCGGCGGAGGCGGAAACCCTCCGAAATGGGGCGAATGGAAGCCGCGTCCCGGTTTGAAACCTCCGCGCCGTCCGCCGCCTCTGTGTTCAAAGTCGTGAGCTTCGCGCTCTTGTCTCCAAGAGTCGTGGAGTTTTTCCAGCAAGCCGATTAGCGTAGTTTTTTCGTCATCAGACAGTGCGGCAAACAGCGATTCGGCGGTTTCGACGCGTTTTCCGCTATGTTCCGCGGCAAACTTTCTGCCCGATTCCGTGATTTCTACGTTTACAACACGGTTGTCGTTTTCGTCCTTAGAGCGCGTAACAAAACCCGCGTGTTCGAGCTTTCCGAGCAATTCGCTGAGCGAACCCGCCCGAACGCCGAGTTTTTCGAGAAGTTCCTTTTGGCTAAGCTGCGACTCCGCAAGAAGCGAAAGGATGTAGCCCTGCCCGTGTCCAACGCCGGAGTGCGGAGGCTGTCCGCGCCCAACGAGTATAGCGCCGCGCTGAAACAGAATAAATAGTTTCTCCGCTTGTGATAAGTTTTTCATAATGTCTGCCTTTCATATAGCCGATTACTTCTGTACCTAACCATTATAACACAAGGATTCCAATTTGTCAAGGTACCTAACGAAATTTTTTTTAATCGTCAAACAAGGCAGTGGATTCCAAAGCGAGTATATTCTTGTTACAATAGAGTAAAAGCTGTAATTGTACACAGAAAGCGCCTACGTTTAGCCGGGAGTACAGTTGAATGGCATCAAATTTTGCGTGAAAACGCACCGGAAAGCGATGCTAGTCCCGTACATATCGTTTGCGGAGCATTCAACGGACAAGGTGAAATAAGCAATCCGCAGTCGTATTAACGCGACCCGTGTGACGGAGACGACTTCCTCCCGCGGAGCGGCAAACGCCCGCCCGAATACAGACTTTTAACCAAGTAATAGTGGTGTTACATAAAAGTGTAACGCCTGTTTATTTGACGCTTCGGGAGTTCAATCTCCTCTACAAGCTGTTGTCGTACCCAAAAAAGACGTTCACGCGGGCGCAGCTTATGGACGAATTTTGGGGCATTGAGAGCGACAGCACGCTCCGTGCAGTTGACGTTTATGTGACGAAACTTCGGGACAAGTTCTCCGCTTGCAACGGTTTTGTATGCCGGAAATTGAATCATTAGAAAAAGCCAAAACTTTGAGGTATAAGATTAGTTGTGCTTTTCAGCTTCAAAACGAAGTTACATTCAGCTATCTTCAAATTGCGAGTTATATAGTTCAGCGTAGAAGCCGCCGCGGGATAGCAGCTCAACGTGAGTACCTTGTTCGGTAATCCCGCCGTCGCGCATAACGAGAATCAAATCGGCGTTGCGGACAGTCGAGAGCCTATGCGCAATAACGAACGAAGTTCGACCGACGGTCAACGCGTCCATAGCGTTCTGCACAAGCAGTTCGGTGCGTGTATCAACGCTGCTTGTGGCTTCATCTAAAATTAACAGCGGCGAATTCTGTATCATCGCCCGCGCAATTGTGAGAAGCTGACGCTGACCCGCTGAAATATTGGCGTTATCGCCCAAAATCGTATCGTAACCTTTCGGAAGCGATCGGATATAATGGTCTAAGCCGACCGCGTTGCAAGCCGCGTCAATACTTGCGTCCGAAACATCGCGCTTGCTGTAAACTATATTTTCGCGGATTGTACCCTCAAAAAGCCACGTGTCCTGCAACACCATACAAAACATATCGTGAACATTTTCACGGCTGATTTGCGAAATGGAAGTACCGTCAATAGTTATCTCGCCGGAACCTATTTCGTAGAAACGCATTAGCAGATTGACCATTGTCGTCTTACCGGCGCCGGTTGGTCCGACTATCGCGACTTTCTGCCCGGCTTTTACATTTGCCGAAAAGTCGTTGATGACCGTTTTATCTTCGGAATAGCCGAACACTACGTTGTTGAAGCTTACGTCTCCTCTTATCTTTGCGCAGTCAACGGCTGTGAGGGTTTCGCGCTCCGGCGGCATATCGGCTTCGTCAATAAACTCAAACACACGTTCCGCGGCAGCAGCTGTGGACTGCATACTTGTGAACGACTGCGCCATCTGCGACAGCGGCTGCGTGAACAAACGAATGTAAATCATAAACGCAACGATTACCCCAAACGTGATAACACTATGCATAACGAGGTATGCTCCGACAACGCAGACTGCCACATAGCCAAAATTACCAATAAATCCCATTAACGGCATCATTAGCCCTGACAAAAATTGGGACTTCCAATTCGATTCGTAGAGACGGTCGTTTATCTCGTCAAAAGTTTGCTTAGCTCCCCGCTCTCCGTTGTATGCTTTAACGATATTGTGACCGGCGTAAATTTCCTCGATGTGACCGTTTATATCGCCTAGGTTATCCTGATTCTGCTTGAAGTATTTCTGCGTTCTCGATACAATCAGTATCATTACGCCGAAGCCGAGGATTGTTGACGCTACCGCCGTTACCGCCATTTGCGGATTAGTCTTGAACATCATAATTATCGAGCCGATAAACATAGCCGCCGCGTGGACTAGCTGCCCTATGCTCTGGTTGAGCGAATTGCCCAGCGTGTCCGTATCATTAGTTACCCGGCTTAATATATCGCCGTAGCTGTTGGAATCGTAGTATTTAAGCGGTAAGCGGTTGATTTTCTTCGAGATAGACGTGCGCAAATTTTTCGAGAGCTTCTGCGATACGACTGTCATAGTTATTCCCTGCGCGAAAGAGAGTACCGCGCCGACGCTGTAAAGCACAATCAGCGAAACGGCAATAGTACCGACAGCGGCTAGGTCAATGCCCGACAACAATCCGTCGGTTACGAGGTTTGTCAATTCGCGCAGCTTATCGGGACCAATCAGCGTCAGTATCGAACTCGCGGCGGAGCAAATCACGGCGATGATTAGCACCGGGAAGTACGCTTTGGAATAGCGCAGGAGCTTTATCCACGCTTCCTTAAAGTTTTCAGGTTTGTCGTCGTCGCGGTCGTCGTCGCCAGTTTTCGCGGAGCCGAATTCGTATTCGTCATTCATTACACAAGTTCCTCCTCTGAAAGTTGTGAGAGCGCGATTTCGCGGTATACTTCGCAGCTATTCATTAGCTCGCTGTGCTTTCCGATTCCCGCCAAGCGTCCGCCGTCCAAGACGAGAATTTTATCAGCGTCGCGGATTGTCCCGATACGTTGGGCGACGATAAGGCTTGTAATCCCGCTCGTTTCACGTTTCAGCGTACTTCTCAAAGCGCGGTCGGTTTTGTAGTCCAGCGCGCTGAAAGTATCGTCAAATATTAAAATTTCGGGGTTGCGGTATATCGCTCTCGCAATCGAAAGCCGTTGCTTCTGCCCGCCTGAAACATTAGTACCGCCCTGCGAGATTGCGGATTCGTAGCCGTCAGACATAGCTTCCACGAAGTCCGTACCCTGCGCTATTGACACCGCCTTTTTCACATCGCCAAGGACGTCTGAATGAGAACTTGCGGAAAAACCGAATTTTACATTGTCCGTGACGGTTCCCTTAAATAGTATTGCACGTTGCGGCACGTAGCCGAGCTTGTTGCGGAGCGCCTCCTGTGTATAATCGCGAACGTCAATACCGTCAACGCTTACGCTTCCCTCAGTTGTATCGTAAAAGCGAGTAACGAGGTTCAGCAGGGACGACTTACCGCTTCCCGTAGAGCCGATTATCGCTACCGTTTCTCCGCGTTTTGCGGAGAATGTTACTTCGCGCAGTACGTAGTCCTCCGCTCCGGGATATTTGAAGCTGACGTTTTTGAATTCTATCTCTCCGCTGACTCCCGCCGGGGATTCAGTTACGTTTCCGTCGCGGATTCGCGGCTCGGTGGTTAGCACTTCCGCAATCCTGCGTACCGAGACCATTACCCTCGGCAGCATAACGAAAATCATTACAAGCATCATAAAGGACATCAGCACCTGCATTGAGTACGATGAAAAAGTAATCATATCAGCAAAAAGCGTAATCTTGTCCGTAATCGGAGCCGCGTCTATGAGGTACGCGCCAATCCAGTAAATCCCAAGCGACATACCGTTTATAACAATCGATATAAAGGGCATAAATACAGCCATCGCGCTGAAAACTTTGAGGTTGTTATCGGTAAGTTCGTGGTTTGCGGTTTCAAACTTTCCCTCCTCATATTTGTCAGCGTTATAGGCTCTTACAACGCGTATTCCCGTGAGATTCTCACGCGTAACGCGGTTGAGATTGTCCGTCAAGGTCTGGATTTTCCGGAACTTCGGCAAGGCGTAAATCATCATAAAGACAATCAGCAGTATCATCGCTCCGATTGCAGCACCTACGAGAGCCGTCCACTCCCATTGTTTAGCGGAGATTTTCAGCATTGCCCATACCGCCATAATCGGTGCGCGGATAATAATTTGCAAACCCATAGCCACGAGCATTTGCACCTGCGTAATGTCGTTAGTTGTGCGGGTGATAAGACTGGCAGTTGAGAAACCTCCGATTTCTTCCATAGTGAAATTCTCGACGTGAGCGAATAAGCCGCCGCGTAAATCACGCGAAAAGCCTGCGGCTACACGCGCGCTTATGAAGCCTACGGCAACAGATGTCGCAACACTAGCAAGACAGCAGACGAGCATTTTAGCGCCCGCAATCCAAACGTCGCGCATAACGCTCCCCGGCGTTTGAACAAGCGTAGTAATCTCCGCCATATAGTCCGGAAGCTTCAAGTCAAGCCATACCTGCGCGAAAATCAACGCGAAGCATACGCAAATCGCCGCCCAAGCTCCCGCTTTCAGATATTTGAATACAGCAGTCATATATTGCATCCTTTCTCATTTTCGAAAATCACGTGAAGCCGTCCGACAATCCGCACCAAATGTTCCGCATCAGGGTCGCCTAACTCGTCCAGCACTCTTACCGCTTTAGTTCGCAGTTTCGCGAGGTGCCTGTCGCAGGCAAGGCTCCCCTCGCTTGTAATGGTTACGAGCATTCGCCGTCTGTCGGACGTATCAACTTCGCGTTTTATGAGTCCTTTGCGCTCAAGCACTCCCAGAACCGCCGCAACACGCGGCTGGCTTACCCGAAGCCGCGCCGCAAGCTCACTCGGAAGTATGTGTCCGTCGCAAAGAGCTATACAAACAAGGATTATCGCCTCCCCGCTGAATTCTTTGTGAAGACTGTTGCGGTGCATATCAGTCATCAGCGCCGTCGCGCCGCGTATCAGCGCGGCTGTTTGCGCGTCTCTGTCCATAAATGGTCCTCCCAAAAGTTGCTGAATGGCATTAAAATTTATCACTAAAAACTTTTAATACCGTTAAGCATTATAGCACAACATATCGCCTTTGTCAAGAGCTAATATGCAACATTATTCCGCGCTAAAAAAATGGCAAACGGAGCGGCAAATTGCCGCTCCGCCTGCTGTTCCGGATACTTGGCTGAGAGTTCTCAGTCCGCATCCGTATCGCTATTTGAGGATAGCCGTTTAGAAGTCTACGTGTGACATATGGTCTTTCTCTACAAACTTGTAGTTGCCTTCCGGCTGGATTTCGGCTACTATCAAGCGGCTGTGGAATCTCTCAAGACTTGAACGGTGACCGATTGAAATAATCGTCGTATCTTTCATCTTCTTGAGCAGCATCGTGTAGAGTTCTTCCTCTGACGGTTCGTCCATACTTGCCGTGGCTTCGTCGAAGAAGAGGTAATCCGGGTTGTACAGCATAGCGCGGGCAATACCGATACGTTGCTGTTCACCGCCGGAGAGCATCATATTCCAGTTCGCGATTTCGTCGATACGCGGTACAAATTTGTCCATTCCAACGTCGCGGAGCGATTGTTCGAGGTCTTCTCTGCGATAGGTTCCCGGAGTCTCAGGATAGCTCATAGCCTGCTCGAGGGTACCAATCGGGAAGTACGGAGATTGCGGCAGAACGATTACGCGGCGATTCTTCGGTTGCTTGATGTCGCCTGTACCGAACGGCCAAATGCCTGACAATACGCGGAACAACGTGGTCTTACCGGCGCCTGTACGTCCTTTGATAAGGATTTTCTCGCCCTTACCGAACGTAAGGTTCTCGGCAATGATTTGCAGTTTGCCCGGGAGGATTGTGCCGTCCGGAAGAAGTTTATCCGGCAGGAAGACGGACAGATTCTTGACCGTAATTCCGTCGTCCGGAAGCTGCGAAATCTTGATGTCGCTTGCTTCCACCGCTTTCTGCGTAAGCTCGTAGTTATCGTTAAACGCGTATAGACGGTTGACGACCGCAACGTACGGAGCGAGCATTGCGTAGTTCGTCTGAATCCACTTGAACGCGCTGCCGACGCTCTGTATGTAGGTTGCAATCTGTTGGATTGCTCCCATACCACCGGGGAGAATACCTGCCATCAACGCAGGTCCGAGTAACAGCGAGATATAGATACCGTCGAACATTCCCAGTACGCCGGTCGCGAAGCCCATTCGAAGCGTCGTTCCCATTGTGCGGAAGCTGTTCATAACGATGTCACCGAAAGCTACCATTAAGCGGCCGTGTTCTACGTTCTCGCCCTTTAACAGTGCGATTTGCTCGGAATTTTCACGTACGCGTACAAGAGCGTAACGGAAGTTTGCGTCGTACATCTGTTGGTTGAACTGCAAGCGAACGAGCGGGTTACCAAAGACGTGCGCTACGACCGTTCCTATCAACGCCCATACAAACGCGACTACGATAAAGTATCCGGGGAACGAGTAGTCAACACCGTTGATGTATAGCGGAATTGTATTTGACAAATTCCAAAGGATTGTTACATAAGTACCGAACGACGCGAAGTTGTTTATCAAGGAGAACAGATAGTTCCAAGTGCCTCCGGTAAACTGCGTAACGTCGTCTTGAATACGCTGGTCAGGGTTATCGGTTTCGTTTCCGGTTAATTGCATACGATAGTGTGTGCCGCCCTCAAGCCAGAAGCGAATGTAGCGGGCTGTCATCCAACGTCTCCAACGAAGTTGGAACCACGCGTTAGTATACTGTTGGAGAGAGCCGATAATCATCATCGAACCGCCGACGATTAGCAAGACGTATAAGTTTTTCGCCCACATATCGAAGTCGGTATTTGCAAGAGCGTTGTTCCAGTCACGCGTCCACGCATTCATACGAACCGTGACTAAGATAACCAGCGCCATCTGTGCGAAGTTTATGAGAACCAAGAGTAAGCTTCCAAACTTTTCGTTGGACTGTGTCCAGTATGGAATAGCCATTTTCCAAATTCTCTTTAAGACCGTGCCGAGGGATGTTTTCTTCATTCCCGCGGTGTTAGGAGTAGGCATATTGTTAAACCTCCAATGTATTTGTTTTACTTTCGTCCCGCGCGGCAACGCTGTTCAGCGTCCGCAGCGGAACCCGCAGGAATTATTAGTCTTTCTTTGCACCGCTAAGTCCGGTGAATTTCTTACCGCCGGATTTAAGTTCCGTTGAGTTACCTATGAAAGCCGCGATAGCTGTCGGAACGGAAAGCAGTAAGCTGAACATAACAACGAGGAGGAGCTGACGTCCGTCACCGTGGTTAGTGTACGCAACTTCAAGACCTTCGGGGTCGCCCTCTTTTGTGGATGCCCACACTTCGGCGTGAAGCTGTACGAAGTATTTTGCTCCGGAGTCAGACGGGCTGGTAATTACGAATTTGCCATTCTGGTCCTGTTTTGTCCAGTAGCCGTTAGCGCCTGCCGGGATTTCCGGTAATGACGATTCGTTAAATCCGCGCTCTGCCGGAGTTTTCCACAGTCCCGAGGATTCCCAGACGATTGTCGTGCCGTCGCCGAGGTCTACAGGAAGTTTCGCGTTTGCCTGATGAGCAAGTACAGCCGCGCTGTAAGCTTTAGCGTCTTTGTAGCTAGATTCTTTTTCGGTCGTCATTACGTTGACTTCGAGCATTAGCAGGAACGGTTCGCCCGGAGCAACCCAGTGACTGGTTTTGTTGCCGAAGAACGAATAGTCATACTTGTTATCGCGGTACTCGTTGAACTGACCGATAGGATAGGTTGTAATCGGGTCATTAAAAGTAGACTGCGGACCGGGGAGCGTTTTGCCGCTTGCCGTAACCTGCGGCTTAATGCTCAGGATTACGATGCCCTGTGACGTCGGGACAGTGATTTCGCCGGCTTCGTCAAAGTCGCCGATTTCCGTACCGTCTTCAGATACGAGCTGACCCTTGAACGGTGAATTGCTCCACGTAAAGGTCGAGAAGTCCAGTACCCACGTCAAACCGGTAAGAGTTACGTTGTCTCCGTCGACCGAACCCTCAACCGAAACGTAAGAAGCCATACCGGAGGAAGCAATCATTACAAGGTTGTCGCCCTCGGAGAGGAGAAGTTTGTCGGAAGTCGCGCCGCCCATCATATCCGGATGTCCCTGAGGCATTCCGTTGACCATAATGGCGGGAGTTGCCGTAATACCCCACGCAGTTGTGATAAGGTACATATTATAGGTAGAGTCGATACCGCCCGCAAAACCGGACGCTCCGCCTGAATACCATTTTTCGTGTGCCGCGACTAACGCGTCAACGGCTGTCATTCCCTTTGTATACGGAATGGGCTGCGCAGCTACTTCGACTTTACCGTTTACGGAAGCCGTGAAGTAGATGTTACCGGCTTCTTCTTTCGTGTTGAAAGCCGCTAATTGCTGCGGACCGGTTGCACCGGCCGGAGGAGCCGCGGGAGCTGCGGGAGCCGCAGGTGCCGCCGGAGGTGCCGCTACGCTGCCTGTGCCCGCGATTCCGAGGATTACGTACTTAAATCCCGAACCAGCGTCGCCGATTGCGTAGGTGCCTTCGGTAACGGCGCTTGCGCTGCCGGCGTTCGTGTAGCCGCTTACGCTAGCCGGGTCGGGTAAAATGTTGTACGCCGCGTCAAACAATCCGTAGACTGCCGCGCCGCCGGGGATTCCGAGAGTATCGAGACCGGGGTCATAAGTACCCGCCGCGAGAGGCCAAGTTCCCACCACGAAAGCCGTAGCCAATTCGGGAGGTACATCGCCCGCGGGTGCCGGGGCTGCGTCAGCCGGTGCCGCCGGAGCCGCTGCACCGATTGGGTCAGTTGTCCCAAGAATTACATACTTGAAGCCCGAACCTGCGTCACCAATTGCGTAGGTGCCGTCGGTTACTGCCGATACGCTTCCGGCATCTGTGTAGCCGGTAACGCTCGCCGGGTCCGGAAGTATCGAATATGCGGCGTCGAATAAGCCGTATACCTGATATCCGTTGGGTATTCCAAGTGTGTCGAGTCCCGGGTCATACGTACCCGCTGCCATTGGCCAGTTGCCTACTGGGAAAGCGGTAGAAAGTTCCACTGGTACATCAGCTGCTCCGGCTAACATACAGGGTGCCATAACAGCCGTAAGCAGTACGGCCACAATGACAAGTGCGAGTGCCTTTTTCATGTGCTATCCTCCTAGCTAAAATGATTTTGGGGGTTTGACTCAATAAATTTTGCGGATAGTTGATAGCTACAAGCATCTTTCAGCGTCCGCTCATTCACTTGGTCAATTTGCTACCTTGATGTTGACTATAATATCACGTTTGTGACGATTTGTCAATAGTTTATTTTCATTTTCAGCAATGTTAGTCAAAATAACCGAATAGTATGAACCTTTCGTCACAAGAAAGTTAATAAACTATGAACAATGACAATTATCTATATGTTTGCTTTACAGTTTGTATAACCTTTTGTGTCTTTTGCCCAAATTGACCTTAATTGAATCTTTGCGTTATTTGTAGATTTTTGCAACCTTTTGCTTTGGAGCTTCAAGTGGTTTTTGCGCAGCAATCGACGCAAATTTTGACGAAATGTACAAATCCGCACTTTCCTTGCGGCATCTCAAGATTCGCGGTTACAATGCCGGAGATTTGGTTTATGCCGCGCTTGATGCTTTCGACGTTTTCAGCCTGTCAGCGTGAGAAGCCGCGATATTGACCGCGAGGCTTGTATAATACTCCCTCATTTGGCAATAATACAGCCAAAGGCGGTGATAACTTATGCAAGCCATACAGCTCGGCTTAGCGGATAATTTACAGGCTATGCAAGACCTCTTTCACGGTGATAACGATTTTGTTATGCGCCGCTTCGCTTTGCCGGACGGCAGGGACGCGGGAATTGTTTTTATCGACGGACTTGCGGACGCAAACCCAATAGGCGAACTCCTTATGAAACCGCTGCTGAACGGCAGCGACATTACTATCGGCGAGTGCGGAACAGCAGAATCAATTGAGCAAGCCGCCGAAGCGATTATGAACGGTGATACCGCACTTTTCGTTGACGGCTACGCAACCGCCGTATTCGTCAATACCAAAGGCTTTCCGGGACGAAGCGTGGAGGAACCGCAGACCGAAACTGTAATACGCGGACCCCGCGAGGGTTTTACGGAGAACTTCCGCGTTAATACCGCGCTGATACGCAAAAAGCTCAAGACCACTCATCTCCGTATGGAGAGTGTTACAGTCGGTAAACGTACCAACACGCTCATTTGCCTTTGCTGGTTAGACGATGTAGCGCAGAACAGCCTAATCGAGGAAGTCCGCAAACGACTTAAAACGATTGACGTTGACGCTATTTTGTCTGACGGATATGTTGAGGAATATATCGAGGACGCTCCGCGCAGTATCTTTCAGACTATCGGCTATACGGAGAAGCCGGACGTTGCAGCGTCCAAATTGCTCGACGGACGCTGCGCGCTGATAGTCGACGGTTCGTCCTTTGTGCTGACAATGCCGATGCTCTTTGCCGAGAATTTTCACTCGCCCGAGGATTATTCGATACGTCCGTATTTTGCGACTTTTCTGCGGATATTGCGCACCGCGGCTTTTTTCCTCAGTCTTACGGCTCCCGCGATTTATGTCGCTCTCGTAAATTTTCATCAAGAGGTAATCCCAACCGCGCTGCTCTATACTATTTCCGCCGCTACGGAGGATACGCCTTTCAGTTCGCCGCTTGAAACCGCCGTAATGCTGTTCACATTCGAAGTATTGCGCGAGGCGGGAGTGCGGCTCCCGAAACCTACCGGTCAGGCGGTTTCCACCGTAGGAGCCTTAGTAATGGGGCAAGCCGCGATAGAAGCCGGAATCGTCGGCGCTCCCGTGGTGATAGTGATAGCTCTCTCGGCTGTCGCGGGCTATGTAACTCCGACAGTGAGCGACCCGCTCTCGCTGATTCGCTGGCTGTTCCTGATTCTGGCGTCTATACTGGGCGGTTTCGGCTTGATGCTCGGGGGTCTTGTACTGCTCACCCATTTAGGTTCGCTCGAATCCTTCGGAGCGCCCTATCTGCATCCGATAGCGCCTATGTCTCCCGGAGATTTAAGCGATACGATAGTGCGAATGCCGCTCTGGTTTTTGAAGAAACGACCGAGTATAATCCATCCTAAGCCGACAAACCGTAAAAACGTCAAGGAACCTAAATTTTCCGGCGGAGTACGAGGCAGCGGCAGCGAAATATAGTTTATATACCGCTGTTACGTTTGACAATTGTTACGGTTGTGAGCTTAGCTGACACCGGTTAGCACTGACTTTACGAGCCGCGAACGCTCGTAAAGTCGGTCCGAAACGGCAAAAACATAGCCGAATGGCTATACCGCGAATTGCGCGGGAAAAACGGGGGACGATACAATGAAACGCGGAAAGAAAAGAGCTATATGCCTGATATTAGTTGCTTGCACTATGTTAACTCTCTTGTCCTCTTGCCTGAGCGCGAGTGAAATCAACGGACTCGCGCTCTTGATGGGAATCGGCGTAGACTCAGCGGAGGACGGACAATATAAAATAATCGGTCAATTTGCCAACGCCGTGGATTTTGGGGAGGAAAACTCCGAGAGGTCATTTACCAATATGTCACAGATAGGTGACGGGATTCAAATACCGCTCCGCGATTTAGGCAATATGCTGAGCCGTAAGCTCTATACCGGACACACGCAGGTCATTACGATAGGGCGTAAAGTTGCGGAGAACGGGCTAAATGACGTTCTCGATTACTTCTGCCGCTCTTCGAACGCGCGTTACAGCATCCCATTGTTCGTAGCGGAGAAAACCGCGGACGAACTGTTTGAGCTTGAGCCGAAAGTTGAGAGTATGCCGGTTACGGTATTGATAAATCTGCTTTCGGCGCAGAAATATGACACGATGTGCGGACAAAGCACACTTGCGGACTTTATGAACGAGACACTAAGTCCGACTACCGCGCCTACGCTCCCGCTGGTCGGTATCGACGCTGAGAATAATCACGCTATACTTCGCGGCTCGGCGGTATTCAAAGGCGAGCGAATGATTGGCACACTCACGCCGCATCAGTCCCGCTCAAGGCTTGTTATTATCGGGGCGTACAAAGGCGGTACGCACGAAGTGAAAACTCCGGACGGAAGTACGGTTGACCTAAGAATAATCCTCTCTAAAACGCGAATTATTCCGAAATACGAAAACGGAGAATTCTCCATCGAAATAAACGCAAAGTTCCGCTGTATACTCTCGGCTGTAAGCATAGACGAAAAATATTATAAGCCGGAGAAACGTAAGCAGCTCGAAAAATACGCTGACGCGTCGTTTGCGCGTGAGCTGCAGAACGCTATTGACGTGAGCCGCGGTCTAAACTCCGACGTATTCGGCTTCGGAGAAGCTATCTATAAGAAATACCCGAAAGAAAGCAAAGAACTTCTCGCCGATTGGGATTCTGTATACCCAAATCTAAATATTATAATCAATGTTGAAACAATACTTGACAGCAGCGGCGCGATATCGGAAAACATCTCAAAACCGGCGAAAGATATTCCGGTAGAAAAAGCTGAATAGGCGCTTCGGCTCCGTAAAGCTAAAAGCTTTACGTTTATTAGAGTAGAATATTACGCGGTGGCCGGACAAATAAACTCGGAGGGGATATGAAAGAACTAAAACTGACACAGGGGCAGTTTATATCAATCGGAATGTGCTATATGATGGGGTCGATACTTCACTCGGCTTTTGTGAGCAGCGTTGCCGGACGCGACTCGTGGCTTATTCCGTTTATCTGCGCGCTGATGTTCCTCCCGGTTGCCGCGATGTGTATCGTTTTAGTGAAACGTCACCCGGATAAAGATTTGTTCGGTATAAATGAAGCCGCGCTCGGACCTGTTCTCGGCAGATTCGTTTCTTTTTTGTACGCCGTGTTTTTTTTGTGTATTGCTTCTCTAAACGCTTCCGAGCTGGAAAATTTTGTCACGGCGAACTTGCTTAACGAAACCTCTATCGTTGTTATCACAATTGTTACGATAGGAACTTGCTGTTACGCACTTGGCAAAGGGCTGAATACCATAGCGCGGCTGCCTATGACTGTACTCGTTTTGGGAATCGCGGTACTTGGATTCGAGATTATCATTTCGATTCAGCAGATGGACTTTACTAATGTGCAGCCTATTCTCGCTCAGGAACCTATGGTTTATGTGCGCTCCGGGCATATTATGTCCTCAATTTCACTCGGTGAAAGTATCGGTATGCTGATATTCGCCGGAAAGCTCAAACAAAAAAACAGCGGTTTTACGAGAGGCTACCTCTTTATTTTAGGTTACAGCGTTTTGTATCTTTCTGTCACGCATCTTCGCGAAACACTGCTGCTGGGGAGAGTTGCGGAATTCTCTATGCTGCCCTCTTTCGACGCGGTACGCCTAATAAATTTCGGAACATCACTTAGCAGCACCGAGAGTATATACTCGCTGATGATGATGACTTTCTCAATGTTTCGGATATTGATTTCGTTCTACGGCACACTGCAAGCGTTGAAGCATATACTTCGTCTCGAACATTATAAGTCGCTGCTGCTCCCTGTCGGGGCGTTAATCGCCGTTTACAGTCTGAAAATAATGGGCAGCGCGGGCGACAGCTTCTATTTCGGGACTACAACCTCGCCGTTTTTCTGGACCGCGTTTGAGTTTGTACTGCCGACGATAACGCTGATAGGCTCACTTATCCGCGGCTTCGTGAAAAAGCGCAGGGAAACTGACAAACCGGCAAAAATGAGGGCGGAAGCATAAATGGTTTATTTAGTAATACTAAGCGGACTAATAATTTGGAGAATCGTCCCGAGGTTAGCCGCGGAACGTCAGCCTCGTGAGATTATCGCGGTCTGCGTAATTTCCGCGATTGCGATGTACTACGCGCTGGGAATCGCGATAAGAGTTGACACATTCAGCCCTGTGGAGGCTGTATTGATGTGGCTGCACGACGAAATGGCAGTCGGGTACAACTAAGCTATGCGAACGGAGGTTCGGACATAGAATACGTCCGAACCTCCGCTTATTAGTTTTTGCCGTCTGATATTTGTCAACGCGTTCAGCCGACTTTCTTGACGCTCAACTCCGCGAGACCTAAGGTGTTGTTACAGCCCTCTATCGGTACTAAGCGGATTGTTTGCCCCGCCGTCAGGTAGAGCGTTCCCGACCAGTAGGCTGTTCCGTCGCCGTATTGGGTTCCCGTATTTGCGGTAGCAATGGTTTCCGGGTGTCCCTCGATACCGAACGTCGCACTGCCGCCTATTGCGGAACCGACTCCGAGATGAGCATAGTATGTAACCTCGTAGTAGCCCGGCTGGTTAACGGTGAAAGTGTCGCTGCCGGCTGTGTGAGTGATTGCCGTCCCGGAGTTGAGAACGTTAGTGTCAAAGCGAACGGCTTCCCCGCAGGTCATCGGACGTTCGCCCTCTGTGATTGCCCGTACGTAGTCGCCGTGATGGTGGTGGTGGTGATGGTCGTCATAGTCGTCGCAGCCGCAGCCGCAGCTTTGCTGACAGCAGGCTTGCTGTACGGGAACCAACATAAACATCGGATATCCGCAGCCTCCGCCCGTTTGCGCTCCGCCGACACAGCGGCAGTCGGTGTCCCCCTTGTAATGCTTCATTGTCATAGTTTCCATAGGTTTCGCCTTCCTTTGATAGTTAGATTCAGACGTTTTCGCGTCCGTTTCATCTTATGAGGAAGCCCGCGGGAGTGTTACTGACGCTTGATTTTCTTAGTTTACTTTCTGCTCACTCAAATAAACGCTGTAGCGCGATTGTATCAGTTCCGCGGTGCGATTAGCGTCCTGAATCCCGCCGAATAACGCTTGTATCTCCTCCGCGATTATCGGGTTCAGGAGTGACGCCGCGGACGGAACGATTGCCTTGCGGTTCGGATTTATCTGCGACTTGTTGAACGGCGGCAGATAGGACGCTATAGGGCTGCGAACCCGTATGCCCGCTTCGTCTATAATGGTCTCGACTTCGCGGTAATCGTCCAAAGTGTAGTACGGCACGGGATTGTCAAACAGCGTAAACAATACATTGTTATTAAACATACTCAATCCGCGCGAATCGTTGTATCGTTCGTACTCTCCGGCGGCTTTCAGCTCCTCAATTTTCTCTTCCGTAGCTACGGTTTTCTTAATAGAGCGCTCGACAAACTGCGTAATCAGCTTATGGCTGAACGGCAGTACCGGCAGTTCGTCGCCTCCGCGGTTCATAAATATCAGCAGCAGCGAGTCGTCAACGAAGCTCCGCGCGGTTTCGAGATTTGCCGAGTTCGCAGATACCGCAATCGGGAAGTCGAGAAATACCGAAGCTGTATTCGCGCCCGGGTAACCGATAAAGCGGTAGTCTGCATTTCCCAGCGCGGACTTGACTAAATAGTGCGGACCGTAGGGAATCCCCCAGGTCTTAGAGGTTGACATAACTCCGAGCAGTGCGTTTTCGCGTCTTACGTCCGCCGCGTGATGCAGCTCCGGCATCTCTGTCGTTGACTTCGAAATCGGGTCGTAGATGCCGATATCTTCCTTTACGTTCAGCTCCGGAGGGTGTGCCGGAAGTTTTTGACAGAACTCAAGCAGCTTGATAAACTCCGGGCTTGTAAAGTCGCAGGTTGCGGTATTGCTGTCAATAAAGCGGTCAACGTAGGCGGAAACCAGCAGCATACATACGATTTCGTTGGATAAGCCGCTTATGAACGCTTTATCGCTGTCGCTGCCGCCGTTGCTGAACTTTTCCCAAGCGGCGTATATGTCGTCCAGCGAGAGCGCTCCCTCCGCTCCGAGGTATTTCTCCAGTCCGTAGAATGAGGTAACGGTAATCGCGGGTGAAATTTCGTACAGCTTGCCGTCTGTTTTCATCGCTTCGAGCGGTCCCGCGAAAAAGTCCTCCGCATTGAGCCAGTCGCTCATATCGTACAGCAAATCGAGCGATATGTAGCGGTCAACCGGAAGTCCGTGGGTGATGAGCATATCCGGCATTTTGCCCGCGATGATTTCGGCGGTAAGACGGTACATCGCTTCGGAAGCGGAAGCATCGCCGTAGTCGATAACCCGCGTTTCCTGCTCCGTGTATTTATAGTTGAAGTACCTGACGGCTTTTTCGAGCCAGCCGAACGAATCTTCTATTTCAAAGCTTCCTGCGGAAAACGCGCCGATGTACATTATCGGCTTGCCGTCCTCGTTAGTCGTTTCCCTGTTGTCGGTAGGAACAACCGGAGGCGCGGCGGTAGGAATAACTCCGGAAGTAGCCCACGGGTTCGGAGTAGTCCCCGGCGTGCCGCTTTCTTCCGTCTCAACGGGAGCTTTTGCGCAAGCCGTGAATAACGCCGCTAGTAACGCGATTGCTGTAAGAATTGAGATGTACTTTTTCATAGTGAACACCTTTCCTTTCAGTGGCTTATATTATATGTATGAATACTCAAACCAAAGTCTTGAAGTCTTTCTCAAAGCTAATATGATTATACCACAAGTTCTTCTGACTGTCAAGCGCATTTTTTAAGCATATAAAAGATTATGCGGAACACTTGTTCAAAAGCGTTCCGCGTTGTTACGAAATAAGTGCGAGTTCGTTTATTTTGCTGTTATATGCTTACGCAGCCGTTCCGAGTAGCATTAGCAGCCTTGCGGTTTCAGCCCGTGTGATGTTTTGCTTCGGATTGATTTGCCGGTTGCTCCCGACAACTATTCCGCTGCCTATTATCCACTCCGCAGCGGACTTTGCCCACGGGGATACGCTGCTTCGGTCGCTAAAATCGCCAAGCGATAACGCGCTTTTAGCCGTTAGCGCAATATTTCCCGCGCCGCCGCCCGCTGTATTTACGTAATTGTACAGCAGGAGGAACAACGTTTCACGCGTGAGTAAGCCGTCCGGGTCGAAGTTCCCCTCGTAGCCTACGATGAGCTTTTTGTCCGCCGCCCACGATACCGCCGCAGTGTAGTATTCGCCGTCCGGGACGTCGGGGAACGTCAGAGCGCCGCTTATAACCGCGCCGGGATTGCCGTTTGTGTACATTCTGCTCAATATCGTTACGAACATCGCCCGCGTTACCGTTGCGTTCGGATTGAATTCGCTTCCGCTTGTACCTACCATAAGCCCGCGCGAATATACGTAGTCTACAGCGTCCGCGTACCAAGCTTCCGGACTTACGTCCTCAAAAGGCTGCGTCACAAGCTCGAACAGCACTCCCGCGAAAATGTCGCAGATATAGAGATTACCGCCGCTTTGCACGATTCCGCGCGGAGATACCGGGAACGCGTCGCCGCGGTTTGCGTCGGAGAGTGATACCGTTGTTACCGCGCCGTTTTGTATCTTGCGTATTGCCCCGTTGCCGCTGTCGGTTACGTAGATTGTTCCGTCGGCTGTTACCGTGAGACCCGTCGGGCTTGAAAATTTCGCTGATAAGGCGGCTCCGTCCTGATAGCCTCCGGCGTAGTATTCGTCGCTGCCTTTCTCAAAGTCAGTTCCGGCGATTGTGCTTAGTCTGCCGTCCTCGAGTTTGAGGATTGTGTGGCTGCCGGTGTCCGCTATGTATAGTGCGCCGTCCGCGTAGTAAAGTCCCGTTGGGGCGTTAAGTCTCCGAACCACCGTAGTCACGTTGCCGTTAGTATCGAGATAACGTATAGCGTTATTATTAGTGTCGGCGATGTAAACCCCGGAGCCGTCGGAGGCTAAACCCGTTGGACGGTCAAAGAGCGTTTTCATACCGGAGCCGTCCGCGTAGCCCGCTTTGCCGCTGCCTACCGCAGTTTCCACTATTCCGTCAGCTATGTAGCGTACAGCGTTATTCTCCGCGTCGGTCACGAGGTAGCCGCTGAGGAACGGCGCAATCGCCCACGGCTCCGCGAAAGCCGCTTCCGCGGCTATGGCGTCGTTGTAGCCGCCGATTGGTTCGCCGTTGACGTCCGGAGTACCTGCGCGTCCCGCGAAAACTTCGGAGCTTCCGTCGGGATTGATAAGCCGCACGGACTTGCTGTAAACGTCAGTGACGAGCCAGCCTCCCTCGCCGTAAGGTACAGCGCCTGAGACCGCTCCTCCGTAGTACAGCGCGGTAGTTTCAAGCACCGCAGCGCGAAGCGGCTGCGGGAGGGCGAAAGAATAATCAAAAGGTTCTTTTGTCCACGTTCCGTCATCTGTTCCGTAAAAAGTGTTGCCGATTAAATCGTCTTTAACTGTTATCGGTGCAGTGTCATAGTCAGGATAGAAACTCTCCTGTGGTATATTCGCCCAAGTCAAGGTTAAGTTTTCTGCAAATATCAGTTGCCCGTTGTTATTTCCAGCGTCACCATAAAATTCGATATTGCTGAAAGTTACATCTCCGCTTACGTAAATTTTATCACGAGTTGTTATAGTCGCAGCAGCGGCTGTACTGCTGCGTATTGTGCCGCCGGTAATGTACATTGTACCGTTGTTTAATAAGTCGCTGTTACTGCCGCTCGGCTGCAACGAAATTGTTCCGCCGTTCATTGTGAACGTTGAGGCGATAGTTTGACCTGCGGCTATATTTATGTTGCCTGTAATTGTTCCGCTTGCCATAGTTACTGCACCGCCGGTCAGCGTGATTGCGGGTTTCGGCGAAGCATTTGTCATAGTTATATTTGTATTTGTAATAGTCAGCGTTCCGCTGTTATTTGATATGGCTGCCTCACCGGTACCGCCATTTCCATTTGCACACGTTATACTGCCGCCTGTGAGGTTTATTGTTCCCGATGGGTTGTTTGTAATGCCGGTTGTGGTTAGTTGTTCGCAATTGATATTAAGCGTGCCGCTGTTTGTAATGGTACCGACGCTTCCCGATGTGCCTATAATACTCACTATATTGTCACGGCCGAGCGTATAGTCATAATCGACTGCAATTGCATCCGCTATTGTTCCGCCGGCTAAGTTCAGCGTAACGTCTCGCGTAATATTTATCTGTCCGTTGCCCGCGACTGTATCAATAATCAAAAACTCGGTTCCGCGTGTTGTGTTGTTAATCATATATTCATAGCTCGTTCCCCATATTTGTGATACCTGATAGTCTGTTCCTCCGATGCTTTCTGTTTCATAACCCGCTGAATTACCCATATTTAAGTAGAGGGAAATGAGCTGTGGGATTTGCTCACCGATTATAGCCTGGTTGCTGACTGAAAATATTTCAACAGCAGCTTGTAATTGCATTGTGCCGAGTAAGTTTATTGCCGGTTGCGCCGCGCCGTCAATTTCGCCGCTTACTAGTTCTGCCGTTGCGCCGGTCTGGATTGTTAGCGCCGCTACGTTAGGCGTATTGCTGCCGTAGATTGTGCCGCCCAATAAATTTAGCGTTCCGCCGTCCGCTATTGTTACATCGCCGTTGATTATCCCGCCGGATAGATTGAGTATTGCTCCGTTTTGGGCGGTCAAAGAACCGTTGATTGTCCCGCCCGAGGCGGTTAACGTTCCATTAAACGTTCCGGGGATTTCCAAAGTGCTGTCGTCGTTACTTTGAAGAATAGTACCGTTAATGATTCCCGCAAGTATCATATGTCCCGGGTCGTCGTCACCATTCTGAAGCGTTACGCCGGCGTCGATAACCGCGGTTTCTTCGTTGTAGTATGAAGTGTTTGATAAGTTAATGATTCCGAAGTTTCCCGTGCTTGTTATTGTTCCTTGATTTATCAGTGTTTTGCCTATTGGGATTGTTACGTCCGCGCTTATTGTTACTATCGCTGCGCTGTCGAGCGTTACCGTGGTGTACGCAGTGAGCGCGTTGGTCACTTCCGTATCAGTTAATGGTCCCGTCAGCGTAACCGCGGTAGGGGGAGGAGGAGCGGGAGTCGGTTCGGGCGTAGACGCGGGTGCGGGAGGTTCGGGAGCCGGAGTTGCAGACTCGGGAGCCGGAGTTTCAGCAACCTCGGTATCCTCCCAAACGGGTTC
>JAISLB010000123.1 GCA_031260685.1 Oscillospiraceae bacterium | reverse complement strand
CGGTAGTCGCGGAGGTACTCACGGTAGTTGCTGTATTGAGCGAGTTCGCCGACCGTCATACGCTCCGGTTCGCGGAGAAGTTCGAACTCAACGCGTTCGAGTTCCGCCTCCAACGCTCGCAGCTCGTTACGGGCGTTAAGAAGCGCGGTCTTTTGCTCACTCTCAACCGTAAGCTTATAGTCGTAAACAGTCTGAAGCCGAAATTTGAAGCGTTTCACCTGTATAAACCTCTCGTACGGATATCAGATAGCAGATAGCAGTTATCAGATATCAGATATTTGCAATTGTTCTAACTGCAATTAGTTTTTTGCCGACTGTTATTCTGTTATCTGTTATCTGTTAACTGCTATCTGGACTAGTGACCCAGAATCTTTTTCATTTTCTCCTGCGTTGCTTCAAAATCCGCGCTTTCGCGGAAATCCTGCTTCAGGAACGCCTGAATTTGCGGACGAAGCTTAATCGCGTTGTCAATCTCGGGGTTTGAACCCGCTTTGTACGCGCCGATGTTTACAAGATCCTCAGCTTGGTTGTATACCGCCATAAGGTTCTTTATCGTTCCGGCATAGTTATAGTGGTCGCGTGAGACTATCTCGCTCATAACGCGGGAAACGCTTTGCAGAATGTCTATCGGAGGATAATGGTTTGAGACCGCGAGTCGTCTGTCGAGGATAATATGACCGTCGAGAATACCTCTCGCGGTATCAGCTACCGGTTCATTCATATCGTCGCCCTCGACGAGAACGGTGTATAAACCGGTAATGCTGCCCTTGTCGCTGTTGCCCGTTCTCTCGAGGAGCTTCGGCATTAAGGTATAGACGCTCGGCGGATAGCCGCGGCTTACGGGAGGTTCTCCCGTCGCCATACCGATTTCGCGCTGTGCCATCGCGAAACGCGTCAGGCTGTCCATCAGCATTAAAACTTTCAAGCCCTTATCGCGGAAGTATTCCGCGATTGTGGTTCCCGTCAGCGCACACTTCAAACGAAGCAGCGCGGGCTGGTCAGAGGTTGCGATTATAAGCACCGAGCGTTTAAGACCCTCCGGTCCTAAGTCGCGTTCTATAAAGTCGCGGACTTCGCGCCCGCGTTCGCCGACTAAGACGATTACGTTGACGTCGCTCTTAGAGTAACGTGACATCATACCGAGCAGCGTACTCTTGCCCACTCCGGAACCCGCGAAGATTCCGAGCCTTTGTCCTACGCCGACAGTCAGTAAGCCGTCGATTGAGCGTACTCCGAGCGGCAAAATCTCCGTGACGCGGTCGCGGGACATAGGATGCGGCGGAGAAGCTTCAATAGAACGGTATTCCTCGGGAATAATCGGCGGGGAATCGTCAAAAGGTTCGCCGATTGCGTTGACTACGCGCCCGATAAGAGAATCGCCGAGACCGATTTGAAGCGGCTTTCCCGTAAAACGCACGTAAGCTCCGTAACCTACGCCGTCCGTGGAACCGTAGGGCATCAGCAGCGTTCTGTCGCCTTTGAAACCTACTACTTCCGCCCGTTTGCCCTCTATGTAGCATAAATCACCGACACGGCTCGGAGGTCCGCTGGCTTCTACGCTTAGTCCGACGAGTTCGCGAACCCGTCCTCCGCGCTCTATCGGATTTGCGCTTTTTATTCGTTCTGTGAAGGAACTCAATGTATTATTCATAGCTTCAACCGCCTGTTGCGCTCTCGCGCAAGCGTTCGAGCTGACTGTATATACTGGCGTCAATAGTTTCGGAACCTACGTCAATGACGACTTTGCCGTAGTCTGTTTCAATCGAAATATCAGAATCGTCGGTACCGAGCTTTTCAAGGGCGTTAACGATAAGCGGGGCGTAGAGTTCGTCCCGGTTTTCCCCGAAAATCTTATGTACTACGGATAAGGCGAAGTCTAAGGCTTCCCCGCGGAGCTGCTCAAGCTGCAATTCGTAAGCCGCGCGGAGCTGTTCGGTCTCCGCGGCGAATTTCTCGCGGAAATCGGCTTCAAGTTCCTGCGTTTTAGCCGCGGTATTGAGTTTCAGTTGTTCCTCAGCGTCGGCTTTTGCGGATTCTATGCCCTCGTTGTAGCCCAGTAGTTTAGCGTCAGCGCGCAGCTCCGCAGCGTCAGAACCCGCAATGCTGCGGATTGCGTTTGCGTCAGATTTAGCGGTTTCGATTATTTCGGCGGCTTCTTTTTTTGCGGTATCTGTGATAGCTTCCGCTTGCGCTTTTGCTTCTGATTTAGCTTTTTCGAGGATTTCCGCGGCTTCGGCTTCCGTTAATTCCGCAAGGTCCGGTACTTCTTCTTCCGGAGCGGCTTCTTCCGGCTGTTTGATTTCCAGCAGGTTCACGAGCGCTTTTTTGTCGGCTTCGGAAAGCACCGGCTCCGGTGCTTTTTCTACTATACGCACCTGTTCTCTGGCAATTCTAAAGCTCTGCACAATCAGCCTCCGTGGTTTTCAGTGGTCAGTGACAGTGGTCAGTGATTAGTGGTCAGTGGTCAGACGTAGGACGTAGGAACGTGGGGACGTGGGACGTAGGACGTAGGAACGAGGGACGCGTGGGGACGAGGGATGCGGATTACCGCAACAGTTAGCCAATCGCTGCGCAATAACAAGGGTTAGGGCTGACCACTGACCGCTAACCACTGACCACTGACCACTGCAACGACCGTTGCAACTAAACAAGCAGGTCCTCGCCTTCTCCGCGGGCAATGATAATCTCGTTGTTGTCCTCGAGCTTGCGGATTGTGGCGACTATGCGCTGCTGAGCTTCTTCGACGTCGCGTACGCGTACGGGTCCCATAACGTCCATATCGTCCGTCAGCATCTCTTTCATACGTGAGGAAACGTTTGTGAATACGACGTTCTTGACTTCCTCCGTGGAGCCTTTGAGAGCAACCGCGAGGTCAGCGTTTGAAACGTCCTTGAGAACACGCTGTATCGCGTTCTTTTGCAGTTTGACGATATCCTCGAATACGAACATACGTTTGCGAATGTCCTCGGCGAGTTCCGAATCTTGCAGGTCAAGGTTTTCGAGTATACGCTTCTCGCTTGTTCTGTCAAGAGAGTTGATAACCGCCACGATAGCGTCAATACCGCCGACCGCGATTTGGTCGCTTACGCCCATAGAGGTAATCTTATGTTCGAGTATGCGTTCCGCCTCCGTGACGTATTCCGGCGAAGTCGCCCCCATATTGGCAATTCTGCGGACAATATCGCTCTGGCGCTCCGTCGGTAAACTTGAAAGAACTTCCGCGGCTTGCTTCGAGTCCATATAGCTTAGTATCAGCGCTATTGTCTGCGGATGTTCGTTATGTATTACGTTCAAAATCTGCTTGCTGTCAGCTTTACGGATAAAGGCGAAAGGTTTAACGGCAAGTGAGGACGACAGACGCTGAATAAGTTCTGTGGCTTTGTCAACACCGATAGCCTGTTCGAGAATTTCTCGGGCATAGTCGAATCCGCCCTCCGTGATAAATTTTTGGGCAAGGCACATCTCGTAGAACTCTTGAATTATTGCGTCCCGCACTTCCGGCTCCACGCGGCGTGTCGTAGTTATCGAGAGCGTCATCTGCGAGATTTCTTCTTCCGACATATGCTTATAGAGTTTGGCGGAGGTGTCCCGTCCCAGTGTGATAAGCAGTATAGCGGCTTTCTCTTTTGCTGTAAGCCCGGTATTCGTTGAAGTAGCCATATTATCCTCCCGGCAGTCCCCAGTTGTAAGTTAGCATATGCTGCGTAAAAAAGCCGCCGCGCAGCCTTGCGGCATATCCGCACTATGTATTAGTCTTGCAGCCAGTTGCGCAGCATTGACGCAGCCGAATTTGCGTCGCGTGAAATAAACTTTTCAAGCTCCATAAGAGCTTCGGATTTGGCTTCTTCGCCGCCTGTCAGCGGTTTCAGCGGCTCGCCTTTTTCGTCCAGTACAAGTGTTCCGTTCGCTATTGCTTCCTCGATAGCCGCCTGTTCTTCGGCTGCGATAGCTGCTTCTTCCGCTGCTTGTACCGCCTCCGCTTCGGCTTTTGCTTGGGCTTCGGCTTCGTCGTCTATCATTATGTCCACTAAGCCGACTCCCGGAACATAGCCGAATTGCCCGGCTGCGGCTTTTGCGGCTTCCGCTTCCGCTACCGTTTGAGCCGCGAGAGCTTTCGCTTCCTCCTCCTTACGATGCTCGATAGCTTTGACTATCGAACGCAGGAAGATAAACGCAACCAAGAGAATCGCAAGAAGTATCACGCCGATTATTACAAGCCTAATCAGTTCCTTGTCGCGCTGCAGCTGGACGATAGCTTCCTGAAGTTCGAGCGCGGCTTGAAGCTCGTTCGATTGGGCAAAGGGAAACGCTTTGACCGATACCGCGTAAGGAAACGTCACTAAATCAACTCCTATTGCCGCCGCGACTAACTCCGCAACGTCTGTTATATAGTCTATGTCGGCTCCGAGAACGTTTGTATCGAGATTTACTCCGACCGAAAGGCTGATAATCTTGCCCGGGGCGTTTTCGGTTATCGTATGTAACTCGTTCAGTTCGTAGTTAATCTCTTCGAGCGCTTTATAGTAAGATTCACCGTCCTCTAAATCCCCCCACGGGTATTCGGCGGTTCCTAAACCGTTGGTGTCGGTGCCGGGAATTCCGCCTAAGGTTACGTTGGGACCGATTTTTTCGAGAAGCTTCGAGCTGCTGATAGCTAAGCCGGCGTTCATCTCGGGAACCGGCGGCGACCATACCGTACTCT
This sequence comes from Oscillospiraceae bacterium, assembly GCA_031260685.1. Taxonomy (GTDB): domain Bacteria; phylum Bacillota; class Clostridia; order Oscillospirales; family Oscillospiraceae; genus JAISJH01. The sequence continues at coordinate 5,395 of JAISLB010000123.1, read as the reverse complement.
CCGTGCTTACCCGGTCAAAATCAAGCAGCGCGTTAGTGATTACGGCGAAGTGGTTTATTCCGAAAATCGGCGTGAGAAGATGCTCAATCTGCTCGTTAAAACATTTCTGTACAGTTCGCTTGTAGAGCTGCTGGTCCTCAATGTCAAGCAGAATCGGCTCGTCCGTAAGTCTGTAATAGTTGAAGTGGGTGTCAACAATAGAGAGATTCTCCTCAAGCAGTTCCGGAACCGCCGCGAGGAGCGTCTGCGTAATCGCCATAACGTCCGTTTCGGACAATACACCGTCGTTTGCGACTTTGACTGTGACCTGCGCCTGACTCGGCTTCTTGTTGATTGCGTTAACTACGAACGCGCCCTTCTCCGGTAAGGTGACAATTACCCACGCCGCGTCAATTGAGGGCGATTGTTGGAGTACCGCGGCGATGTTCTGTCCGAGAAAGAGCTGCTGGTAGATTCTGCGGTCGCTGTCGGTTACGTTCATACCGCCAATCATCGTGGTATACGTAGAATAGTCAAAGCCGGTAGCCTCGAGGGTATCGTTAGCCGCGAGACGCATTGAGACGTCGGTCTGTATATCGGCGGGAACGAGGATAGTGTTTGCGGTAGTCTTGTAGGGTATCTGCATTTCGTCAAGCACAGCTAAGACTTCGCCCGCCTGCTGAGCGGGAAGTCCGGAGTAAAGAACTGCGTATTCGGTTCTGCTGAGGATAACGGTAAGAATAATCGAAAGGAGCAGAATCGCTCCGATAACGCTGAGGTAGCGTACACGCTCCCTGACGGTCAGCTTCCGCCAAAAATCGCGTATTGATGTAAAAACGTTCTCCAGAACCTTCGGCATTGTATAAACCCCTTTGCAATACATACTATAACACTTTTCAGCGCGTTTTTCAAGTCCAAATTATCACAAGTTGCACATTTTTTGTAGAAAAGCGTTTGAAAGAAGCATTGCCGTATGAAATTTCGGCGATTTTGACAAATTTTGACAGCGTTTTTGCCTGATAATGTACAGTCCGGCGGAGTGTTTTACCGGCTGTAACATTATGCGGCGCCGCAAAATATAATGCTAGTGTACACATTTGCAATAGTTCAGTCCATAATGACGAAAGGAAATCCATTATGAATTACAATCTTTATGACACAGGCAACTTGCCCTCTTGGGCGATAAATCCTGACCCCGGCTATTCCTACGGCGGTGCGCAGCGCGGTTACTATAACTGCTGCTGTCAGTCCAGCTGCTGTTACAGCGGCACCGGCACCGGCGTCGGCGGAGCTGCGGACACCGCGGCGTCGGTACTTCCCGCGGCTGCTGTCACTCCCGCCGTGACGATTCCGCTGTATGACAAATGCGGCTGCCCGCTGAAAACAATCTTTATGCCGGCGGGCTTCACTCCCGTTCTCCCCGCTACGTACCCCGCAAACGGAGTTGCCGGAGCAACTACGGGAAGCTGCGGAACCCGGAGCGGCTGGGGCGGTTACTACTGCGGTTGCTGACGTTTTCGGCAAATACCCAATACCCGGGACGGGGGTTTGGACACTCGGCGCGTCCGAACCCCTTACGTCTTATTATTACACTATCCGGCGGCTCGTCCGTAGTAGAATAAGTACTGCTGCAATACTCCGGAGTAACCCGCGAAGTTTTCGTCGGGGAAATGTCCTCCGAAATGTTCTTCCTCAATACGGCGTATCCAAACGTCTCTCGGAAACGCGGATTTGTGTCCCAAACCGTACAGACATATGCAGTCGGCGACTTTATTGCCTATCCCGCGGATTGACAGCAGCTGACGCTTCGCCGCGGCATAGGTAGCTGCTTTAAGCGTTTCGGTAAAGTCGGAGCTGCGGAAACTCTCAGCCGCGTTCAATAAGTAACCGTCCCTGTAACCCAGCCCCAGACCGTATAAGCTTTCAAGCGTTATCTCACGCGGCTCCGGAAGATGTCCGTATCGGTCGATTACGCGCTTGATAGAGTTTCGTATACGAGGAATGTTGTTATTCTGCGAGATGATAAAGCTCAAGGTCGTTTCCCAAAGCTCCTGCTTTAAGATTCTGATTCCCGCGCTGTAACGCGCGGCTTTCTCGAGATAGCGGAATCCCGAGCAGATTGCCGCCGTATAGCAGCTGTGATAGTCAAAATCAATATCGAAGTAGCTTCGCCAGTAAAGCTCGTAGTCCTCCCCCGAGCAGCCGAGAGTTACGTCCTCTCCGGAACGCTCTATTACGATGGTTTTGCCGAACGCGCTGATTTCGTAGCTGTCGGGGGCAAGTTCTTTCCATAGAAAGCACTGTCCGCTGTTTGCTATCTGCGCCGGATTGAAGTGTTCCGCGGATTTGAGTATCAGCATCAGGTTATTTTCCTCCACCGCAAATAATAGGTTGCGTACTCGAAGCGTTTGATAACTTTCGCGAGAGCTGCGTCGCTTTCGTCCTCGGCTGAGAATTTGGTGCGGACTTTACCCGCGGCTGTGAGGTAGAGCTTGTTCCTGCTGATGACCGGCAGCTCCGCCATAGTTTCGCGGGCAAGCTGGAACGCTTCGGAACCTCCCATATCTCCAAGCTCAAAGAGTTTCGGCAGCAAGAAACCGGGACTGAGAGTGTCGCCGCTTCCTGTGAAGTCGCCGCCTAGCGATAGCTGCGCAGCTCCGTTCGCGTGAATAAGGTACGGTACTTTGTACGCGTCAAGCTGCCGCGTGCTGCCCTTGAACGTTATCCCAAGCTCCTCATAGGCTGAATTGTCGGCGCCGAGATAGGGTTTGTGACCTCCGAACATTATAAAAACAGTAGGCTCGGGGCGGCTGTCTATGAACTCCACAAGCCGCGTTATTCCCTCTGTGACTGCCCGCAGACTATACAGGTAGTTGTTGACCTCAATGTAGTTTTCGTCCGACATCTCGCCCTGCTTAAAAAAAGGCAGCGGATAGAGCTTTTCGTCGTTTGGTATGTTGTTAGGATAAGTCACGCTGAAGCTGAAATACGGAGCGTCGGACTCCAGTTTGAACGCTGAATAGAGCGCCGCAATCTCCGTGAATAGCGTCTTGTCGTCTGAATAGCCCGCGAGCTTATCGTCGTTCTCCCAAAAGTGATAATCGTCGAAACCAAGGTACTTGCTGACGTAAGCGCGGTTGTCAATACTGCCGTGATTCGGGTAAGCTCCCTCCGCGTAGTAGCCCTGCGACTTTAAGAAACGTACAAAGCTTTCGGCGTCGGAACGGTAGCCGTTTTCGGCTTGCGGATAGCCTGTAAGGAAGCCCCATTCGGAGTCTGTGCCGTTTTCTCCGAAAGTGTTCGCTATAAGCTCTCCCGCGTAGGACTTCTTTTTGAGAGCTTTGAACCCGGAGTAAGGGTCAATGTCAAATTTTGCTCCGAGTGAACCTAAATCCGTGAAAGAGTCGCACATCACAGCGATGATGTTGACCTTTTTGTTTTCGGGAATATCCAGATAGGCTAAGCCGGAGATAAGCTCCGCGCCGAGCTTTTCAGTGTAGTCCTCCGGAGGTTTTACGCTTAAAGTATGCGCGCTGCGGAGGAACGGATATATGAAACCGAGCGATATGAACTCTTTACGGGCGATAACTATCTCGCCGGTGTCGGGGGCTTCGACCAGTCCGGCTACCGCATCCGAAGTGTAAAGATTGACGGAAACGATTGAGACGCAAAGCGTAAGAATCAATCCGACCGTTCTGTACGCCCCGCGCTTTATTCTCACGGAAACGAGTACCGCGAGCGCAATCACCGCGGCTCCGACCGCAAGGAGCGAGATAAGCACAACGGGCGTTGCCGCAAGTTCGCGGATTATAAGCAGCGTGTCCCCGAATAAACGTATATCCTCCGGAACGAAAGTGTCGCTCCGGTAAGTTATCTTATACAAGTTAATCCACGACGGCAGCAGTACCGTGAGTGAGGTTAGAGCGAACGAAAGCCACACTCTATTCGAAATGAAGTACAGAGCGAAAAGCAGCAGTATCCCCGGTAAAAAGTTCAGTAAAAGCAAAAGAGGTGAGCCGAAGTATTCGGCGAAAAGCTCCGGTCCTACCGGTTCTGATGCTATAAACAGCGCGACAATCCCGAGTATTACCCCGAAAACCAGCAGCAGCGCGAAAGTTTGACACGCTACGATAATGTTGTGCCGCCGAGCTTCACGCGGTGCGCCGAATACAATGCCGTGAGCCGCGTGAGAAGCCTCCGCGTTGATTGTCAGACTGTGTCTGACGCCGTCTACGACACGTATCGGTTTAGTATGACGAACCGCCTCGCGGTAAAGCGCGTCGTAATCCGAAAACGCCGTATACGTACCGCGAAGCAAGTCGAATGGATTTGCTATCAGCGCCGCGCCGTACTTTTCAGCGAGCGGACGTATTACCTGCTCCGGCGCTATCGACAGCCACAGCGACTTTCCCCAGTCGGGGCGCGGAGACAGCTGCGAAACTCTCCGCGATTTCCAGTAAGCCGCAATCCTAAGCTGAGCTTTCGGAACCGACGCTAAAAAACGCCAGCGGGTACGGTAATACTTTTCGTCAGTTACCGCTCCGCAAGCGTGAAGAATACTGTAATATATTCTGTAAAGGAAATAACGTAAAAGCCAAGGCTGCCGCCGTAAGCAGTAATGGTATAATCCGGAATCCAGCCTCCGCGTCCCGAACACCTGCTCGAATATGTAGTAGAGCCTCACGTGTTCTTGTCCGTTTCCCGCATTACTTTGAGATTGCCTTGCTTTTGGGCGCGGCGAGCCAGTTCCGCTTGAACATCAGTCAGCGGAACTTCCAGCTCAACGAGTGCGATTATAAGGTGATAGAGGAGGTCGCAGACTTCTCCCGTGAAATCCTCACGCGAAGCCCCGCCGCTGAGGTTTTTGGCGGCGATAATGGTTTCCGCGGATTCTTCGCCGAGCTTTTTGAGAATTTTATCAAGTCCTGCGCCGAAAAGGTACGAGCTGTACGAGCCTTCGGCGGGATGTGCCTTGCGGTCCTCCGCAATAGCGTAGAGAGTGACTAGTTCGGTCATAGTAGTTCCTTATAGAAGCAGCTTACCTCGCCCGTGTGACAAGCGGGACCGTCGGGACGAACGCTCAGCAGTATGGTGTCGTCGTCGCAGTCAGCGTAAACTTTCAGTATGCGGAGATAGTTGCCGCTTGTCGCGCCTTTGTTCCAAAGCTCCCTGCGGCTGCGTGACCAAAACCACGCTGTACCGCTTGTGAGAGTCAGCCGGAGCGCGTCTTCATTGGCGTAGGCAAGCATCAGCACAGCCCCGGATTCGGCGTCTTGGGCAATGACGGGGATAAGCTCTGACTGTGTGAAATATTTCGCTAAGTCCTGTGTGTTCATAGCTCCACGATTATTCCGTTGATTGTGACGTCGTCAAGAGGAGCGTCCGAACGATTTGTCTTGACCTCACAGATAGCGTC
>JAISLB010000105.1 GCA_031260685.1 Oscillospiraceae bacterium | reverse complement strand
TAAGGGTCTTGTCTTGGTACATCTTGGGGTCCTCACTTCTTGTTTCCCTGAGTCAGGGTAAATTTTATTTGCGGTCAGCTTTCGCTGGTTTCGCCGATTTTCGCCAGTTTGCGCCGTATACGCTGGATGGCGTTATCCACTGATTTTAAGTCGCTGCCGCGTTTTTCGGCTATATCACGATAGGAGAGTCCCGTCAGATAGAGCCGGAGGATATCGAACTCCGTGGCAGAGAGTAATGCGCGGAAGCGTTTTAATGACTCGGTGCTTTTTTCACGGGCAAGGAAGAGTTCCTCGGGTTCCGTTAATGAGGACGCCGTACCAATAATCGCGAGCGGCATAGAGGTAATGTCAGATTCGGACGCGAGACCCGCGGAGCTGCGTATTACGGAGATTATACGTCTCCGGATACACACTGCCGCGTACGTTTTCAGTGAGGCTCCTTTGGAAGCGTCATAGCTGCGTATTGCCGACAGCAGCCCCAGCAAGCCCTCTTGAAAGAGGTCCTCGCTGTCGCCGCCGGTTAGGTAAAACGGGCGGACGATACTGCGGACGAGCGGAGTGTATTTTACGATTAGGCTCTCTTCGTTCGATTCGTGTCCAACGCACGAATCGTTTGATTCGCGTTCAAGATACGAAGATTGTTCAGAGCCGGAAATAGTCTGACCCAACATAATTACTCATATTGTAACACACATCTCCTACTTTGTCAAGCGTTTTTTGGCATTTTTACAAAAATATTTTTCGGCGTTTTGCCGATAGCGGTTTTTTCACTACCGGCGGTGGTCAGTGTATAGTGGTCAGTGGTCAGTCACGGTGGTTTGGACGTTGGCTGCGCAATCCGGGCGGGGCAAGCCCCGCCCCTACTGCTCACTGCTCACTGCTCACTGACCACTGCTCACTGCTCACTGACCACTGACCACTGCTAGCTATTGCTAGCAACGTAGTCGTCTATTGCTCGTTTGAACTGGGTTTCGTATAGCTCGCGGTAGGTGTCGTTATTGTCGAGAAGCTCGCGGTGGGTGCCTATTCCCTGAACCGTTCCGCTCTTGAGAACGACTATGTGGTCGGCTTCCATAATGGTGCTTAAACGGTGCGCTATGACAACGCTCGTGCGCCCCGTGAGCAGCGGCGTTATAGCTTCCTGTATGAGCGCCTCTGAAATAGAGTCGAGACTGCTCGTGGCTTCGTCGAGGATAAGGATTTTCGGGTCTTTGAGGATTACGCGCGCGATTGAGATACGCTGCTTCTCTCCGCCCGAAAGCTTCAAGCCGCGGTTACCGACGATAGTGTCAAGTCCTTGCGGCTGACGTTCTACAAAGTCGTAGATGTTAGCTTTCTTGCAGGCTTCGATGAGTTCGCGCTCGGTAGCTTCGGGATTTGCGTAGAGGAGGTTGTCGCGTATGCTCCCGTTAAAGAGGTACGTATCTTGCGTTACAAGCCCGATATTTCGCCGTAGGTCGAACATATCAACGTCGCGCAAGTCCTGACCGTCAATCTTGACCGAGCCGGAGACAACGTCGTACAGGCGCGGAATGAGGTTAATCACCGTACTCTTACCCGCGCCCGAGGGTCCTACAAGCGCTATGGTTTCTCCCGCCTTAACGCTGAAGTTCACGCCCTTGAGGATTTCGGTCTCCGGATTATAGTGGAAGCGTACATCGCTGAATTCAATATCTCCGCGAACTGTCGGAACGGGTTTAGCGTCCGGCTTGTTAGTAATCTCGTGAGTTCTGTCGAAGTATTGGAAGATTCTGTCAAAGAGCGCCATACTCCGCGTGATGTCTATCTGCATATTGAACAGCGCGTTGACAGGTCCGAGCAAACGTCCCATTAGTCCCGTGACGATAGTTATCATACCGACGTTGAGGTCGCGCATACCGTTCACCGTGACTGTGAGGTGAGTTATCGGGTCTACAACGTCCTTAGGGTCAAAGTGGAACATAATAAGAGCCGCCGCGAGGTAAATCAGCATCGGTCCGAAGCTCTGGAAAATGCCCATTGTCATCATAAACCAGCGTCCGATAACGCTTTCCTTGACCGCGAGTTTCACGACCTCGCCGTTGACGTTTTCGAACTTGTTGTATTCGCGCTTCTCGCTTACAAAGAGCTTGACGAGGAGCGAACCGCTTACGGAGAGCGTTTCGTTGAGGATTTGGTTCATCTCGTCCTGCTTCTCTTGTTGTTCGCCCGCAAGCTTGAAACGCTTCTGACCGACTATACGCGTCGGGATAATGAAAAGCGGCACTATCAGTACGCCCACTATCGCGAGAATCCAGTTCTGCGCGAGGAGCATTACGACAGTAACCACAAGCGTAATGATATTGCTGAAAAGCTGCTGAAGTGTGCCGCTGATAACTCCGTTGACTCCGCTGATGTCCGAGGTCATACGCGTGATAATATCGCCCTGACGCTCGTTAGTGAAGAAACGCTGCGACATATACTGGATATGCGTGTACATCTGGTTTCGCATATCGAACATTATATGCTGCGACATCCACGTCGAAACGTAGCTTTGCAGAACGCTGATAAGATTCGAGATTACCAGTACCACAAGCGAAAGAATGATAAGCGCGAAAATACGGTACAAGCCGCTCCCGAGACTAAGCGTATAGCCCGGCGCGTTAGGGTCGGCGAAAACGTTGATAATCTCGCCGCTGATAAGCGTCGGGACAGTCGCGAACACGACGGAGACGGCGAGTGTCAGCAAAATAATGAAAAGCTGCGGCTTATACGGCCACAGATAGCTTAACGCCCTCTTAATCAGGGCTTTTGTAATTTTCGGCGCCTGGGCTTTTTCCTCCTCGGACATAGGTCCGAAGCGCCGCATACCGCCGCCTCCCGGCGGCCGTCCTCCTGGTCCCATAAGTTATACCTCCAAATCGACTTTTGTTTCTGTACCTAACTATTATAACACAAGCCGTTTGATTTGTCAAGGTACCTAACAAAAAACATTTCCGCACCCGACAAACATCTCAGCAGCATTGAAAGGACGACCACGACGGCCGCCCCTATGTCAACGTTCCCCTCCGCACCTAACGTCCAAAACCCCCGTGATTGACAAGTCACGGTATCATTTTGTAGATTGCCGCGCGGAGGTCTATCATTACTTCGCTTAGTTCGCGGTCTGTGAACTGCGCGGCTGCCATATTCTCCGTCCCGCCCCCGCCTAAGTGCTCCATAACGAGCTGGACGTTTACGTCGCCCTGACTTCGCGCGGAGATGTGGATTAAACCCTCTGAATTCATAGAAACCACGAAAGAAGCTGAAACGCCCGTAACGTTCAGGAGCATATCGGCTGCCTGAGCGGTAACGATTCTATCGTCCGTAGCTCCCGCGTTGGCGATAGCGAAGCGGTCGAGGTACAGTTCGGATTTTTGCACTATCGCCGCCCGGGCGGAAACCGACGCAAGGTCCAATTGGAAAAAGCGGTTTACCTCCGTGGTGTCGGCTCCCGCTTTCCGCAGAAACGCGGCAGCTTCAAAGGTTCGGGTACCGGTTTTTTGAGCGAAATTTTTCGAGTCGAGGATTATCCCAGCGAGAAGCGCTTCCGCCTCCAGTTTGAGTATATCGCCGGATTGCGTGGAATACAGCAGCAGATCCGTGACAAGTTCGCAGGTACTCGAAGAGTACGGCTGAAGCAGATTCAGCGCGACTTTGTCGTCTATGTACTGCGCGGCGCGTCTGTGGTGGTCGAAAACGACCAACCGTGTCAGGCTGTCAAGCAGCTGCCGGCTCTCTACGCGATCCGGGCGGCTCGTATCGACTACAACGAGAAGCGATTTATTGTCGCTGACCAGCAGCGCGTCCTGTCCCGAGACAAATACGCCCTGATATTCAGGCAGCTCCATAGCTTTGTTTATAAGCGGCATAGTGAGGCAGGTTTCGGGATTGACAACGATATACGCCTTACGCCCGAGTTTGCGGCATATCACGTTAACTCCGAAAGCCGCGCCCATAGCGTCGAAATCGGCTGCTTTGTGACCCATAATTATCACGCTCGAAGCGTCCCGGATTATTTCGCCGAGCGCGTGCGCGTAGGTACGCGACTTAACCTTGGTATTGCGCTCTACCGCTTGGTTCTTGCCGCCGTGGAATTCAAAGTTGTAGCGGTCTTTGACGACAGCCTGGTCGCCCCCGCGTGAGAGCGCCATTTCTATCGCGAGAGTCGCAAACTGGAAGCCCTCCTGCGGTGAGTCGGCTCCGCAGCCTATTCCGATGGATATGGTCGGGTGACTGCCCGTTTGCCCTTCGACTTCGCGAACATCGTCAAGCAAAGAGAATTGATTAGTGACAAATTGCTCTAAGTGCCGCGTTTCAAACAAAAACACGTAGCGGTCGCGGTCAAACCGAGTGAGGAAGCCGTCGGAACTCTTAGTCCAGTCGTTAATTTTCGAGTCAATCTGCGCAAGGATAGTGGATTTGATAGTATCCGTGACGTTTTTGAAAATTTCCTCGTAGTTGTCGAGAACGATAATCATAACCGACAGGCGGGAATTGCCGTAGTCCTCTTTCAGCCGGTCGTATTCCGTGATATCTGACCAGTACGTAATAGCCCAATCGCGTGATTCGAAATCGCTGTCAAGCCTTATCGCGCTGCCGAACACACGATAGTGCTTATCGTTGAGCACAACGGGATGCGGGGATTCATCCTTGCCGTCGAGCAGCCACGTACGTTCGAAGTCCGGTACGACGTCGTTGATAAGGGTCTCGAAGAGCGTTTCGCGCGCGTCCGCAATGTGCAGGAACTCATCGTTGCACCAAAGTACGTGACCGTCAGCCAAGGCGAAAGTAGCGACGGGAATCGGAAGCCTGCGCATTGCCGCTCGGGCTTCCTCGCTATTCGGGAAAAGCGCGTGCTGAAGCTCGCCGCGTATACGTTTGCGGTTTATCCGCCAATAGAGCGAAGCGTAGAGGATAGCAACGAGGAGCAAGGCTGCGCATACTATCGCGGCTTCATAATCTTTGCGGAAGAACATTATGCCGACTATCACCCAAGCGACGATACAAAAAAGGCGCGCCGACGGACGGATTAAGCGTATAAATATTTTCTTCATACTATCATAATACAACAGTTTGAGCAAATTGTCAATAACCAAATGATAAATAACAGTTATCAAATAGCGGAAAGCGTTTATTTGATAATTGTCATCTGTCGGCAAGCAGTTTCAGTACGTCGCTTGCAACGTCGCCGGGCTGATATATCTCGAAGCCCTCTAAGTCCTCCGCGGTGAATCTTGCGGACATTCCCGCGGCTATTACACCGGGAGCGAGATAGTAAACGCTGATTCCGGAGGGTTCAAGCTCCAGCGCGAGAGCTTTCGAAAAACCTGTCAGCCCGGCTTTTGACGCGGAGTATACGGTTTCGCAGCTTGCACCGGAATCGCCCCATATGCTCGAAATATTGATTATAGTACCGGACTTGCGTTTGAGCATTTGCGGGACAGCCAGTGCCGCGACGTTCATCGCTCCCAGCAGATTGACCGCGATTACGCGTCCGCGCTCCTCCGCTGTGGTCAGCTGAAATAAGCCGTATTGCGCTATCCCGGCGTTATTGACGACTACGTCAAGCGGGGAGCCGAGTTCCGCGAGTTTTCCGAACATCGACTCGACCTGTCCGAAGTCGCTCACATCGGCTTGCAGCGCGATTCCTCCGAGTTCGAGCGCGAGAGCTTCCGCGCGGGCTTTCGAACTGTTGCAGTTGACGGCTACCGTATAACCGACGGACGCTAGAGCGCGGCAAATCGCGGAGCCGATAGCTCCCGCGCCGCCCGTTACTAACGCGATACCCTTATTCACAGAGCAATCCGCAGAGGTCGGTGATGTTCCCGGCTCCCGCGATGAGTATAAGGTCGCCTTCGCGCGCGATTGTCCGCAGCCGTTCCGCTGTTTCCGGCAGGTCTGCGTAGAATTCCGCGCCGGGGATTAGTTTTGCGATGTCGTTTGCCGAAACGTTGAAAGTGTTACTCTCTCTCGCGGCGTAAATTTCGACGAGCAGCGCGGAATCAGCCGCGGAGAGCGCCTCCGCGAAATCGCCGAGCAGCGCGGCCGTACGGCTGTAGGTATGCGGCTGGAACGCTATAATTAACCGCTTAGGCGCGAGTTCGCGGGCTGCTTTGAGAACAGCCGAAAGTTCGCCGGGGTGATGTGCGTAGTCCTCGACGATTCTCGCGCCGTTTAGCCAGCCTTTATGCTCGAAGCGGCGTTTGGCTCCGGTAAACGTTCTGAGAGCTTCGCGGATTACGGCATCGTCAATCCCGCAGTAACGCGCAACCGCGTAAGCCGCGTTAGCGTTTGCCTGATTGTACTCGCCGGGGAGCGCAAGCTCGAAGCTAAGCCGCTCGATAGGTTTTGCGGAAGTCCCGAGTTCAACGTTTGAGAATACCGTACCGCTTTGAGCCGCGAAATCCGCAAAAGCCTTTTGGTAAGATTCGAAATCGGGGAAAAAGTCCGGATGGTCGTACTCGACGTTGAGTATAACCGCGATTGACGGCTTGAAAAAGCGGAAAGAGTTCGAGTATTCGTCGGCCTCAAGGATAAAGTCGCCGCCCTTGCCTAAGCGGTAATTTTCACCGTTAAAAATCGGCAGCGAACCGCCAATCATCACCGTCGGGTCACGTCCCGCCGCGGTAAAGATTGCCGCGAGCATACCTGTTGTGGTAGTTTTCCCGTGGGTTCCGGCAACGCAAATGGTGTTCGGATATTCGCGCATTATCTCGCCCCAAGCTTCGGCGCGTTCGGCGATTGGGATTCCGAGCCTGCGTGCTTCCGCAACCTCGGGGTTATCGTCGTGAGCCGCTGCGGTGCGGATTACGCGCTCCGCTCCGTGAACGTTCTCCGGGAAGTGTCCGATAGTTACGGGAATCCCCTTAGCGCGTAGATTCCGGACAACCGCGCTGTCGTCCCTGTCGCTCCCCGTAACGCTATGTCCGTAGGTGCGAAGTACAAGAGCAAGCGGCGACATAGAAACCCCGCCAATCCCGATAAGGTGTACTTTCATTTTTTACCTCCGCTTTTACCTCCGCTTTTGGGGGCTGATTTACTCGCGCTCTTATAGCGCTCCTAAATCAGTGCTTTTTGTATAGATTATTGCCCGGTCACTGAAATTGAGGATATCTTACTCACTGAAATTGAGGGTGTCTTATCGTTTGTATTCATTGCTTTTTGCTTAATACGTCCGCAATCCGCTTACTTGCTTCGCCGTCTCCGTAGGGGTTAGGAGAATTCGCCATTTTGTCGCGCAGTTCCCTGTTATTTAGCAGCTCCGCGATTGAGCTGTAGACTGTTTCCTCGTCGGTTCCGACAAGTTTCAGAGTTCCGGCGGTAATACCCTCGGGACGTTCCGTAACATCGCGGGTTACGAGAACGGGGACGTTCAGCGAGGGAGCCTCCTCCTGTATACCGCCGCTGTCAGTCAGAACGAGGTACGAACGTTTGAGATAGTTGTGGAAGTCGATAACCCCGAGCGGTTCAATCAGCCGTACGCGGTCATTCCCCTCGCCGAATACGGAGCTTGCGGCTTCGCGGACTACGGGATTGAGATGAACGGGATAGATAACCTTAACATCGGGGCGGCTTTCAACAATCCGCTGTATTGCGCGGAAAACCGACAGCATTTTGTCTCCGAGGTTCTCGTGTCTGTGAGCCGTAAGCAGTATCAAGCGCGAATCTTGCGCCCAGTCCAAATCGGGCGAAGTATAATCCGGGCGGACGGTCAGCTTCAGCGCGTCAATAGCGGTATTGCCGGTAACGCGGATAGCGGCTTCCGGCTTGCCTTCTTTCAGCAGATTGGCTTTTGACAGCTCCGTCGGAGCGAAGTAGATGTCGGCAATGTCATCGACCATCGTGCGGTAAATTTCCTCCGGGAACGGCGCGGATTTGTCCCAGCTGCGAAGTCCGGCTTCTACGTGACCTACGGTGATTCCCGCGTGAAAAGCGGCTAAACTCGCGGCAAACGTAGTCGCCGTATCGCCGTGAACGAGCAGAACGTCCGGCTTGTATTTTTCGAGTACGCCGCTCATTCCCGTCAGTACCGCGCTTACAACGCCGTTGAGAGTTTGACGGCTTTTCATAATGTCGAGGTCAATATCGGGAGTAAGCGACAACGCCGTGAGCATCTGGTCAAGCATTTCGCGGTGCTGCGCGGTTACGCAAAGTGTAACGTCAAACTCCGCCCGTGAGCGAAGTTCGTGATATACCGGAGCCATTTTGACGGCCTCCGGGCGGGTTCCGATTACAATCATTATGTTTCTCATATTGAAACTATATACCTCTCAATGACAATCATTATGTTTCTCTTATTGACATTATACCAAAAAGCTGTTAGAATTACAAGAGCGAATTACAAATAACAAAGACGGGGTTCTAAATGACCAGACAAATTCACGTTAAGGGCATACCTATCGGCGGAGGCGCGCCCGTTTCGGTTCAGAGTATGACCACTACCGATACCTGCGATGTTTCCGCAACGCTTGCGCAGATACAGCGGCTTGCGGACGCCGGCTGCGATATTGTGCGGCTTGCGGTACCTACTAACGCGGCCGCGGAGGCTGTACGCGCTATTGCGGAGCGTTCGCCGCTTCCGATAGTTGCGGACATACACTTCAACTATGCGCTTGCGCTTAAATGCGCCGAGAACGGAGCCGCGAAGCTCCGTATCAATCCCGGCAATATCGGCAAGCCCGAATACGTAAAGCTCGTCGCGGACGCTTGCCGGGAGCGTGGTATTCCGATTCGTATCGGCGTAAACGCCGGTTCGCTTGAAAAAGAGCTTCTCGCGAAGTACGGTTCTCCCACGCCCGAAGCTTTGGCAGAATCGGCAATCGGACACGTGCGGCTCCTCGAGGACGCGGGTTTCGGCGATATCGCGGTCTCAATGAAAAGCTCGGACGTTGTAACAACGGTAGCGGCGTACGAAGCGTTCGCGGCAAGCTTTGACTATCCGCTTCACGTCGGGATAACGGAAGCAGGTTCCGGACAGCGCGGAATTATCAAAGCCGCGATGGGGATTGGTTCGCTGCTGCTCCGCGGAATCGGCGACACTATCCGCGTATCGCTTACGGGCGACCCGGTTCCGGAGGTTACGGCGGCGATTGAGATACTCGAAACCGCCGGGCTGCGCAAAATCCGCGGCTTGCACCTTATCTCTTGTCCCACCTGCGGACGCTGCAAGGTTAATCTCGAAGCCTTGATAGCTGACTTTAACGCGGGAGTAACGGAAGAAGTCCGCAAACGCGGACTTACGGTAGCGATAATGGGCTGCGAAGTAAACGGTCCGGGAGAAGCGCGGGAAGCAGATTACGGACTTGCCGCGGGACCCGTCCGCGCAACTCTTTTCGCAAAGGGCGAAGTAATAGGCAAGGTCGAAATCGCAGACGCGGTTCAGGCGTTGATAAAACTGATATAGCTGTTACGATATGACAATTGTTACGGCTTAAAAAGAGAGAGGTAAAAAAGTGGAACGTAAATTCAGCGAAGTCTTTCCGAATTGTCTTGTTACGGACGAGTCGGCGGTTGTAAGCGAAATCCGCGTTGACGAAGCCAAACGCGTTATGAATATCTCGCTGCGCTGTGATAATCCCGTCAACTGGAAAATGGCGGAGGCGTTCATAGCAAAAGAATACGGATTGAAAGAAGCCCGCATAAACGTCACGGCTCCTCTTCCCGCGAAGCAGGTCAACAAGAAGCGCGGAGGACAGCTGCTGCTCGGTGAGCGTCCTATTAAGGGCAGCGCTATGCGTCTCGTTTCGGTGGGAGCGGACGACGGACGCGTCACAGCCGAGGGGGAAGTAATAAGCTTTGAGGAACGTAAGTGGAAAACCGGCAGAGGTACGACGACCAGCTTCGACCTGACGGATTTGACCTCGACAATACATATTAAACATAACGGAGAGCTTCCGGATAAGATTGAGGTCGGAGACTGGCTCCGCGTCCAAGGGAAATACATCAACGACAAGTATTACGCTGATTTCGTCCTCGAACCGGAGATAATCGAGCGCATTGACAAGACCGAACGTCAGGACAAATACGACGGTCAAAAGCGCGTTGAGCTTCATCTGCATACTAAGATGAGCGCGCTTGACGCTTTGTGCGAACCTCGTCAGGTTATCGAGAGTGCGAAACGCTGGGGTCATAAAGCCGTCGCGATTACAGACCACGGAGTTGTACACGCGTTTCCGGATATGGCTTCCGCGGCTAAGGGCAGCGGCGTTAAGGTAATCTACGGCGTTGAGGGCTACTATATAAACGATGTGGATGACAGGCTTGTCGTTACATACGCGGGTAACGAAGAAACCTACGCCGCGCGCGGACTTTCGGAGTATATAGCGTTTGACTTGGAGGCTACCGGGCTTGACCTCAAACTCGACCGCATTACCGAAATCGGGGCGGTACTCATCAGGGACGGCAAAGTCGTTGACAAATACGAAACCTTTGTCAATCCCGGTATGCCGATTCCGAGCGAAATTGTCGCGCTGACGGGGATTACGGACGAAATGGTTCTCGCGGCTCCTCACGAGGACGAAGCGATTCCCGCCTTTCTGCGTTTTATCGGCGATAAGACGCTTGTGGCCCACAACAGCGACTACGACACCGGTATGCTGATTGAAGCCTGCAAGCGGCTCGGTCTCGAGTTTACTTCGCCCGCTATTGACACCGTAACGCTTTCGCAGGTGATTTACCCCGATTTCCAGAAATACGGCTTAGCGAATCTCGCGGACGCGCTGGGGCTTCCCGGGTTTAATCATCACAGAGCGAGTGACGACGCGGTAACGCTCTCGCTCCTTATGGAGAAGCTTCGCGCAAGGCTGCAGAGCGAACATAACGCCGTGACAATAGGCGATACCGACAGAATCACGCGCGCCGCGCGAAGCGTTTCGCAGCTTGAAAAAAGAGGCTCGTACCCGCGTCATATCATTATTCTGGTGAAAAGCCGCGAGGGGCTTAAAAACCTCTACACGCTTATCTCGAAGTCTCACATTGAGCATTTCCGCAAGCACCCGATAATCCCGAAGTCGCTGCTGCTTGAATACCGTGAGGGGCTGTTAATCGGCTCCGCCTGTGAAGCGGGCGAACTATTCACGCAGGTTAAGGACAAGCGAAGCGACCGCGAGTTCCTACGGCTTTCGGAGTTTTACGATTACTTCGAGATTCAGCCTATCGCGAATAATATGTTTATGCTGGACGATAAACGCAAGAAAGCCTCCACAATTGAGGACCTGCGCGACTTCAACCGGAGAATCGTCGAATTCGGCGAAATTACGGGCAAACCGGTCTGCGCGACGGGCGATGTACACTTCGTCAACCCCGAGGAGGAGATTTTCCGCAGAGTTCTCACCTCGCAGAAGTTTTCGGACGTTGACAGGGAGATTCCGCTGTACTACCGAACTACGGAGGATTGCCTGAACGAATTCGCCTATCTCGGAGAGGACAAAGCCTACGAAGTGGTAGTCACGAACACTAACCTCATCGCTGATATGTGCGCGGATATAACGCTTTTGCCGAAGCAGCTTTTTGTCCCTAAGCTTCCCGATTGCGAACAGCGGCTGAACGACAGAGTTTTCGGACGGCTTGCGCTGCTCTACGGTGAGAATCCTCCGGAGTTTATCACAAAGCGCGTCGCGGACGAACTCGAGAGTATCGTGGGACGCGGCTACGCTGTAATCTACCTCTCGGCGACGCTTCTAGTGGAGCGCAGCGAGGCTAACGGTTATCCCGTGGGTTCGCGCGGAAGCGTCGGCTCGAGCTTTGTGGCGTATCTCGCGGGGATTACGGAGGTTAACGCGCTTCCCGCGCATTACCGCTGCCCCGAATGTAAGACTGTGGACTTTGCGGCGGGAGAAAATTACGCCTGCGGAGCCGATATGCCGGACGCGGTATGCTCCTGCGGTGCGAAATACGTCAAAGAGGGGTTCGATATCCCCTTTGAGACGTTCCTGGGCTTCAGCGGAGGAAAAGCGAAAGTGCCGGACATCGACCTCAACTTCTCCGGAGAGTATCAGGCGGAAGCTCATAAGCATACGATAGAGCTTTTCGGCGCGGGAAACGTCTACAAAGCGGGTACTGTAAGCGGTCTCGCCGGGAAAACAGCCTACGGCTATGTTAAGCACTACTTTGAGGATAGAGGAATTACCGCGCCCAAAGCCGAGGAAAACCGCATTGCGGCGGCTCTCGAGGGTATCAAGAAAACCACAGGTCAGCACCCCGGCGGTCTCGTTATTGTCCCGGACGATATGGAGATTACTGACTTCTGCCCGATTCACTATCCCGCGGATAAGAGCGACGCTATGGAAACTACGCACTTTAACTATCACACTATGGAGGATAATCTGCTCAAACTCGATATCTTAGGTCACGACGACCCGAGTATGGTCAAAATGCTCTCCGACCTTACCGGTTTGAACTACCGCGATATACCGCTTGACGATGAGAACGTCCTGGGACTGTTCGCAAGCGGCGAGACTTCGCTGGCAATCCCCGAGTTTGGCACGGGCTTCACGCGGCAAATGCTTACGGACACTCACCCCGATAAGCTCTCGACCTTAGTGCGGCTCTCGGGATTTTCCCACGGTACGGACGTTTGGCTCGGCAACGCTAAGGACCTTCTCGCGGAGGGAAAAGCTATCGAGGACGTTATAGGCTGCCGCGATGACATTATGCTCTACCTGATGTCGCGCGGAATGAGAGACGTTGACGCGTTTGACATAATGGAGAAAGTCCGCAAGGGACGCGGTTTGTCAGAAGAACAGGAAGCCGCTATGAAGACGCTCAAAGTCCCCGAGTGGTACATTGAGAGCTGCAAAAAGATAAAGTACCTCTTTCCGAAGGCTCACGCCGCGGCTTACGTAATGATGGCTGCCCGGATTGCCTGGTTCAAATATTACAAGCCGCTTGCGTTCTACTGCGCGTATTTCTCAATCCGCGCGAAAGCGCTCGATTTGTCCGCGATGGCGCAGGGACCGGATGCCGTATCCCGCAAAATCAAGCTCCTGAAAAAGAAAGGCGAAGCCGAAAAACTCTCGGCAATAGACGAGAGTATGCAATATTCGCTGGAAGTTTGCGAAGAGTTCTTTTCAAAGGGGCTGACGGTTCTTCCGATAGATTTCAATAAATCACACGCGGAGCGTTTTCTCCCGGAGGGCGAAACGTTTATGCGCGCTCCGTTTGTTGCGCAAAACGGTATAGGCGACGCTGCCGCGCAGGAGCTTTATAAAGCGGCGCAATCGGGCGTTGACTTCACCTCGATAGATGAGATAGAGTCAGTCTGCTCAAAGGTTAATCACTCCGCAATTGAGCTGTTGACGCAAATGGGAGCGTTCGGAGCGCTCCCCGAAAGTAACCAGCTATCGTTCTTTTAGCAGTGGTCAGTTTGCAGTGACCAGTGGTCAGAGAGGATTAGTGCGTTGAAGTCGTTCCTACTGACCACTGATCACTACGCCCACTGTTATCTGTTAACTGAGTAAAAGGTTGCCATCGGCTTCTTCGCTTCCGCTTGCTTGCTCGAACATATCCAGCAGGTCTTTTGTCGTTAGGTTCTTTTTGGCTTCGCCGGAGACGTCTATAATGATTTTCCCGTCGTAGAGCATTACGAGCCGGTCTCCGTGAACTATCGCGTCGCGCATATTGTGCGTTACCATCATAGTCGTCAGATTGTTATCGCGGACAATTTGCTCGGAGAGTTCGAGAACTTTCGCCGCGGTCTTAGGGTCAAGAGCCGCCGTATGCTCGTCGAGGAGCAAGAGCTTAGGTCGCCGGAGCGTCGCCATAAGCAGCGTGAGCGCCTGTCTTTGACCTCCGGAGAGTAAGCCGACTTTGCTCGTTAGCCGCGTTTCAAGCCCTAGGTCGAACGCCGCGAGCTTCTCGCGGTATTCTTCGCGCTCGGAGTGTGTAACGCCCCAGCTTAGACCGCGGCGGCTTCCGCGCCTTTTTGCGATTGCGAGGTTTTCCTCAATGCCCATATTTGCCGCGGTACCCATCATCGGGTCCTGAAAAACCCGTCCGATAAAGGTTGCGCGTTTGAACTCGGGTAAGCGCGTAACGTCTTTACCGCCGATAGAGATAGTCCCGCTGTCTACTCCGTAAACTCCCGCCACAGCCGACAGGAGCGTGGATTTACCGGCTCCGTTGCCGCCGATGACCGATACGAACTCGCCCTCTTTGAGGTGAAGCGAAACTCCGCCCAGCGCGGTCTTTTCGTTGACCGTTCCGGCGTTGAAAGTTTTGTAGATATTGGTAACTCGCAGCATTTTTACAACCTCTTTGGCAGCTTGCAGCTTGCAGCTTGCAGTGGTCAGTGGTCAGTGGTCAGTGGTCAGTGGTCAGTGGTCAGATGCGCACTAACCCCCGTTCTGACCACTGATCACTGACCACTGACCACTACAAGCCACTAACCACTACTGTGGTTTCTTGGCGGATTTCAGCAGCGTCCGAACGTTAGCCTGCGCCATTGGGAGCGTCAGCGCGATTGTCACCGTTGCGCTGACGAATAGTTTCAGGTCGTTTGCGGCAAGTCCGAGCTTTATTACAACCGCGATTATCACGCGATAGGTCACAGCGCCGAAGATTACCGAAATCAGCGTATTCTTGAACGATTTCGTGCCGAACAGCACTTCGCCGATTATAAGCGACGCGAGACCGATAACTATCGAACCCATTCCCATCGTAATATCCGCGAAAGTCTGGTGCTGGGCTATGAGCGCGCCGGCTAAGCCGACTAA
>JAISLB010000066.1 GCA_031260685.1 Oscillospiraceae bacterium | reverse complement strand
GTCGCTGATACCCGTTCCGGAGGAAATAGACAAACGTACGGCAGCGGCAAAACTCCGCACCTTAGGTCTCGCGGTAGACGTACTGACGGCTGAACAAGATAAGTACCTACACAGCGTTTAGGCGGTAATCGGCATTTGACAACGGAAAGGAAATTGCTTATGGAAACAGAACAAACGGCAACCCTCGGTTTTTGTATACAACCTCAAAATTCTCCGAAAACTGATTTTTTGCCGGAGGGCTTTGCTATCCCTGAACATTTGATAAGTAAAAATCGTACTGCTGACGGTTATATTCTGCTTCCGGTAGAAGATGACGACGACTTATATTGGCCGGAGTATGACGATGTTATATAATCCGTGGGAGATATGGCTTGTTCGAATGAAATTTGAAGAAAGCGGCGAACAAAAAAATCGTCCCGCGTTAGTATTGCCGGACAGCAAAAATTTGCTTCGTATAGTCAAAATGACAGGTACTCCTTGCCGCGATATTTTTGAGCATAGACTTGTTTATTGGAAATACGCAGGTCTTGTAAAACCTACGACAATTCGGACAAGCAAAATTATTGACGCTGTATCTACAGATATGCTGCACAAAATCGGGGACTTACATCCGGACGATATAGAGGAGTTTGCAAAAAAACTAAACGCTTTATATGCCTGAAAACTGCTATCTGCTAACTGTTATCTGAAACATTAAGGAGAACAAAATGAACGACATTACCGAACTGACTACCGTTGCGGCTCAGACGGAGCTTTCGCCCGCTGACCGCTCGGAGATTGACAAAATCAAGTCCGCGCTTAACTTCAAGGATACCACCACCGTTTTGCAGTATGGTTCAGCGCCCCAGGAGAAAATTTCGGATTTCTCCGCCTCGGCTCTCGCTAATGTTCGTACTAAGGATATGGGCGCGATAGGCGATTCTCTCGCGACCTTAGTCGGCGAACTCAAAGGTCTCGACATTAACGGCGCAGGCAAAAAGTCCCTGTTTAAGTCCGCAAAGTCTAAGATTCAGGATTTGAAAATCCGTTACGACAAAGCCGAGACGAACGTTGTCAAAATCTGCGAAAAGCTCGAAGACCATCAGCGGCTTTTGCTCAAAGACACCGCTACGCTTGATTCTATGTACGACCTAAACCTCAAACACTTCAAGGAGCTTACGCTCTATATCGCGGCCGGCAAAGAGGCGCTCGAAACCGCGCGCGCTGGCGAACTTCCGGCTTTACAGGAGAAAGCGAAAGCGAGTAACCTCGCAGAAGACGCTCAAGCCGCTAAGGACTATGCGGACCAACTGACACGTTTCGACAAAAAACTCTACGACTTAGAGCTTACGCGAACCATTTCGCTGCAAATGGCTCCGCAAATCCGCATTATCCAGAATAACGACGCCACGATGATTGAGAAGATTCAGTCGAGCCTTACGCAAACTATTCCCTTGTGGAAGTCGCAGATGGTTCTCGCGCTTTCGCTGGGGAATACGGAAGCCGCGCTTCAAGCCCAGCGCGGGGTTACGGACTTTACGAATGAGCTGCTCAAAAAGAACGCCGAAATGCTTCACCAAGGTTCTATCGACGTTGCGAGAGAGAATGAGCGCGGGATTGTGGACCTCGAAACCTTACAGCATACTAACGAGAAGCTGATACAAACCTTAGACGAAGTGCGCCAAATCCAAGTCGAGGGAGCCGAAAAACGCAGAAGCGCGGAGGGCGAACTAACCCGGATAGAGGGCGAACTAAAACAAAAACTATTGGAGTTTAGATAGTGAATAAGTAATAATGAATAGTGAATAATAGGCTATCTTAAGGTTTCTGCACTTTGGCAAGTTTCATTTTTATTATTCACTATTCACTATTCACTATAAATTGTCGAAATGTACGGTTACATCAAGCCGCTCAAAGCCGAGCTCAAGGTTAAGCACTGGGAGCTTTATCAGGCAGCGTACTGCGGGCTTTGCCATAGGCTTAAGGAACGCTACGGATTTGCGGGACGTTTCTGCGTAAACTACGATTTGACGTTTCTGACAATGCTGTACGCTTCGGTAATCCCCAATTCCGCGCCTAATGCGGAGAGGCTGCGCTGTCCCGCGAACGGGCGCAAAAAGGCTCACTGTTTTGCGGGAGCCGCCAGCGATACCGCAGCCGATTTGACGCTTATTCTCGCGATTGAGAAGCTGCGGGACGGTTTGCGGGACGATTCGCTCCCGAAAAGGCTCTTTGCCGATTTCCCCGCGCTGGCGATTTTACGCAGTAAAACTAAGCGTCTGCCAAAAATTCACGAAAAGTTTACGCTTTCAGCCAAAAAAGCTCTTGACGAATTAACAATACTGGAGCAAAATAGTAACAGCGGTGGAAGTCAGCTCGACCGCGCGGCTGATACTTTCGCCGGGCTGCTCTCCGCCGCCGCCGATTATGCCGAATCGGAGGAAAACCGGCGGATTCTCGCGAATCTGCTTTATCACATCGGGCGCGTAATCTACATCTGCGACGCTGCCGACGATTTAGACGAGGACCGCAGGCGCGGGACTTATAACCCGCTGATAGCCTATCCGGAGGATAAAACCGCCCTGAAACGTTCGCTCGAACATAGCGCCGGTATAGCCGCGGCTGATTTCGAACTCTTACCGGAAAGCGAATTTACACCAATCCTGCAAAACATACTATACCTGGGAATACCGCAGCAGATTACAGATATCAGTTAGCAGTTCTCAAATATCAAATATTAAATATTAAATATCAGATACGTTGGTTTGGACGTGAGTTACGCTGCCTACGTCTTAACTCTCGTCACTGACCACTGACCACTGCTC
>JAISLB010000136.1 GCA_031260685.1 Oscillospiraceae bacterium | reverse complement strand
TATTGATTTGCGCGGGATACAACAGCCGCGTACAAGGAGGCAACTATGGACTTTTTAGGTAAGGACATACCAAAGCTGGGATTCGGGCTGATGCGCCTGCCGATGCAGGGCTCAGAGGTTGATATCGAGCAGACGAAGACGATGGTCGATATGTTTATGAAGGCTGGCTTCAACTATTTCGATACCGCGTACGGCTATATCAACGGCGAGAGCGAGAAAGCCGCTAAAACCGCAGTCGTCAGCCGCTATCCGCGTGAGAAGTTTACTCTCGCGACTAAGCTTCCCGCGTGGGCGGGAGCGAACAACGAAAAAGAAGCGCAGCAGATGTTTTTCACTTCGCTGGAACGTACGGGCGCGGGCTACTTCGATTTTTACCTGCTGCACAATATCGGAGCTGCGCGTACGGCTAAGTTCGACGAATACAACATTTGGGACTTTGTGTGGAAACAGAAAGAAGCCGGGCTGATTAAGCACGCGGGATTCTCGTTCCACGATAACGCGAAGCTTCTCGACGAGGTACTTACTAAGCACCCGGAGACAGAGTTCGTACAGCTCCAAATCAATTGGGCTGATTGGGAGTCGGGAGCAGTCCAGTCCCGCGCTTGCTACGAAACGGCGTGGCTGAAGCACAAGAAACCGATAGTCATTATGGAACCGATAAAGGGCGGTATGCTTGCGAATCCCGCACCCGCGGTTAAGGACGTGTTTACAGCGGCAGACCCGAAAGCGTCTATAGCTTCGTGGGCTATCCGCTTTGCCGCGAGTCTCCCGGGCGTTATTACCGTACTCTCGGGAATGAGCGATATTGCTCAAATGCAGGACAATATCTCCTATATGAAAGACTTCAAACCGCTTGACGAGAGCGAGAAGAAAGTCATCGAGAAAGCGCAGGAAACGCTGAAGTCCATTCCGAGCGTTCCTTGTACCTCTTGCAAATACTGCGTGCCGGGCTGTCCGCAGCAGATAAACATTCCGGAACTGTTCGACGCGCTGAACCGCGAACTCGTCTACGCAAATCCCGAAGCCGCGAAGCAGGGCTACGGCTTTGCGACAACTTTCTTCGGGAGCGCAAAAGCCTCTGAATGTGTAGAGTGCGGAGCCTGCGAAGCTGTCTGTCCGCAAAAGATAACGATTATCGATAACCTTAAAGTTGTTGCAAAGAAGTACGAATAAGGACGTAAAGGGCGGTTTTATAAACCGCCCGTAATGATTCGGCAAACGGAGAAACGTTTATGACTATCTACCCCTCGATAGACCTCAAAGACGGTCAGGTAGTGCGGCTCAAAAAGGGCGATTTCGGAACGACCGCTAAGGTTGCCGAGAACCCGCTTGATGTTGCGCGTGACTACATACGCTGCGGAGCGTCTTGGCTTCACTGCGTTGATTTGGACGGAGCGCGGGACGGAATCCGCAGAAACAGCGCGATAGTCCGCGAACTATGCGCTGTCGGACTGAAAGTTCAGCTGGGCGGCGGTTTGCGGACTATGAACGACCTCGAAGCCGCCGGAGAACTCGGCGTTGCGCGCTTTGTCATCGGTTCCGCGGCTGTCTCAAACCCGGAGTTTGTGCGCGAAGCTATAGCCGCTTACGGAGCGGAGCGCGTAGCTGTCGGAGTTGACAGCCGCGGCGGATTTGTACGTACTGACGGTTGGGAGAAGTCCTCGGGGATTGCTACGCTTGATTTTATACGTTCTATGGTAAACCTCGGCGCGGCGCGGTTTATCTATACCGATACTTCAACCGACGGGACGCTTGAGGGACCTCCGCTTGAAACGCTTCGGACGCTTCGCGCTAAACTCGGAGGAGCGCACCTGACTGCAAGCGGCGGAATCGGCGGGATTGCGGACGTTGAAGCTCTCGCGGCTATCGGAGTTGACGGAGCAATCATCGGCAGCGCGTACTACTATGGTAAAATCGACCTGAAGGAGGCTATCGCTCTTGTTAGCTAAACGAATTATACCTTGCCTTGACGTGAATAACGGGCGCGTAGTCAAAGGCGTGAATTTTGTCAATCTCCGTGACGCCGGAGACCCCGTCGAGCTTGCCGCGCTCTATTCTAAGCAGGGCGCGGACGAGATAGTTTTCCTCGATATTACGGCTACAAGCGACGGACGCGCTACGGTTGCTGAAATGGTAGAACGCTGCGCCAAAGAGGTGTTCGTACCGCTCTGCGTCGGAGGCGGAATCCGCACAGTTGACGATTTCCGCTTGCTCCTACGTTCCGGGGCTGATAAAGTTGCCGTGAACAGCGCGGCTGTGGGCGACCCGACGCTGATAACGAGAGCCGCTGAACAATTCGGTTCGCAATGCGTGGTACTCGCGGTGGACGCAAAAAGAACCCCCGTTCCTATTGCGGATTCCGCGGAGAATGGGGTTGGGCTTTGGGAAGTCTATACAGCGGGCGGACGCAAACCCACGGGAATTGACCTCGTAACTTGGGTTCGCAAAGCCGAACAGCTCGGCGCGGGAGAAATCCTGCTCACATCTATGGATAGGGACGGTACGAAAGCAGGTTTCGACGTCCCTATGTTGAACGCGGTTTGCGAAGCCGTATCAATCCCGGTAATTGCAAGCGGCGGGGCAGGGGAGTTGCGGCACTTCTCCGATGTGTTCTTAGAGACTGAGTGCAGCGCGGCTCTCGCGGCTTCGCTGTTCCACTACGGCGAACTTACGATAGATGAGGTAAAAGCCGAATTGTCAGGCGCGGGAATAGCTGTCAGACGTTAAGCTTTTTCGCAGATGAATAGTATGTCCGGAGCCAGTGAGGGGATATGAGTGAATATTTTGGTGTTTACGCCTTCGGACGTTCCGAGCGATTTCTTTATGACGAATCCGTGGTATTCCAGCATTTCTCTCAGCGCGCGGTATGTATATCCGCGAATGTGGTGTATTGACGTAGTATAAGGAGTGCCCCACTTTCCGAATATCCCGGTGCCGAAACGAGATTTTTCATTGGAAATCTCCAAAATGTGCGGCTGGAATCCGAATAGCAACTCAAAGCGACCGAAAACAGAACCAATACTTGGAACCGAAAGGTAGAGTACGCCCTTTGGTTTCAAGTGCTTTCTGCAGTTTTTAAGGTATTCGTCTGTTTTGTCGAGATGCTCCATAACTTCGTTGGAAATGACAATATCGTAGCGTTTATCTAAGTCGAAAGGTTCCTCAATGTTTTGTATGTAGAAGTTGCTGATGTAATCGGGAATATCAGAAAACTCGTTGATGTTTTGTTTATAGACTTGACCGACGGAATCGGGAACTTCCTCCGGTGAATATTGGTCAACGCAGTCAAGGACGATTGAGTCCCCGAGATTAGCTCTCAAATATTTCTCCCAAGCGAATCCCACGCCCGAGCCAACGTTAAGACAAGACATATTATTTATATTGTCTGTCTGTCTGTCTGTCTGTCTGTCTGTCTGTCTGTCTGTCTGTCTGTCTGTCTGTCTGTCTGTCTGTCTGTCTGTCATATATTGAAGAATATACGGCGCACATTTTCGCAGACCGGTAATTGTTTCGCCCCGATAAGTAGTGGTTGATTTCATTATTTGATGTTCC
Source organism: Oscillospiraceae bacterium (assembly GCA_031260685.1). Lineage (GTDB taxonomy): Bacteria > Bacillota > Clostridia > Oscillospirales > Oscillospiraceae > JAISJH01. The sequence goes on along the minus strand of JAISLB010000136.1, from coordinate 29,845 downwards.
TTTCGTTATAGAACGGTTTGTCTGTAAACAGACACCTATAACAGTATACATCAAAGCATATCTTTTGTCAATACCGGTGTCATAAAGCGCCGTTCTGTGCCGAAAGGAATGGCTGCGCAGACACTACAATAAAAAATCAGCGCGTTTGTTATCGGCGATTATTTGGAACTTTTCCAGACTTTTACGTATTCTGTATTGTCTGGTTTCGCTCGGCGTAACGTGGTGGAAAGCCTTGAAAGCGCGGGTAAAGGCTTCGTTTGATTGGTAGCCGTATTTGAACGCTATGTATAAGATATTCTGGGTGCCGTAAGCTATTTCCTCCGCCGCAAGCGAGAGCTTACGTTTTTTTACGTATTCCATTACAGACATTCCGGTGATTTTGCGGAATATTCGCTGAAAATGATATTGCGAAAAGAACGCTTCACGCGCCAGCACTTCCGTGCATATTCCGTCTAATAACTCTGCTTCTATTCGTTCTAAGGCGTTCAGAACGACCGCTTGGTAGTTCATCGCAGTACCCCTCCTTGCTGAATTTAGTTTACCACAAATCGACGTAAATCTCTTGATAATTTGTGCTGCTTGCATACGCCGCTGAAAAGAGAAAGGAACGGTCAATAACGACCGTTCCTTGTTAGTTGTTACGCCTTACCGCGTTGTACTGTAATTTGCGAGTGAGGTTATTTGCTCAGGTACGCCATTCCAACGTAGTGGTCGCTGTCCGTTGCGGCGGAAAGAGTTATCGGCTTGTAGTCAGCGTGGGTTATGGTAATGTCAAACGTTTCGCCGATTGGTAAATCTTCGACTTCCCAGTCTCCGAAGTAATTTGTCGTCGTCGTGTACGTACCGTTTTTGCCTTTGAGAGTGACGGAAGCTCCGATAGCGACTTCCTCGAGTTCCTCCGGCAGGTAGACCGTACCCGCGAGGTAACGCGTCGGGACATTGAGGTGAACTACGTTCGTCTCTTTGCCCTCAAGTTCGCGGAGCTGCGTAACCTTATTCGCGGCGATAGCCTTTGAGATGTCGCTGTTCGGGTCGTCGAGGTCTCCGAAGAACATAGCGTTATTCGGGCAGGCTTCGACGCAGCGCGGCTTTTTGAGCTTAGGGTCGCCGAGGTAAGCGAGATAGTTCGGGTCGTCGAGAAGTTCCGCGCACATAGTGCATTTCTGCGGAATCTGATACTCCTCGTTCCAGTAAATCGCGTTTATAGGACAAGCGTCAACAATAGCCTTTTGACCTTTGGACTTTTCCGGGTCGATAATGACTATACCGTCGGGACGTTTGTAGACCGCTCCGTCCTTAGCGGCTTTTGCGCAGGCGGGGTCCTGACAATGGCTGCAAGGTGTGGGGACAGTCGAAACCTTTATGCGGCGGGAGCTGTCGCTCCGCTCGGTTTCGCGTATGTCAATCCAGAATTGCCCCATTTGCGGCTGCGCTTTGGATAACGCAGTATCAAACCCTGCGTGTTCATCTTTGCACGCGGTAAAACAGCAGTAACAAGCCATACACATACGGCTGTCAATAGCAATGCCAAGTCTCATATTTTTTCCCTCAACTTTCTATGCGTTCTTAGCGCGTACTTTGGCTTGTATCGCTTCGAAGCCGTGTCCCTCGATTATCTCGAAGCAGGTTTCAGCGTCCGCGTCGCCCTCTTTGGCTACCGCGTCAAGCTTAGATTCGAAGTATTGACCTTGCGGGATTGCTCCCTCCCATTTGCAGATATCGAGCAGCGTCGAGTTCGGAGCCATACCGGGAACTTTGTCGCCGATTAGACGTCCGGGGCTTAGAATATTCACGCAACCGCCGATGTCCGGATTCTCGTGCGTTGAGATTTCGCCCGGAACCGTTGGGTTATAGATACCGCTCGAACCGTAGGCGTGTATAGTATTCACCTCAACGCGGTACGTTACACGCGCTACGCACAGTACGCTCCCGCGCTCGTTGAACAGCTCGACTATGTCGCCGTCTTTGATACCTTTTTCCGCTGCTTTCTCCGGGTGAATACGCGCTATCAGATACGGATTGCCGCCGATGTACTTGCGGTTTTCCGGTATTTCCCATATCCACGGCGTTGAGCTATTATGCTGGGTATGATAGTCAAAGCGCGGATGCGGAGTTATCAGGTGGAACGGGAACTTCTTAGCTTTTATCGAGTGATGACCTTCCCAGCTTGGCTTATATGTCGCAATCGGCGTGCGGACTTCGTCGTCCGGTGCGTAGTACAGCATAGATTCCGAAACAAACTCAAATTTTCCGGTAAAGGTGCCGAGTTTGCCTTCCTCTTGGAACGGCTTATGATTCGGAGTATCGCAGGGATAGCCCTCGGCAAACCAACGGAAGCCGTAGTGACGTTCGCGCTCCGTCCCGGGGATTCCCGCCACGTAGTAGCCTTTTTTCGTGAAATCCTCCCACGAAATCTTGTCGCGCAGGTCGGATTTTTCCCAGAAACGCTTACACCACGCGAGTTCGTCGCGTCCCTCGGAGTAGTCATCTCCGAAGCCTAGGCGTTTTGCGAGTTCCGCGAAAATCCAGTAGTCGCTGCGGCTGTCCCACAAGGGTTCAATCGCTTTATCCTGGAAAACTACTATCTGCCAGTTGTTGCCCGTCTGCGAATGAGACTGATAACCGCCGTTGCCGGAGTTACACAGTTCGCCGATGTCATAACGTTCGAGGTTAGTACACGCCGGCAGAATTACGTCCGCAAAACGCGACTCACCGTGGAAGTGAATGTCCTGATTGACAATAAACTCAAGCTTAGGCGAACGGTACATACGAACCCATTTATTGGTATCAAGCATAGAACCCATAAACGTTCCGCCGTAGCGATAGAACATATGAACCTCGCTGCAGCCGGGTTCGGGGTATACGTGTTCGGTGAACTCGAGGTCGATACCGCCGCCGCAGAAGCCTTCGCCGTACCACTCGTAGTGTCCGTCGAGTATAGCGTCCGGCAAATTCGGACGGTAAAGCTTTTGAGTAACGCAGTTGACAGCGGTCTTATCCGCAATCGGCTGATTCGCAATCTGCGACAGCGGGTCAGAATATCCGCCGAACCAGAAGTTGTAATCCATAGGAGCGCCGGTAGTACCAACCCAGATGTTTTGCCCCGGTTTACCCATTCCCTGCATAGCGAACAGTGAAACCATTACGCGCGCGAATTCCGTACCATTAGCGGTACGGCAAACTCCTCCGAAACCTCCGCGCAGTCCGCTCCCGCCCATTGTCTTAGTCTGCGCCCAACGCCGCGCAAGAGCTTTGATGTCGGCGGCGGGAATTCCGGTCTCGCGCTCCGCCCATTTTGGCGATTTCGGGAGCCTGTCCGCACCATTGCCGAGGATATAGTCCTGCCATTCGTCGAAGCGGTGTCCGTGCTTTGCGATGTATTCCTTGTCGTAGCTGCCTTCGGTCATCCATACATAGGCTATGGCTTCTCCGAGAGCCGCGTCGGTACCGGGGCGCGGAGCGAGCCACTTGTCGGCTTGCTTAACGCTGGAGAAGTTGTTGAACGGGTCGATATAGATAAACTGCACTCCGAGGTCGTCGAGCCAATGCCGCCACATCGTGCTTTCGTTCGCGGCGTAACCTCCGCGGGTTGTGTCCGGGTCGTGAGACCACATAATCATCGTTTCGACGTTCTGGAGCGCGTCTTCTAAAAGGTCAAACGCTTCCGTTCCGCCCAAACGCCAGTAATAGCCGTAGGTATGCGGAGCGCCCCAAGTAAAGCCCTCCCAGCTGTCCGGGTTATCCTGCAGCTGAGTATAACCGAGCATACGGAAGAAACGCGCAAACGCCGACAGCTTGTACCCGAGAAGTCCCCACGAATGGTGAGAACTGGTAATCGCGGTAACGGCTTCTTTGCCGTAGTGCGACTGAATACGCTTAGTCTCGCGGGCTACAAGGTCTAAGGCTTCGTCCCAAGTGGCTTTGCGATAGCCCGATTTGCCGCGATTGTCGGTATTGCGGTTTTGTCCGTCAGCCGTTTCCACGAAATCCTCGCGAATCATTGGGTAACGTATACGGTCATAGGAGTAAGCGCGGTTTTTCTCCGTGAGCGCGATAAACGCCGTAGTAGTCTTGCGATACGGCGAATATTTGTTGCCGCGTGCTTCGATAACCCACGGCTGCGGGTCGTCTTTGTCAAAGATAATCGGACGAACCCTGCGGATTACTCCGTTCTCGCTGTGTATTGCGATAGGTCCGCCAACGCAAATGCTATGTGTAACTTTTTCAGCCATCTTTCCCTCCGTTTTGGGCTGTTCGTTTCGCGCCCTTATGGCGCTCACGACCAGTCCTAACTATTAACGTTGATTGTCGCCGCAATTAAATATTGCAACGATAAAAACTTTGAACTCATAAGCCAGAGCTAACGTTCCCCGTCTAACTCCCGTAACTGTTCACTGTTCACTATTAACTGTTCACTGACATTACGCAGCGACTAAGGATTTTGCCAAATCGCCCGTGGGCTTGATTTTTACCATCGGTCCCGTGAGGTTGCCTTTGTCGTCTACTTCAAAACATCGCAGGTTGTACACTTCTGACAGCACTACTTTGTAGCGTTTGCCGTCGGGCGCTTTGTAGATTGAGTTTACCTTAAAGAGATGCTGAACGGCAATATGCTCGGCTGTAGCGTAATCCGGCTGACGCTGACCCGCGGGTTTAATCCACGTAGGTTGGTCGCCGTATTTTTCGTAGTGACCTTTACCGTTGAATTTCCAGTCTGAAATTCGGTTCAGCGAGTCCGCGAGTGCCGCGTCGTCCTCGGGCGTAGGCGCTCCGTAACCGCCAAGAGTTTCGTACCAAATTTGCAGCGGACAAATCATATCGCCCGGAAATTCGGTAAGATACTTTTGCACGGCATTGTCCAAAGCGACTGTGTTGCTTGTGTTAAATCTTTGCATAGCTTCTTGCTCCTAACTGTATGTTGTTATTTGTAGTTTCAACGGTTTTGACTTCGCGCTCGGGCGTCTTACCGATTTCGGCGCAGAACTCGATGTAGTCATCTACGGCGTATTCAAAGTCTGCTTGAAGTTCAGCGCGGTTTGAGCCTTCGTAGGAAACGGAATCGCGTATACCAAGCAGCTTTCCCCAAAAGATTTTGTCAGGAACAGAATATTCGGCACTCCCGCGATAACCCTTGTAATCTGTCAATTTCAAACTAATCTCGCCTCCCTTAGTTTATTGATGATTTCAGTTATTTGGTAGCCTTTCAGTTCTTTTTGCGGATGAGGCTTATGGATAGCCACAATTGTCGTTCCTAAAACAAACTTCACACGTGAACCCTTGCCCTGCGACAACGAAAAGCCCAGCGCCGTCAGCAGCGTACACGCTTCGTCGAAAGTGAAGTCGGACGGACTGCTTTGCAAGCGTTTCAGCAGCTTTTGCTTTTTACTCATAGCTGTTCTTTGTCCGCTTCTTCTGTGAAGTCCTCTTCGGTGTAGCTCATAAAGTCTACCGTTTCGTCGGCGTCGCGGTCATCGCCGGGGAAAGTTTCGAGGATAGCTTCCTCCGCGCTTGCCATTACGTTGTAGAGGTTCATTGCTTTTTCGTCGAAGTTGACCGCAATCGCCAAATCGCAGAGCTTTGAGAGGTTGCGGATAACAGCTGTGTACTTTTCGTCCTCGGGGAACTGTTTTTGTCCGCCGCCGGGACTTCCCGGGGTATGAGTAAAGAGGTGAAACAGCTTATTGCGAAGTACACAGTATAAAAAATCGTTCTTACTGCGTATGGCAAGCAGAGAACCCGCTTTGAGCGCGTTCATAAAGGCTTCGCCGGTTTTCTCGACAGGTGATAACTGTAATTGTTCCATACGCATATATTTTAACCTAAAACGCGCTTTCTGTCAAGTAGTTTTGAAAAACATACCGAAGCGGGCAGCTGCTTTCGGCAACTTTCTCTTGACAATAGATATCTATATGGTATAATTTAAGCAGAACAACTTTCGAGGAGGTTTCAGCTATGAAGAAAAGTATCGGCACACCCAGCCTTATCTTTCCTAACCCCGTTCTGGTCGTTTGCACTTACGACGATAACGGACGCGCTAACGCGGCTACTCTCGCGTGGGGCGGTATCGCAAGCTCCGGTCCGGCGGCGGTTTCGATTGCCGTCCAACCGCCGAGGTACACTTATGACGCGCTGATGAAGCGCAAAGCGTTCACCGTTAACCTCGCTCCCGCTAAGTACGCCGCGGAAGCCGACTACTTCGGTCTCGTTTCCGGACGCGACACTGACAAATTCGCGGCAACGGGCTTGACGGCGGTTCGCGCGGAGTTCGTAGATGCTCCTTACATCGAGGAGTTCCCCTATAACTTAGAGTGCGAAGTCACGCATACTCTAGACCTCGGCGTACACACCCTGTTTATCGGGCTTATCAAAGACGCAAAGATTGACGAAGCCGCAAATGAAATGTGGAAAGGCTTCGACCTGATAACCTTTGACGCTGCGAGCCGGGACTACCGGCTGCCCGGTGAATCCGCCGGCAAAGCTTTCGAAATCGGTAACAAGTTCAAAAAATAACCAATAGATAAGGAGAATCACTATGTTCAACGGTATGTATCACGTAATCACTTCAAGCCCCAACAAGGACGGCTTGACAGCCGCCGCCGGTCAAGCCGCAATCGACGGTATCACAAGCGCGGGAGGGAGCGCCGAACTCATCGACATCAGTGACCCCGCGCAAATCCTTGAACCTTGCCGCGTCTGCGGTAATGGCTGGGGAACCTGCCGTAATACCGCCAAGTGCGTCATCGAGGACAAAATTCTCGAAAAAATTCAGCTGACTATCAAGGACAGCAAGGGCGTGTTCATCATTACTCCCGTGTACTTCGGTCAGTCGTCCGAACGTATGAAGTACTTCATCGACCGCTACCGCCGCTGCGAAGCGTTCCGGCAAGGCGGAAGCTGGGCGGCGGGCAAACAGTTCAACCTTGTCGCGGCAGCCGGAGGGAGCGGTAACGGTACCGCAAGCTGTCTCGTAGAACTCGAGAACTGGGCGCGTCACGTCGGTGCAGTCCCGCAGGAACGTATCGGGATTACCCGCTTCAACCGCGAAACAGTGCTTAAAGTTATCGAGGATGCCGGAGCGCGGCTGGTCAAAGGCGAGTATTTCGGCAGATAGAACGGCTAAAACAAGCGGACGGAGCCGCAAACTCCGTCCGCTTGTCGTTTTTTATTGTTTCGGCGCACCAAATATGCGCTCAACGTTTTTTTGCATTTGTTCGAGACTTTCCGGGCTTGCGACCGCGTCCGGGAGGAATTTACCTCCGCCTACTCCGACCACTAAGCCTATCGCGGCGGCAAGCTTTATCTGTATCGCTTGCGGGTGATAGTCCGGAACGTCTGAGAAAGGCGCGTAAGTTGTCATATCAACGGTTATGGGCGGGAACTTTATAAGTCCCGCGTCCGCATCCGCGAGAAGCTTGTCGCATATCTCGGCTATCGCTTCGGCGCGTGTAAGCGGCTGAACGGCGGGTTCCGGGATATCGCGCGGCGTTCCCGCGATTTTCTCCGCGTGAACCGCAGCGAGGATTCTTTGCCCGAATTTCGTGGGGTGAGGGTCAACTAAGCCGTTTTCAAAATCGAACTTGCTCAGGTTCTTGCCGCCCGCGATGAAGAACGCGTTGAAAGTGTCCACCGGAATGAAACCTCCTGCGCTGACAAGCGCGTTGTTAGCGACCATAATGTACTCTTCAACCGGGAAAAAGAGCTGCTTGTCGGTTATCGGAAGCGGATTGTAGAAGTTAGTGATATAGATTTTGGCGTCGGGAGCTATAGCGCGGAGATTGGTGTAGATTTCAATCAGATTCGCGTGCATCGTTGTAAGGTTATCTTGAAATTTATTGTTGTAGGTGGTGCTTGCGAGAACCTTGGCGATTTCAGGCGCGGCTGCCTTGTAACTTACCTCGAGGGAGATGGCGCGGCTGAACGGAGCCAGCGCGTCCATAAGAAAATCGTTCGCGCCTATGCTTACGGTGATAATCTTCGCGCCGGATATTACCGCTTTGCTGCTTTCAATGAGTTTAAGCAAATCGGCTGTGGTATCGCCCGGACGCGCCAAATTTTTCAGCGTTAGACCCGGGAAATCGTCTTGCAGCGCAGCGCAGAGAAGTTCCGCGTAGCCTTCACCTTTTTGCAATCCGTAGTAGGACGCGATACTGTCGCCGAGAGCGACGTACAGCGGAGGCGGTCCCGAAGTTTCCTCCGCCGGGAGTTCGTCCGCAAAGGCTGCGGGAGCGATTCCGAGTATAAGAGTGACTAACAATAGAAAAGCGGTAAGTTTACGCATTGTATTATCCTCGTAAATTGATAGTTGTTGATAGCAGTTCGGCTATTTTTTTGCCGTTTTGGGCTGCCTTTACGAGCGCGAACGCTCGTAAAGGCAGTACTAACCAATGTCGTCTAAGCTCGCAGCCGTAAGAATTGTCAAACTTAACAGCTATATAATCAGCTGTTACGATATTGCAGGGCTTCCGCGAGGTGCGTTATTGTGACGTCCGCGCTTTCCGCGAGGTCTGCAATCGTTCTCGCCACTCGCAGTATCTTATCGTGTGAGCGTCCCGACATACTTAAACGTTCGAAGGCTGTTTTCAGGAGCGCTTCTCCGGAGCTGTCGAGTTTGCAGAATTCGATAATCTGAGCGGAATCCATTTGAGCGTTACATTCGGCGGAGCTGTCTTTCAGGCGGTTTCGCTGAATGTTTCTGGCTGCTTCCACGCGGAGCCGTATATCGGCGGAGCTTTCCGCGGGTTTATCGCTCCGGAGTTCTTCGAATTCAAGAGCTTGTACGCCGACAAAAATGTCGATTCTGTCAAGAAGCGGTCCCGAGAGCTTAGCGCGGTACGTTTGAATAGAGCTGTCGGAGCAGGTACACTTGTCCGTTCCGTACCAACCGCAGCGGCAGGGGTTCATAGCTCCCACAAGCATAAAACGCGCGGGGTACGTAACGCTTCCGCTTACCCGCGAGATTGTCACGCTGCCGTCCTCCATAGGTTGCCGCAGAGTTTCAATCGCAAGCCGCGAGAATTCCGGCAGTTCGTCGAGAAAAAGCACTCCGTTATGTGCGAGTGACACTTCGCCGGGTTTCGGGTTGCTCCCGCCGCCTATTAGTCCCGGCTGCGAGATTGTATGGTGAGGACGTCTGAACGGTCGTTCGGCGATTATCGGCAGATTTGGGTTAGTGTTTCCCGCGATACTGTGAATCTCGGTGGTTTCGAGCGCTTCCGCGCGGCTCATCGACGGGAAAATTGACGGCAGTCTGCTTGCGAGCATACTCTTTCCGGAGCCGGGAGGTCCGGACATCAAAATATTGTGACCTCCGGAGACCGCTATTTCGAGTGCGCGCTTGATATTCGCCTGACCTTTGACCTCGCTGAAATCGCGTGCGCTGTTCTCGGCTAAAAGCTCGAAGCTGCTCGGCGGAACGGGCGTAATGCTTTGCGTACCTTGTAAATGGTCGAGAAGCTGAACGATGTGAGCTACGGGATAGACACTGACGCCCTCCGAGAATGAGGCTTCGGCGGCGTTTTCGGCAGGGAGGTAGAGCTTTTCGATACCTAAGCGTTCCGCCGCGAGAGCCATCGAAATCGCGCCGTTGATAGGACGTACATCGCCCGAAAGCGAGAGTTCGCCGAGAAACGCGCTGTCAGCCGGAAGCGGGGCAATCATTCCTCCCGCTGCCATAATCCCGAGCATTACCGGTAAGTCATAGGTTGTCCCGTTTTTCTTGGTATCAGCCGGTGCAAGATTTACCGTTACGTGACCTACGGGGAAACGGAAGCCGCAGGAACGTACGGCGGCGCGGATTCGTTCGCGTGATTCCTTTACGGCGGTGTCCGGAAGCCCGACAATCTCGAAGTTTGGCAGCCCGCCGCCGAGGAAACATTCGACCGTGACTTCGTAGCCCCGTATGCCGCCCAAGCCCATTGAGCGAACCGTCTGCGCCATAATCGTGTCCTCCGTAGTTGTTTTTGTTTTTGTGTTTGTGTTTGTAGTGGTCAGTGGTCAGTGGTCGTGTTGTAGTGGTTAGTGGTTAGTGGTCAGTGTCAGACATAAGCCTTAACCACGCTCAAGCCTCCGTATCTGACCACTGTTCACTGACTACTGTTCACTGACTACTGGCTAACTGCCAACAGGTTCGTTTTCGTTTTTGCGCTCTCTCGTCATTAGTTCGCGTGTAGTTTCAGACGGATTGCGTCCTTCGTAGAGTATGCTGTAAATCGCGCTGCAAATGGGCATTTCCACGTTTTGGATTTCCGCGAGTTTGTGAACCGCGGCGGCGGTGTAGAAGCCCTCGACGAATTCGCTGACTTCGCTGACCGCGGAAAGCGGCGTAAGACCGCGCCCAATGTTTATTCCGGCGCGCCGGTTGCGCGAATGTTTTGAGGTGCAGGTTACTATTAAGTCGCCCACTCCCGCAAGTCCGGAGAAAGTATCGCGGGAACCTCCGAGCTTTTCGCCGAGCCGCGTTATCTCCGCAAGCCCTCTTGTCATAAGCATTGCGGCGGTATTATCTCCGTAGCCTAAGCCGTCGCTGATTCCGACCCCGATTGCTATAACGTTTTTGAGTGCGCCGCAAAGTTCCGCGCCGACTATGTCGGTGGAAGTGTACACACGGAAATTCTCGTTCATAAAGACGGACTGTACTTTTTCGGCGGCGGCAATATCAGTTGAAGCCGCAAGTAGACCAGTCGGAAGCTCCTGTCTGACCTCTTCCGCGTGCGAGGGTCCCGTGAGTACCGCAATGCGGTTCTCCGCGCCCAGTTCCTCCGCGAGAACCCGCGATAGCCTGTTGCCCGTGTTGATTTCGATACCTTTTGAGCAGTTGACTAAAATAACGTCGTCCTGAATAACGCCGCGCAGTAATTTGGCGGCTGCGCGGAAAGCTATGGAAGCACAGGCGAATACTATCATCCGTGCCTTTACCGGGAGCGACTTCGCCAGAAATTCAGCCCTTGAGGACAAAAGCTCGGTTTTGTGACCGTTACCTTTGAGTAAGCCCGCGAGAGTGGTTCCCCAAGCTCCGGAACCTATGACCGCTATGTCCATTTATTGTACCTCTGTTGATTCGGCTGTCAGCGCTTTCGCTGCAGATGAAGTTTGTTCTCCGTTCCTCGTATGATTCTCACGATATTCGGAACGTGCATAACGACTATTAACACCGCGCAAGCTGCCGCAAGCAGAAACTCGATGTTGTTCGCTCCGAAAACTCTCGTAAACAGCGGGAACACTATACCGCCGGAAAGTATCGAACCGGCAGAAACGTAGTTAGATATTATTACAATCACAATGAAGAACGCGATACAAATTAAGCCCACCCGCCAGTCTACCATTAGCGCTACAACCCCGCAGGCTAACGCGCCTTTGCCGCCCTTGAAGTCGTACCAGACAGGGAGCGCGTGACCGAGCATTACGAAAAAGCCCGCAAGCAGCTTTCCGAGCATTGGGTAGTGCGTAACACTGCCGACCCACAGCCAACCGATGAAAATTCCCGCGGCTGCTTTGAGAACGTCGATTAACAGTGTCAGTATTGCCGCCCGCAGTCCGAAAGAGCGATACATATTAGTAAGTCCCGCGTTTCCCGAGCCTTTTGTTCGTATATCGGTACGCAGAAAAACGGTTGAGACGATTATCGCACCGTTGATACCGCCGAGTAAGTAAGCCGCGATACACGTTACCGCCATAGCAAAGCTTTGCATAGATTTCTCCAATAATCATATTATCATTCGCGGACTTCCGCACTGTGCCGGGAAAATTATTCGCCGTTACGTTCGCGGATTGTGAACCTTATCGGTGTTCCGTCCAATCCGAAGTTTGCGCGTATCTGGTTCTCGAGGTAGCGCATATAGCTAAAATGACACAGCTCCCTGTCGTTTACGAAAACGACGAAATGGGGCGGCTGAATCCCGACCTGCGTCATATAGTAGAGCTTCAGGCGCTTGCCCTTGTCCGTAGGAGGCTGAACGCGCTGTGTAGCGTCCGCGAGTACGTTGTTGAGAAGCCCTGTGGTAATCCGCATAACGCTTTGTCCGTAGACCAGGTTTATAAGCTCGTAGAGGTTTTCGACTCTCGAACCTGTCAGCGCGGACATATGCAGTATGGGTGCGTAATCCATAAAGGCTAAGCCGTAGTTTCCGTCGTCGAGACCTTTTACGAGGTCTGCTTTGTTAGCGATGATAATGCTCGCCTTACCGGATTCGTGAGCTAAGCCCGCGACTTTCGTGTCTTGTTCCGTGATTCCCGCGGAGGCGTCAACCATTATCAGGCAAACGTCGGCGCGTTCGACCGCGGCTTCGGTACGGAGATTGCTGAAATGCTCTACGCGTTCGTCCACGCGGGATTTTTTGCGGAGTCCGGCGGTGTCGATAAAAAGATAGTCGCCGTGAGAGTTAGACAGCGCGGAATCTACGGCGTCACGCGTTGTACCCGCGACGTCGCTGACAATAACGCGGGTTTCGCCGAGAACTCGGTTGACGAGTGAGGATTTGCCGACATTCGGACGTCCTATAACTGCGACTTTGACGCGTTGTTCGTCCTCCTCGGTGTAGTCGCTGTCTTTAAAGTACGCTACGCAGTTGTCAAGTATATCGCCGGTGCCGTGACCGTGGAGCGCGGAGACCGCTATCGGTTCTCCGACTCCCAACGCGTAGAAGTCGAATAAATCGGGGTCCGGAGCGCCTGTCTTATCGCATTTGTTGACGGCAAGCACTATCGGCTTTTTACTGCGCAGTAAGAAGTTAGCGACATCGCTGTCGGCTGCGGTCACTCCCGCCTGTATGTCGGTTACGAGAACGATAACGGTTGCCGTAGCTACCGCAATCCGCGCCTGTTCGCGCATAAAGAGCAGCATATCGTCATTGGTTTTAGGCTCTATGCCGCCGGTGTCAATCAGCGAAAATGTTTTTCCGTTCCAGTCAATATCGGTGTAAAGTCTGTCGCGCGTAACTCCGGGAGTGTCCTCAACGATAGACAGGCGTTTACCCGCGAGCTTGTTGAAAAGCTGCGACTTGCCTACGTTCGGACGTCCTACGAGAGCTACGGAAGGTTTGGGCATTTTTTAACTCCGCTCTTTTCGGCTGTTTAACAAGTGTCCTCACGATACTTGTAAAGCAGTACGAATTGTTTACTTTGCTGCCCGGCAACCGGGACAGCGGAAATCTTTCGTTTGTCTTACACCACGAGCTTGCCTGCTTTCGGCTCGAATATTCTGCGGACCAGCTTTACGAGTTCCGTTACCGGGATTACCGCGAACGCAAGTCCCAGAGCTTCGAAGAAATCTTTTGCGTTTAGCGGGAAAAGCTCGAAAGCGTCGTTTAAGCCGGGAATGTAGATTACGCCGAAAGTTAATATCGTAGAGAGAACCATAGCTCCCCAGAGCCACACGTTTTGCCGCGTCAGTGTGAATATTGAGTGTATGCGGCTCCGCATATTGAGCGAGTGGAAAACTTCGCACATTGAGAGCGTCAGAAACGCCATAGTCATAGAAATTGCAGCGTGTTCGTCAAGTATCCGTCCGTCCTCGCTTGCCCCTAAAAAGTATGATACAAGCGCGAGACCCGCGATTACAACGCCCTGCCAGATAACGTCGATACCGAGTCCGTCGCTGAATATCGAGGCTTTGGGGTTGCGCGGCGGCTTCGACATCGAATCAGCTTCTTCGTGTTCGAAACCGAGCGCGATTGCCGGGAAGCAGTCGGTTACAAGGTTAATCCAAAGAATATGTATCGGCTTGAACAGCGCGAACCCCATCACCGTCGCGATAAAGATTGATACTACCTCCGCAAGGTTTGACGACAGCAGGAACTGAACGGCTTTGCGGATATTTTCGTAGATTCTGCGTCCCTCTTTGACAGCCCCGACGATAGTCGCGAAGTTGTCGTCGGCTAAGACCATATCGGCGACGTTTTTGGTGACGTCAGTGCCTGTGATGCCCATTCCAATGCCGATGTCCGAGGCTTTTATCGCGGGAGCGTCGTTTACTCCGTCGCCTGTCATAGCGGCGATAGCGCCGCGCTTTTTCCAAGCGCTGACTATGCGGACTTTGTGTTCCGGCTGTACGCGGGCGTACACGCTGTATTTAGTAACGTCGTATTCGTCCTCGGGAATTGCCGCAAGCTCGCTCCCGGTGAGAGCCAAAGCTCCCGGCGTTAAGATTCCGAGCTCGTTGGCTATGGCGACTGCTGTGTCTTGGTGGTCGCCCGTAATCATTACGGCACGGATTCCCGCGTCGTTACATTCTGATACCGCGAGTTTTACCTCTGGGCGAATCGGGTCAATCATTCCCGCAAGCCCTACGAAGCAAAGTCCTTTTTCGATTGCGTCCGGAGTAGTATCGGACGGAAGTTCGCCGTATTGCGCCATAGCGCCGGCTAAGACGCGCAGAGCTTTGTCCGCCATACGTTTGTTTTCGGACATTATGCCGCGTTTTAGTTCGTCCGTGAGTTCCGCTGTTTTGCCGTTTTCGAGAAGCAGCGCGGTGCAGCGCGCAAGTACTTCGTCCGGTGCGCCCTTGGTGAATTGCACAACCCCGCTCTCAACCTTGTGGAATGTAGACATCATCTTACGAACGGAGTCGAACGGAGCTTCGCCGATACGTTCGAGTTCCGCGGTCTTGTCGCTTTTGCCGAAGATTTTGAGCGCAATCTCCGTCGGGTCGCCTATATCGCCCGCAGCCGCGAGTTTAGCGTCGTTGCAGTTGTACATTATCCCCTGCAGCATCGCCGTAATGCCGTAGTTTTCGACTACCGTCATTTTGTTCTGCGTGAGTGTTCCCGTCTTATCTGAGCAGATTACCTGCGTGCAGCCGAGGGTTTCGACAGCTGACAAACGCCTGATTATCGCGTTCTTTTTCGACATATTTTTTACGCCGATAGACAGTAGAACTGTAACTACAACGACTAAGCCCTCGGGAATCGCGGCGACAGCGAGACTTATCGCAGTCAGAAACGAATCAAAAACGGAGTCCTTAGTGATAAACACATTGTAAGCAAAGATAAACGCGCAGATACCGAGAACGGCAATCGACAGAACCTTGCTGAGGTTGTCGAGCTTTTTTTGCAGCGGCGTGCGCTCCTCGTCGGTATTTGCGAGAGCGTTGGCGATTTTGCCCATTTCGGTCGCCATACCGGTCCGCACGACCACTGCCGTTGCGCGCCCGTAAACGACGGAGGTTCCCATATATGCCATATTGTGCCTGTCGCCGAGCGGTACGTCGCCTGATTCCGGAGCTTTGAGAACGTCCGCGCTTTTATCCGAGGGAACGCTTTCGCCCGTGAGCGCGGCTTCCTCGATTTTGAGTACCGCGGTTTCGAGCAGACGTACATCGGCGGGGACGCTGTCTCCGGCTTCGAGCCGTATGATGTCGCCCGGTACAAGCTCCGCGGAGGGGATT
This sequence comes from Oscillospiraceae bacterium, assembly GCA_031260685.1. GTDB lineage: Bacteria > Bacillota > Clostridia > Oscillospirales > Oscillospiraceae > JAISJH01. The sequence continues at coordinate 14,466 of JAISLB010000136.1, read as the reverse complement.
ATAAGCTCCTGACCGTTGCGGCGGACTTTCGACATTGCGGCGGACATTTTTTGCAGAGCTTCGATTGCGGCTTCTGCTTTACTCTCCTGAAAAATGCCCAGAACGGTGTTAAGTACGATAACGATGAGGATAATCGCCATATCCGCGTATTCTTTGAAGTACCCGGAGACTATACCCGCTGCGGCAAGGATTAGCACCATAGGGTCGCGGATTTGCTCCCAGATTCTAAGGAGTAAGGGTTTCTTCGGAGCTTCCTGAAGTTTGTTGGCTCCGTATTTATCGGTGAGCTCGGCAACGGCTGAATCTGTCAGTCCCGTTTCCGCGGCGGATAAGCCGCTTAATACAGCCTCCGCCGATTGCAGGTGTTCGCGTTGTTCTGTCATTTGGAACGTCCTCCATAAGTCAATCAATCTATTATAGCACAGTTGTTCGCAGATGTCAAATGCAATTGTTATCTGCCGAGCAGGAATAGATTTCCCTCCGCGCTGAAATTCGCCGCGCTGTAATTTACGAGTACTTCCGTTATCCCGCTTTCCGCGATGTAGTCCCTGACGCTTCCTTTGTAGTAGCGCAAATCAAGCAGATGAATCTCGGAGAAGTGCGTCAGGAAATACGGCGTTTCTATATCGCTGTAACTGTCCCTGATGATAAGCAGCTTGCCGCCTCCGAAGCCTGTGTAGATAATCCGCAGCGGAGAGTTGCCGCCTAAGAAATAGGCGTATTTGTCCTTTTCGCTTAGCCGGTCGGGATTATAGATAGAAACGGGAGTGGCAACACCGGAGTTATAATCAAGCGAAGCCGCGCTGTACAGCTCTACTCTTGCTTCGAGAGTGTCCGGGCGAACCCAGGAAGCCCCGGATTTACTATATGCGGTTCCGAAAAAAGAATTGCTGAGAACGTGACCGGGTTTGAGAGCCAGCGGCGTCAGACCCATAGCTGTGAGAGTCTCCGCATAGCCGTAGTAGGCTCCGAGAGCTGTCCAGTGGTGGTCTGTCCGGAAATAGATGTAGTCGTCTTTACGCTCCGAAAGAGCCTTCGTAATATCAACAGAACGGATATAGGGGTTAATCTGACCATATACGGAGTCGATATAGTCCCGCTGGTCGCCGATAGGCGCGTTTGCGGGGAGCCTGCCGCTTTGTACGGTTCCCGCGCCGGGAATCAGCGCGAGATAGAGCGGAACACGAAGCTCCTCGCAGTTTTCAGCTAAACGCGATAAACTTCGTACGGCGTCCTCGAGCTGCGCGCTGTCGGGAGTTGAGTAGCTATCGATAAGACTTCCGTCCGTGCCGAAAAATACGCCGTTATTTTCGGTCTTGCCGAGTGACAATTCGCTGACCGCCTTGAGGCTTACGAGCTTGTCCCTAAGCGGGAATTGGTCGCTTACGTAGTTTTCGAACTCCCGCATATACTTCCCGCTTTTTACCGATTCGATTGAAAGCTGCGGCAGGGAGGACAAAAGCCGGTTCTCCTGTTCCGAGAATCCGCGGTCAGGCAATATAAAAATCAGCAGCGAGCCGAGCAGCAGGAACAGTATGAACGTAAAAATCTCTATGCGAAAATGTTTCAGCAAAGCGGTATACCTCAAAATCTGAAATACAAAAACGGGTTATAGGTTGAGTTAACCAGATACGCGGTGCAGAGCAATAAGGCGATGAGCGTCAGCAGCGGAACGAAGCGCTCTAAGCGTTTTCCGAAAAGTCTCACAACGGGCGTTGAAGCAGCCGCGCAGATTATAAGCATTGCGGCGTAATTCCGCAGATAATAGAGCGAGTTTCCGTTGAAACCTCCGTTAGCTCCGAATAATGCCGAGAGATACGCAGTCAAAGCGCCGAAATCCTCAACCGCGAAAAGTACCCAGCCTAATACGACTATTATTAGCGTGTAGATGTGTCTTACAGCAGCCGGGAGCTTTTCGAAGAGCTTCAGCAGGAACGCTTTCTCGATTATCAGCCAAAACGCGTAGTATACGCCCCATAGGAGGAAGTTCCAGCTTGCCCCGTGCCAGAACCCCGTAAGGCTCCAAACTATCGCGATGTTCAGCAGCTGCCGCGCAAAACCTTTGCGATTGCCGCCGAGCGGGATATATACGTAATCGCGGAACCACGAGCTTAGCGAGATGTGCCAGCGTCTCCAAAACTCTGTAATGCTTTTGGAGATGTAGGGATAGTTGAAGTTTTCGAGGAATTCAAAGCCGAGCATACGTCCGAGACCTATCGCCATATCGGAGTAACCGCTGAAATCAAAATACAGCTGAAAGGAAAACGCCAATATCCCGAGCCAAGCGCCGAGCGCCGATATATCCGGGTTATTCCGCGAAAGCTCCCAGAGCTGACCGATGTTGTTAGCGAGCAGCACCTTTTTGCATAGTCCCGCGGTGAAGCGGCGTACTCCCGAGGCGAAAGCCGCGGAACTTTCGCGCCTTTCCGAGAGCTGTAACGCTACGTCTTTGTAGCGTACTATGGGACCCGCTATAAGCTGCGGAAACAGCGCGACATAGGTTCCGAACTTGACGTAGTTCTTTTGAGCGGAGGTCTCTCCGCGGTAGAGGTCTATCGGATATGACATTGTCTGGAAAGTATAGAACGAGATACCTATCGGGAGCGTAAGTCCGAAGCCCTGCAGTCCGAATAAGCCGAGGAACAAATCGGTATATTTGAAAAATACAAGCAGCCCGAGGTTTAACGCACAGTTGACGATGAGAATCGTCCGCGCGTTTTTCCGTGAAACCGGGAGCTGCTTTGCAATCAGTATTCCCGCGATGTAGTTGAACGTAATGGATGCAAGCATCAGCAGCACGTATATCGGTTCTCCCCAAGCGTAGAATACGAGATTGGCGGCAAAAAGCCATACGTTCCGCCATTTGCGAGGCAAAACGTAGTATACCGCGAGTGTACACGGTAAAAATATAAACAAAAACGTAAGACTGGAAAAAACCATAGCTCTCCCGGTGATATGATAAAAAACAGATTACACGCTTCCCGCTTATACTAAGTAAGCCGCTATGCGTTATTGCGCTGCGTTTCGCGTTTGAGAGGATTGCTGTTTACGGCTTCGCGGAGTTCGCTTCCGGCTATATGCAGGTAGATTTCGGTTGTTCCGAGATGTTCGTGACCTAACAGCTCCTGAATTGCCTTGATGTTGACGCCGTTTCCGACGAGAAGCGTAGCGCAGGTGTGACGCAGCTTATGCGCGGAGTAGCCGTTGAGCGCGGCGTCTCCGAGATGTTTTTTCACTAATAGGTGTACGGCTCCTTTGGACATTCGGTTGCTTTTCTGCGAAACGAAGAGCGCGGGCTGTTCGGCGCCGTAGTTCGAGCGTTCCGTGATATAGCGGTTGATTGCTTCCGCGGCTGCGTCGTTGATTGGCACCATACGCTCCTTGCTGCCTTTTCCGCGGACGCGTAAGCGGTCGGCTTCAACATCGGTTAAGTCTAAGCCGCATAGCTCCGAAATCCGGAGACCGCAGTTGAGAAAGACCGTGAGGATTGCGTAGTCGCGGATTTTGTGCCGTCCCTCAACCTTTCGCAGGAGGTTAACGCTTTGGTCAAGCGTGAGGTACTTCGGAACCTGCTCTTTATGGCGCGGTGTTTCAATGCCGAGGAGCGGGTTTTTGTCGAGCAGCTCCGTCTTGACCGTCAGGTACTTGAAAAACGACATAAGAGTCGCGAGTTTACGGCTTCGCGAACGTTCGTTCAGCCCTTTCTTGATGATTTTAGCTCCGTCGTTGTGAACCTTATCGCGGCGGAGATACGATAGATATTCGTAGACCTCGCTCTTGGTGACTTTCGCGATGTAAGCTATGTCGAGGTCGGATATGTCTACTTCCTTAACTTCCAGCTCTTTCGCCGCGTCTCCTCTGTATTGCTTTAGCCAGCGGAAGAACAGACGTAAATCAAGATAGTATTCGTCAACTGTCTTGATAGAGTGTTCCTGTATATCCTCGTGGTATTGCAAAAAATCTTTGATGGGTTTCGGGGCGGTAGTGCGGTAATCCACGGTATGAATCCTCTTTTCGCGTCATTTTGCAAGCGGGACGTGTTAAAATAAGTTAGAACGTGTCAGCGCGTCTTGGGCGGATAGCCGCTGCCCGTTATCCGGCACTTAGTTAGTATACCACATTTTTTCCTTACATACAATATCACAAATGATAATAATTGCAAAGGAGACATACAAGTGATGAATTATCGTACACAGTCCCGGCGCGGGACTCAAACGCGGATTCGCGGAGGCGCTAAGCTCACAGCCTGCGCGCTTATTATCGGCGGAGCGCTTCTCGCGAAGTACCTCTTTCCCGAATTCGCCGATTTTGCCCGGACGCAGTTAAATACCGCTAACGCTGATACCGCGGTTAACTATAAGGCTGCGTTCTCCGCAATGGGCGAGGTCATAACCGGCGGAGCAAAGCCGGAGGCTATACTGACGGCGTTGGTCGGACGCTCCGAAACTGCCCTTTTTGTCAGCTATGAGTATAGCCCGGGGAACGGCGCGGCGGCTTTTGAGCGTTTAGGCGCCGACGCGAAAAAAATAGACGGCGGAGTTGCCGCCGCTATAAGCGCGGGGGAGGGGAGCGCGGCGTCCGGAGCTAACGCCGAAGCCGTACTCACCTTCGACTATGAGCTGGAAGCTTCGCCGGACGGCCGCGTCTACGCTTATAACGACGGTACCGTTATTGCCGACGGAGACAGCTCACTCTATGGTAAATATCTTATTATCTACCACGGAGACCTTACCGCCGAATACTACCATTGTACCGAGCTGAACGTCAAAAGCGGCGACAGCGTGGTCAAAGGTCAGCAAATTGCGGTTGCCGAATAACGAAACACTTTGCTCGGCGCAGCTTTGAAATATGGGAGTTTACTAATGAAACGCTTCGACTTTTTTATCAGCGCGCCCTTTGCCGTTGCGCTTGCGCTGTTTATCTATCTTGATACGGACGGCTTGGTTCCTCTTTTTGCCGCGGCTGCGTTAATCCACGAGTTCGGGCATTTCGCGGCGATGAAAATTCTCGGCGCGAGAGTGCGCGGTTTCTCGCTGGGACTGACCGGAGCGGCGATAACGTATAACGACAGCGGAATAGGCACGTTCTCCGAAGTAGTGATAGCATTGGCGGGACCTGTATTCGGCGGTATAGCCGCGTTAGCCGCTGCGCTGCTCGGATTTCCGGAGTTTGCGGGAGTATCGCTTGCGCTTACGTTGATAAATCTTCTGCCGTCGGGACAGCTTGACGGCGGACGCGTAATCGCCATCGTTTTCCGCAGCGAGCTGCTGACCTTCGCGCTGAATTGCGCTGCCGGCTTTGTGCTGCTGTTATTTGGCATCTATGTGTTCGGAGCTTCCGGAGGTAACTTCACCTGTTTGCTTCTCGGCGCGTGGCTGCTGGCTGATTCGTTTGTAAACAACCGATAACAAAGACGGAGGGCAAAGACGTTTTGTCTTTTGCCCTCCGTTTTGTGTTTTGTTTACGGACAAACGTCTGAGATTTTTATCAGCGTCAGTTGAGCGTCGTCTCCCCATACGTAGCCGTCGTAGAGATAGCTGTACCGTAAGCCTACTTCGTCCCCCGCGCTTAGGCAAATGTAGTTATAGCCGGAGTACTCTCGCGGGTACATATGTTCCGCGAGAATGGTGTTTGTATCGTTAATCCCGAGATTGAGCGTAACGTCGCCGTTGGTGTTTGTAACGTTTGTATCATATGAATAAAAGTAGAAGCCTGCGTCCGCCGCGGTAATTACGCCTCCCGAAACGGTGATACCCTCCGAAGCGACAATTTGATTGAGCGGAATAAAGGGCGAACTGTCCGGGTTAACCGGAAAGTTATACGCGGAACTCGCCGCAACTGCGTAATCTCCTCCGCCTGACGGCGAGGGCGGACCGGGAGGTCCCGGAGGACCCGGCGGTCCGGGTTCCCCGGGGTCGCCTTGGGCTCCGGGAGTGCCGGGGGTTCCTTGTTCTCCGGGGTCGCCTTGGGCTCCGGGAGTGCCGGGGGTTCCCGGTTCTCCGGGGTCTCCTTTGGCACCGGGAGCGCCGGGGGTTCCGGGTTCTCCGCGCGATCCGGGAGGTCCCGCCGGTCCGGGAGGTCCGGGAGGTCCCGGGATTAGTATGTACTTGCAGATTGTGTGTTGATTCATTGATAATCACTCCCCAAAATGGTAGGGTTAGGACGTTGCCTCCGTCCTAACCCCCATGTCTCTGTTATCTGTTACTTGCAGCCGCAGGATTGTTTGGGCTTAGCGGTGTGTACTACTGTTGTCGAAGCTCCCGCGACTTCCGCGGTGATAGCCGCCGGTTCGCCCATTCCCTCGATAATCGTTTCGGTGACGCTGATAACCGGCGGGTAGTTTCCCGGGAAGAACTGATTTGTCGGGAAGTCTATACGGCTGAAAATCTCGCAGGGGTCAGAATCGAAGGAACCGCCGGTTCCTACGCACTCTTTCTCCGGTAAGCAGTAGTCGTAAATCGGAATAAGAATTTGCGTGTCGCGCTCAAGCCGGACAATCGAGAATTGCCCGAGGGAAACGTAAACTCTGCGCGTCGGGTCACAGCCGAGAGGCGCCAGTCCGCCGCCAAAAGAGAACGCTGCCGCGATAACCGGCGGTATTTCGTTGATTGTCATATCCTCGCAGGTGCGGCAGTCGCAGGCTTCCATAATTTTCATCGCGAGGATTACGGGGTCTACGGATTCCGTGACGGCAATCGGGAGGTTGGTTCCCGGAGCGTTCTGAACATCGTGCGTTAGGTACGAATAGACTGAACTGTACACTTTTGCTCCGAGCGGTCCGCCGTATAGCAGTACGCGTTTGTCAAATACCGCGAGACCTGTAATTACGTCCGCCTTGCTGTTGAGGAAAGAGTACGCTTCGCCGTAAATCTTATAGAAAAAGCGCAGATCCACGGTGTAGTAACCATCGGAGAAAGTTACCGGTTCTACGTCAATGTCTACGAGAAGCAGTTCCGCAAGCTTCGGACGTACGCCGACCGCGTTGATTATGTAGTTCTGCGACTGAACGTCCGGGTAAAAGCGTAAATCCTCTATGCAGTCTTTGTCAGGAGATGTAACAGGTTATAAGTGTGGGACAAAACAAACTTTTATCAAGCTTTTGCCCATTCCGTGAGCGTCAATTCCGGCGGAGTGGTCCACGCGCTTCCTTTGGGCTTGCTGTATTCTATTTTGCAGACTACCGATTTTAGTAGGGCGTTTTGCTGGATTGGCGTACCCTGCCAGTAGCTGTCGAGTACATTGTCAAGTTTTTCGGCTATCTCGGCGACTGACAGCTGTGGTTTGTCAAGCTCTCGGAGTTCGCGCTCTGAGGCCTTTATGCGCTCTGTAAGTTTTTCCTTGCGCTCTAGGTAATCCTCTGCGGAGTAGATACCCTGTTCCAGTAAATCTTGTAAACGGTCAAACTGGCTTCTTAAAGTTGCAAGTTCGCTCGTGACATTTTTGCGTATTGTGCTGCTGTCAACTGTAAACGGGTTGATTTGAGGCTCTGACGCTTTTAGCTGTGCTGAAACAGAGCGAAGTAGGGTAAACACTAAACCCTCGACTATATCCTGACGTGAGGACATCTGACAGCTTGCGGTAGGACAGCCGATTATCGGGTTTTGATATTTCTTACCCATTAGGGGTATGCGTGTCATATTCCGTCCGCACTTGGAGCAAATGAGTATGCCCGAGAGCGGGTTTTTAATTTCGTCGGGTTTCCTGTATGGCGGGTGATAACGCCCAGCGAGAATGAGGTTCGCCTTATTGAAAGTTTGTTCATCGATTATGGCTTCGTGAAGTCCGTCAAACAGCAACCATTCGGCCTCGGGATTTTGAGTTCTTGTTCTCGCTCCTCCGATAGTTTTTGCTTGCTTGTAAGAATGACGGTTCCAGGCTATTTTGCCGATATAGGTAGGGTTTCGGAGGATTTGACCGACGCTTGTCCGCGAGAATTTACTGACCCTGTGCGGCTTATAGCCTAAAGCGTTGAGTTTGTCCGCGATTGCCTGACAGCCGGAGCCCTCAAGGTAGCTCTCGAATATGAGTTGTACCGCTACTGCTTCTTCGGGAACGATTTCGAGTGTTGGCTTTTTATTTTTGCGAATGTTGACATAGCCAAAGGGGGCGTTGGCAACGTAACAGCCCTCCTGAATGGTTTTGAGTTTGCCGCGAATGAGGCGGCTCTTAATCATTTTCAGCTCTTCGCGCCCGAAGAGTGCTTTGAACGCAACCATACTGTCGTCAAGGTCGTTTGCAAGGTCGTAGGTTTTGCCCGGCGTGATTATCAGCACGTTGTGATTTTTGAAAGCCTCAAAAATGGTGCCTTGGTCTTTCATAGCTCCGCGCCCTAGGCGGTCAATGTCCATACAGAGGACAGCCTCGTACTTGTCAAGTTCGGTGAGCAGCTTGAGCATTTTAGCACGGGCGGAGAGACTGTCGCCGCTGACAACTTCTTCGTAGATGCCGTCCGGAGGTATAGTAATGTTATTCTTAGAGGCAAATTCCGTCAAGGCTTCGTGGTGCTTACGAAGCGTTTCCTCTAAGGGTTCGTCCTCCTCCTTGCGGGATTTGCGGAGGTACATTGCGGCGATTGTCGGCATAGTGATCTCCTTGCGTCAGTTGTTTTGCAGTTCTGCGGTAAACATATCTATTAACTCTGCAATGCTGTCCCAGTAGTAGCCGGTGTCTTTATTCCTCAATAGTGCGAAAGTTTTTGAATTGAGGAACCGCTCGGTAATATTTTCAATAGGTTGATTTGTTTTTTCCGAAACTGTCGCTGTTATCAGCCCGCTTGTACTGCAAATTGTGTTGTCTATTACATCATCAGTCAATGTAAACATTGCTCACCCCCGTTATTGTTAAGCAGTTTATTGCGGCTTCCGTACCAAAGAACACCTGATTGTGTAACTTTTGCGTAAGCAACAGACGCACCGCCGTTGCTTTTGCTTCCGGTGAAGCTAGGTCTCCATAAACTCCGTCAATAAAGTTGTTGAGGACAACTCCAACCGCATCGTCCGCCACGGGACCGATGACGATATCAGCAGGGTTATTCTCACTGCTACTTGCGTACTGTCCGAACCCACGATTCCATAGTACATAATCAAACCATTCTTCATTCGCTGACTGAAAGGCTCTGATTTTCAAATCGTTGTTGTCTGTAAAGCCGAACGTGTAAACATAGCCTAACAAGCGATCTGCCCGTACTGCTTTGAGCCGTGCAAACTTACGGGCTTGCTCAATGTCATTAGTTGTGTAGAACCCGCGTCCGAAATCCTTCTTTGCTGCGCTTTTTGATAGGTCTATCGATGAAAAAGTTTCACAAGTTCCGTGATATAACGGTTTAGTCAGTTCAGTATAAAGCACTAATATCACCGCCTTGCTCTTTGATATAACTTAGTGTATCATCTATGATATACTCATTATCATAGTAGTGAAGCAGTTCGTAATGCTTTAGAAGAAAGGCAGATAGCTTGTAGCGATTTTGAAGCTTGTCAAATTCTTCCCAAGAAATGGCAAACTGCTTTTTCAGCAAAGTTAACATATAAAACACCCAAGAAACCGTGGTTTGTGTTGTACCCATATCTCACTTCCCCTCCGTGCATCTAATTATAGCACGAAGGGGGTTGTTTGTCAACGTTTTTGTTATGTAGAAACGGCGTTAGCTACACGCTCATTGACACTTGCCCTTATTTTGTAAGCGATTTTGCTCGCATTCTCGCGAATACGGTCTCCGGCTTCTCCTGACGGAAACGGCGTTAGAATGTTTATAATCGCTCCGGTCTCACAGATTAAGCGTGTTCCGCCGTTAGGCAGCGGTTCTTCCCGAAATGCTAAATTCTTGTAATCAATAGTTTTTTTCTTCATCTACAATTCTCCTTCGCTCTATCTTATGCGGGTAGCATTTTGTCCTATGCCGAGCCCGGTGACTTATAATGCGGCTTTTGCGGTGGTCTCACTAGGGTATAGTCTAATGTTACTGTAGTTTTTGCTGTTCTGAGGTCAGATAGAGTGAGTGTTTACGGTGATAAGACAGTAGCGTAATAGAAAATGACCCTAACGAGACTTGAGATGCTTACGGTCTAATCGTGATTGCTATTAAAGCACACAGAGATCATAAGCTAAGCCGCGGTTTCGATAATTAGCAATTTGCAAGACGCAACAGCCGAGGTGCTCGTCGTCAATCAAATACTCATAAGAGCAACCGATAAGGAAAACGTGAACATCAGATCTCATATTTCTGAACCAACCGAAATTAACGTCATCACTATGTTTAGGATCATATTTGAAGTGTATCTGTCTCACAAACAGTGGGTGGAAACTATCAATTATCTTTGCATTGGGGTTATCCCCGTTTTCATTTTCGTGGATACCGGATTCGACAGAACCGAAAGCAATTGATTCAGAACCCATTAGAATATCAGTGAAATCATAATCACTTAAACTGTTCAGTATCATCAGTTTCGTGATATCAACGCCCCAATTAGCTGTCATTTTGTTAAATTCGGCATCAGGTTGATTCATTTTCATAAAAATATTGTAGATGCTCTGCTCAGTTCGCTGCTGCCGGAATTCTCTCTCAAGGCGCATATCTTCAGCTTCATTATTGTAATACTCGCGAAGGTCGTGAAGTAAAGCGTACGTGGTTTCGTTTTCTTCAACACTTGGTTCCGGGTATTTGTCAGGGTTGTTAATATGCTTGAGTACCTTGACTACAGAGTCAATTTTCTCAATGACGTTGGGACGCATCTTACCTGTTGCGTAGAAAGAATAGCCGAGAAGCTCCTCAATCTCGTAAACGCTCTCTAGCTTTTTGTAACTGTTTTCCATTAATGAATACCTCTTTTTATTTTTAAGGTTGATTGCAGCACATATCTCACTGAGGGCGTACTCGCCTCTCACCGGTCTTTGCCGGCCTGCCGCGTTGTCACTATGGCGTCTAGGGGGAATCGCGCGTTGTAACACTACCTGCAGTTAGCGTTCACTCTCGCGTGCGGTATATTTAGTATAACGTATCGAAACTGCGCTAGGAATTTTAATTTTTTTAATAAATTCAATTTACGCGACAACAGTCGTGTTTAATTTCCTTTTCAAGGGAAACTAAGCACGAATCTAAACTTATTACCCTTGAGTTGCAAATAATCGCTTGATACGCATACCTCGCAGAGGGAAACTAGTCACTATGGGTAAACGTTTACCCCGCACAGGGAATTTGTTTTTATGGAATTGTTTTATGCTGCTTGCTGTAGCCGCCTAAAAAAGGTCGCTCTGCTGATACCTAGAATCTTTGCGGCTTCATCATTTTTGAGTTCGCCGGATCTATATCTTTGGGCGATTCGGTCAAAATTTTTCAGTTCCTTTGACTTACGGCCTGAATAGACAGCATTTGCTTTGGCTATAGCTATGCCTTCAGCTTGACGTTGCAAGAGATTTTCTCTCTCAAATTCTGCCAGTCCACCAAATAACGCCAACATTAGTCGTCCCTGCGGAGTGTTGGTTGAGATGTTTTCCTTACGACTTTCGAATACCACTCCCGCCGTCTTGAAAATGTCTGTTAACTCAAATAAATCGCGCAAGTTACGCGCTAATCGTGAATAACTCTCGACGACAACCTTGTCACCACGTTGCAACTTTGACATCATATGGCGTAGTGCCGGGCGGTCAGTGTTTTTGCCAGACAGTTTATCGACGAACACATTCTCCGGTGCTATACCGAGTTCTACAAACAGGGTAAGCTGTCTTGATTCGTTCTGCTCTTGCGTAGAAATACGAGCGTAACCGTAAGTTGTAGGTTGTTCTATCACATCACATACCCCCATTCATAGAGAACTATACATTAGTAATAACCTATGTAAATGCCAGTTAACTCCATTTTTTTGGCTTTGGAATAAAATATAATTGACTTTGAAAAACGTTTCGTTATACAGTATAGACGGCACAGATGCCAACAAAATTTTTGACAGAATGAGGGACAGGACTATGAACAAGACTTTAGACTTGGTGCGCGTTAGCACAATCCAAATCGCAAGCATCATCGACACACTAGAAACAATGCCACAACTTGCAGAAGTAATATTTGCAAAGCTACGAGACATTGCCAAAGACTGTAACACCGGAGAAACCGTTGAGGCTGATATGTCAGCGGCGTGCGTAATGCTCTGTAGCGCTAGTGATATGATTGAGACTGCTTTTCAGTATCTCTCAGACGCGGGTGATATGGTGGTCTTCCCTGACAGCTTGCGAGATTTCAATGAGATGAGCGTGAGAACAGCATTGTTGTCTGGACGCTTATATGACAATGCGGCAAAACGCGGGCATTAAGGAGGGAATCAAAATGAGCTTTGCAAGAACCAAACGATTACTCAGTTTAGTATACGGAGATAAACTAAGAGTAGTATATCCAACAAAGCAATCAGCAGACTACCTTGAAGCATCCGGCATACGATTTGCCGTTGTTGACGTTGAGCAAGATCAAGTCGATTTTCTTAACGTAGAAGGCGAGATTATCGCTAGTGTCAGACCCGGGGAACCCATAGGCAACCCCGGGTTGATATTTAAGCTCCGCTACTATCTACGGCACATCTGGGAAAAAAGGGAATCATTTAGAAAGGCGGCAAATGATGAATGACACGAGCAAACCAGAAAAGTGAGCGTGTTATGGCTATTACAGCCATCACTCTCAGAAGCACTTTAGTGAGTGCGATAGCTGTGACAATCTATACCAGTGCCTTGACAAGAACGAATCGTTACGCGCTATTAGAGACGTCTTGATAGAAGTCAAGTACGCAATTAAAGCACTAGCTCGAACCTGAATGTAGACCGACGGAAGGAACGACTGAAATGACAAAACTGGAAAAGCTAAAGGAAAAAGCCCAGAAGCACAAAACGAGGAGGTTGCCGCAGCAGGTGCTTAATCCCGCACATAAGAGCGACTGGAACGAGAGGTCGAAGTTTACAACGATTTTTATCCCTTTGCTTAGCAGCGATGAAGACTTTGATACTGATGTGTGGGATAAATACACCTACTGTTACGGCATCTTAATAAGGACCGATGTGCCGCCATACAATATTTACAATCCCGCAAATGGTCCCGGGTGCATAATGGTTTTCAGATTATGCGACACTGTTATTACAAAGCTAATCGCTCATTTTGGATTTGAAAATGCTTATAGAAATCTGTGTCCAGTAACCGTTGAGTGCTTATCCTTGAATAATCGCGACTGGAATGTTATTTTCCATTCTGATATAAGCATTGACTACGACATAAAAGCTCTACTCCGCGGGCTAGTTACAAAATATCCCTTAACCCGAGAGTCTGTAACTTACGTTAGCAATACGCAAGAAAACTTAGCTATCAAACACCTTGACATAAAATCAATCTGCAAGTCAGCGGCAAACGAACAGCAAATCAGCAACAACCTTGCGGCAGACAATCCTCAGCCTAACAACAAACCAGCGGTGAGTGAAGAGAACGTAAGTGAAACGAAACGAACTGAAGAAGAACTAACGATTTTCCCAGTTCAACAATCAACGGTTGCGTCGATTGCCGTAGTTCAGCCTACGCTTGAGGCTCCGGCTGAAACGGCAATCCAGACCGCGATTCGTACCGATTCTATAAATCTCGATATTTCTTCAGAGAGTGACCTAGAGGAACTGAAAGCTTTCATTCAGGAGATTAACAAAATCCGAAATCCGTTATATCAAGAAAATTTTCTCAGAGAACACATCAAACGGTTAGGTGAACTAACAAAATCAACTCATAAAACTATAAATGACAGTCGAGATTCACAATCACATAAAATTTACACTTTAGAAGATATGTAGTTCTCTTATCAGAAAGATCCTATCGCTTATACAATATCTTGAAGGAACTCACTTGTACACGTGTGCGCCGGTTTCGGCGCGTAATGTCGGAGAAGATACAACAACATATAGCAGTACCAACCTGTTGATTGCAGACTGGTACTGCTATTTCCATTAATAACCAGGGGGAAATGTCAATAGATTTAACCGTTATTTTCGTTTTTGCCGAAGTAGGTCTCCAAAATTTCGTCTGCGCTCTTTTTCAGATTGTCACACACTGCGTTATACCGCTCAAGCAACGTCTGTCCGCGTTCCGTGACCGTTGCCCGACCACCATTCGCTCCGCCTTGGACGCGGTGAACAAGTTTACAGTTGAGATGTGCCTCCGCTTCGTCTATCAAACTCCAACCGCGCGAATAACTAATTTTTAGACCTGCACAGGCTTGTTTCACCGAACCTGTGGACGTGACTTGTTCGCGTAAACGAAACAGCCCGTGTTCGTAGTAGGCGAGATCGCCCTCGAGCCACAGATTCAGCCCCGGGAAAAGCGATTGTTCAACATCGGAGGTTCCCGCTTTCGGCTTGAAAGCCGGGATATTCTTCTTTGCCGTTGCTATGCCTTTCAAATTTTTCGCCCTCCCCAAATTCAAGTTATTTCGCAAAATTCCTCCAAAAAGAACTACC
>JAISLB010000061.1 GCA_031260685.1 Oscillospiraceae bacterium | reverse complement strand
GCCTCAAAGAGATAGTTAGCGTTTTTATCTCTCGCAATCGAAACAAGCTCCGCGCCGTGAGTTGCCACAAGCTCCTTATTGGAGGTTACGACGCTCTTACCTTTGAGCAGACTCCGCTTGGTAAAGTCGTAGGCGTGTCCCGCGCCGCCGATTGTTTCGACAACTACGCGAACCTCGGGGTCGTTCTCGATAACTGAAAAGTCAGCGGTGAAATACTTAGCGTAAGGCGAACCCTGCGGCACGTTCAAGTCGCAGATGTATTTCAGCTCTACCGTTTCTCCGAGAGCTTCCGCCACCTTTGCCGAATTTGCGGTAAGCAGCTCCGCAACTCCCGAACCGATATTGCCGAACCCGATGATAGCTATGTAAACCATAATGATTTATACCTCTATATACAAATAACAGTTAGTCAAAATGAGATACGGGGAATGTCCGAAACGTGCGGATTCTGCCCGTCCCCCGCTTCTTAGATTACTATTATACAACACACAGCGGCAAAATGCAATAGCAAACAAATATCTATTTTTCTCCGCCGGATATATAGCTATACTGTGTAGTTTGCGGCTTGTTCATATAAATGTTACAATAGTTAGTCAATCGTGGTTTGACAATCGCGAGGAATTGTGATATAATACTTGTCTAAGGCGTACAGCGTAACATTTGAGGTGCAATCTGATGAGAATAATCATAGACGCAATGGGCGGTGACAACGCCCCGGACAGTATAGTCTCGGGAGCGGTCAAAGCTGCGGAGAGCATACCCGGTCTCGAGCTTATACTCGTAGGACGCGGCGAAGCGGTACTCGAATCCCTGAAAAAGTTCGGACACAGCGAGGTTCCGAAAAACATCGAGATTGTCAACGCTTCCGACCTTATCACACAGAACGACGACCCTACGTCGTCCATACGTGAGAAAAAGGACGCGTCAATGGTAGTCGCGCTGAATCTGCTTCGGAACGGCGGAGGGGACGCGCTACTGTCCGCGGGTAATACGGGCGCGCTTCTGACGGGCGCTACGCTCATTGTCAAACGTATCAAAGGCATACGCAGGGCGGCTCTCGCACCGGTGCTTCCGAGTTCCGACGGTGCGCGTATAATAATCGACGTAGGAGCTAACATAGAATGTACGCCGGAGATGCTGCTGCAATTCGCGGCAATGGGGCTGTGCTACGCTAAGGGCGTTCTCGCTAAGCCGAATCCGCGCTGCTCGCTGCTGAATATCGGCGCGGAGGAGGAAAAAGGCACTCCGCTCTATGTTGAAACCTACAAGCTGCTCCAAGCCTCGGGGCTGAACTTCGCGGGGAACATCGAAGCCCGTGACTTCTACACTTCCGACACCGACGTCGTAGTCTGCGACGGTTTTTCAGGTAACGTGCTGCTGAAATCAATGGAGGGAATGGCGCTCTATCTTTTAAGCGAGCTGAAAAGCGCGATATACAGCTCCGCGCTGTCGAAACTCGGCGGCTTGCTGATTCAGGGTTCACTCGCCGAGCTGAAAAAAAATATGGACTACAACGAAATCGGCGGGAGCGTACTGCTCGGAATCTCAAAGCCGGTGGTCAAAGCCCACGGGAGTTCAAACTCCAAGGCTATTTTCAGCGCGATAAAGCAAGCCGTAACGATGACAGAATCCGGACTGATAGCCGATATAACAGCTTTCGCGGCAAGAGACGCGGGATAAGGAGAACGATATGGAAACACAAACTATACAATTTGAAACGACCGTGAAAGACGGTGCGATACAAATCCCGGAGGAGTATAAGGCTATGGTTCCGGACATCGTAAAGGTAACGCTCGACTCACCGGGCAAGGTTCGTAAGGCGAAAATAATATCATCGCCGCCTCCGAGAACGCGTGAGTTTACAGCCGAGGATTTTTCAGCGATGCAGATAGACACTCGCGGCTGGAAATTCAACAGGGAGGAAGCAAATATCTGCTGACAGAGGATTTAGCGGACGGCGAAGTTATCGCCGGAAGCCTTACAATTAAGAACATCTTCAATAACCAATAAAACCAACAACAAGGAGACACAATGACACAGGACCAGATTACCGCAAAGCTCTTTGCCATTATCGCGGAACAATTCGACAGAAACGTTTCAGAGCTTACCCCCGAAACTAACCTTCGGGAGGAGTTCGGAGCTGATTCGCTCGATTTGGTGGAGCTCACGCTTGCTATTGAGGACGAATTCGGACTTGACACCAACGGACGCGAGGACGAACTCGCGGGTATCGTCACTATCGCCGACGCGGTGCGGCTCATCTCAATTAACAACTGACGATTGCAAAAACATAGCCGAACGGCTGTAAGGCTTTTTGGGACGGAGGTGAAACTATGGCTATCGGCTACGACTATAATTTCCGGGACACGCTTCTGCGGGAGCGCGCTCTTACGCACTCTTCCTTTGCTAACGAGAAAGGTTTGGGGAAGCTCACCTGCAACGAACGTCTGGAATTTCTCGGGGACTCCATACTGGGCTTCATTACCGCCGAATACATCTTCAAGGCTTACCCCAAAAAGCCCGAGGGCGAGATGACGAAGCTCCGCGCGGAGCTGGTTTGCGAAGCCAGCCTCTCGGACGCTGCCAAACGCATAGGACTTGACGGCGAAATCAAGCTCGGCAAGGGCGAAGCCGCTAACGGCGGGAACTCACGTCCGTCAATCCTCGCGGACGCTTTCGAGGCTATGCTCGCGGCGATTTACCTCGACGGAGGTTACGGAGCCGCCAAAAGCTTTGTCGAAACGGTAATCCTCGGCGAAATCAGCAGCGTCGTTCCCGCCGCAAGCGATAACAAATCACGCTTGCAGGAGCTTACCCAGCGGCTCTACGGCATTGCCCCGGTATATAAACTTATCGGCGAAAGCGGTCCCGACCACGACAAACTCTTTACCGTTGAGGTAATCGTCAACGTGACCGGCGGCACCAAAACTCACTCCGCGATAGACGCCAAAGGCACCGGACGAACCAAAAAAGAAGCCGAACAATCCGCCGCGGGAGCAATACTCGCGTCAATAGACCTGTGACAGCTTGCCCGCTGTACCGCCAACGCTTCGGGCGTGCAGCCGTCCGCTCTGCTTAGTTCACCTACACACACAACAATAATATATGGAGGAAATCAAAGAAATTGAAAAACACATTCAGCCGCGTTATCCCGCTCGTTCTCTCGTTCTGTCTGCTTGCTGCGCTGTTCGCCTTTACGGGCTGCGCTCCCAAGGAAATCGTCAACGTCTACAACTGGGGCGAATACATTGACGAGTCAATCTTCGGCGATTTTGAGAAAGAAACCGGTATCAAGGTCGTATACCGCACTTTTGACTCAAACGAAAGTATGTACACGCTGCTTTCGGGCGGCGGAGCCGACTACGATGTAGTAATCCCCTCGGACTATATGATTTCGCGGCTTATCGCAGAGGACAAACTCGCGAAGCTCGACTTCGGCAATATCCCCAATTTCGCCGATATCAACGCTAACTACAAATCGCGCAATTATGACCCGAATAACGAATACTCGGTCGCGTATATGTGGGGAACGGTGGGACTAATCTACGACCCTAACGTCGTCACGGAGCCTGTAACCGACTGGTCGCCGCTTTTCGACGAGAAATACAGCGAACAGATAATAATGTTCGACAACCCCCGGGACGCGATAGCCATAGCTCTCGGAAAACTCGGCTATTCGCTGAATACGACCGATAAAGGCGAGCTTGACGCGGCGCTAGCGCTCTTGCAGGAGCAGAAACCGCTGCTCTACGGCTATATGATGGACGACATCTATAACAAGCTCTCCGGCGGTGAAGCGGCTCTCGGACCCTACTACGCGGGTGACTACGTACAAATGCTTGAAGACAACCCCGATTTGGAGTTTACTCTTCCGAATGGCAGTAATATCTTTATCGACGCTATGTGCGTACTTAAAAACGCCAAACACAAGACAAACGCCGAGAAGTTCATCAACTTTATGTGTTCCCCGGAGATAGGGCTTCGCAACGTTGACGCTACGGGCTATTCGACCCCCAGCGACGTAGTTTACGGCTTACTCGACGAGGAAACTAAGAACGACCCCGTAATGTACCCTCCGCAGGAGGTAATCGAAACCTTAGAGGGCTTTGTCAACCTCCCGCCCGAAACCTTAGAATGGTACAATACTGCCTGGATTGACCTAAAACTGTAAGCCTGAGGACAAACGCCTTAAACGTTGGAGGAGTACATATGCCGCAGAAACGTGTTAAATCGCCGGTACCGCTGTACTTAGCGTTGGTGCCTGTCGTATGTTGGGGCTTATTCGGTAAGCTCTACCGCTTGCAGGATTTCATCATACTGGCTCTTGTAACCTTTGCGGTATACTGGATTGCCGGTAAAATCTTCCGCGGCAAGCTCTTTGAGGCTCCGCTGAAAATCCCCGAGGCTAAGCCGGAACCGGCTAAGACTACCGGAGACCCCGAGCTTGACGCTCTCCTCAAAGAGGGCGAAGTGGCGATAGCCGAAATGTCGCTGCTTCGCAAATCTATCGCGGATCTCACAGTTCAGGACAAAGTACAGCGGATAATCGAAGTTTCGGGCAAAATTCTCGCCACCGCCGCTGACGACAAACGCGACATTCCCAGAGCCCGGAAGTTTCTGCGCTACTACCTGCCGACCACGCTGAAACTGCTTCACGCGTATGACCGTATGTCGGGCATTTCCTCCGGCGATAACACAGTTAACACCACGCAAAAGATTGAGGATATGCTAGACGACCTGATAAGCGCCTACAACAAACAGCTCGACGCAATGTTCGGCGACGAAGCGCTCGATATCGACAGCGACATAAAGGTTATGGACGCAATGCTGCGCAAAGAGAACCTACTGTGAGCAGTTACACAGATAGCAGATAGCAGATAGCAGAGACGGGGATAACTCTTATCACGGCAGCCATATTCCATATTTTTGCGATAAATATCGTTTTGAACATCTAGCTAAGGAGGGAGCAAAGAATGACTAACTACGACAAATTTGTCGCAGAACAGATGAAAGACCCGAAAATCAAAGCGGAGTATGACGCACTTGAGCCTTGGTTAAATGAACAACTCACAACGTACGGACGCGAACCGCTTGCGGAAAAGAAACGCAGGTTGCCCCGGCTCAATGTCCGGGTTGCTGACAAAATCCCACAAATAACTACACCATAACATAAGGAGAACAACGCGCAATGACCGAATTCAAGACTGAATCCAAGCGATTATTGGAGCTTGTGATTAACTCCATCTACACTAACCGCGAGATTTTTCTTCGCGAACTTATCTCGAACGCGAGCGACGCGCTTGACAAACTCGCTTTCGCGGCTCTTACTAACGGCGATGACTCTATCAGCCGCTCGGATCTCCGTATCAAGCTTACAGCCGACAAAAACGGGCGTACGCTCACTATCACGGATAACGGCATTGGTATGACCCGTGAGGAGCTTGAAGCCAACCTCGGCACTATCGCAAAGAGCGGTTCCTACGATTTCAAACAGGAGCACGCGGGCGACGCTTCCGACATTATCGGTCAGTTCGGCGTTGGGTTCTACTCGGCGTTTATGGTTTCAGGCGAAGTCACTGTCACGAGCCTCGCTTACGGCGCTTCTGACGGTTACATTTGGAGTTCGAACGGAGTTGACGGCTACACTATCGAAGCGCTCCCGCCCGATGCAGAACCTCTCCGCGGAACCTCTATCACGCTGAAGCTCAAAGACGACGAAACCGGCGAGGATGGCGGCGAGGACTTCTCACAATATCTCGAAACCTACAAGCTGCGTAGCTTAATCCGCAAATACTCCGATTATATACGTTTCCCGATTGTTATCGACGAGGAACACACTCACACTGACGCCGACGGCAATTCGCACGTTCACGTCGAGGAGCAGACGCTCAACTCTATGACGCCGGTCTGGCAGCGTCCCAAGAGCGAAGTCACGGACAACGACTACAAAGCGTTCTACCGCGATACTTACTACGCTGCGGACGACCCCGCGGCTATAATCAACGTTTCAGCCGAGGGGACAGTATCGTTCAAGGCGCTGCTGTTCGTGCCGCTTGTTGCTCCCGTCAACTTCTATACCCGCGAGTACAAACCGGGCGTATCGCTCTATTCTAACGGCGTGCTTATAATGGACAACTGCGCGGATTTGCTTCCGGCGTGCTTCTCGTTTGTCCGCGGAGTGGTGGATTCGCAGGATTTAACACTTAACGTCTCCCGCGAAACCTTACAGCAGGATCGTCAGCTCCGCGTTATTGCGAAAAACCTCGAAAAACGCGTACAGAGCGAGCTGCTGAAGCTTCTCGCCGATGAGCGCGAAACCTACGAGAAATTCTGGGCAAGCTTCGGGCTGCAGATAAAGTACAACATCAGCGCGGATTACGGACAAAAAAAGGACACTCTCGCGGATTTGGTGCTTTTCACAAGAGCGCGGAACGGTTCCGAACCGTCGCTCGTTACGCTTTCCGAATACGCGGAGGCTATGCCCGAAACTCAGAAGTATATTTACTATGTAGTCGCGGAAAACTACGTTACGCAGCCCGAGGTTGAAGCCGTTCTCAACAGCGGTTTTGACGTTCTCGCGCTTTCGGACCCGAGCGACGAGTTTATGATGGAGATGCTCGGAGAGTACAAAGGCAAACAGCTTCGCAGCGTCAAAGCTCAGGACCTCGAACTTCCCGGCGACAGCAAATCCGACTTAGCGGAGCAAGAGACCGAAGAAAAAGAGCTGCTCGATTTTCTTACGAAAACTCTAAGCCCGGAAGTCAGCGCGGTGAAGCTCACGTCGAAGCTGGTTTCGGCGCCCTGCGCGTTAAGCTCCGGCGGTAACATCTCGCTCGAAATGGAGCGTTTCCTTAAAACGGTCGCGGGAGGCGAAAGCTTCGGCGGCAAAGCGCTGCGGATTCTCGAACTCAACCCCGTTCATAAGGCTTTCGGCACGCTGAAAACTTTATTCGCGGAGGACAAAGACAAAGCCGCGCAAACGATTAAGCTGCTCTATCTCAGGGCGCAGCTTGCGGCGGGTCTCGAACTCTCCGGCGCGGAGGATTACACAAAGCTGCTCGACGACGTAGTAAGCGGCTGACTGCTGTATCACTCGCGGTCTTTGTAATTTTGACAGTCGATGTTTTGATAACCGATTAACTGATTTGGTGAATTTATGACTTACATAACCGACGCCGTCAGCTTTGTCTGGGACAGTATTCGGACAATGAGGGTTTCCGACATACTTGATATAGCTGTGGTCGCGTTTCTGGTGTATAAACTATTCGCGCACTTCTCACGGACGGGCAGCGGACGCTTACTTCGCGGCATTGTTCTCGCGCTGCTCGTAATGTGGATAACCTCAATGCTGACAATGCCCGTAATCAACTTCTTTATAGGTCAGACGTTCCAGCTGGGCTTTTTGGCGCTGATAATCCTTTTCCAGCCGGAGCTTCGGCACTTGCTTGAACGTTTCGGCTCGGGAGGTTTGTCGAAAATTGTCGGTCCGGGTACGCGTTACGGCGATAACAGAGTCGTCGAGGACGCAATACTGCAAGTCGCGGCTGCGTGCAGCGATATGGCTGCCACTAAAACCGGCGCGCTCATTATCTTCGAGCGTAACATACGACTCGCGGACGTCGCTAAAACCGGTACCGCTATGAACGCGATTATTAGGGTCGAAACCTTGAAAAACATCTTCTACCCTAAAACTCCGCTTCACGACGGAGCAGTAATTATCCGGGACGGTCTAATCCTCTCGGCTGCCTGCGTACTTCCGCTTTCGGCTAACCCTACTCTCGACCGTAACCTCGGCACAAGGCATCGCGCGGCTCTCGGAATGAGCGAACACTCCGACTGTATCTCGGTCGTAGTTTCCGAGGAAACCGGTCAAATCTCCTGCGCGGTGGGCGGTATGCTTAAACGCAGACTAAACGCCGAAGCGCTCGCAAAGCTTCTCCGCACCGAAATGGGCGCAAACGGCGAAACCTCCGTGAGTATGACCGAAAAACTTTACCGCAAATTTACGGGACAATGATACTGTGCTGACATCAACAGAGAGGTTTTCTTTATGACAAAGCTGCGTAATTTCGGCAACAAGCTGATTGCCAACAGAGGTTTTCTGATGGTGTGTTCGGTTGTGTTCGCGTTCGCTATTTGGCTCTATATTACTAATGTTGAGAACAAAGACATCGACGTCACGATTCCCAATATCCCCGTAAACTATCTTGGGGAGGACGCGCTGCTCTCAACGAAAAACTATATAGTTACCGGCAAAGAGTCAAATACAGTAGCTATAACGTTCTACGGCAAATGGAACGTTATCAATCGTCTGAAAACCGCTGACCTCTCGGTCAACGTTGACCTCTCGATGATTAACGCAAAGGGAACCGTTCCCTGTGCCACTACTGTTGTATTCCCGTCTAACGTCCGCTCCGAGGATGTGATAATCGCGAAAAAGGTTCCGAACAACGTGGTCGTAACAATCGACGAGATTATCTCGCGTGAGATTCCCGTCCGCGGAAACTTCGACGGTAACGTAGCTGACGGCTTTATAGCGGAGAAACCCATTGTCACTCCCGCGGTGCTTAACGTCAGAGGTCCCTCGGCTCAGGTCAACGACATTTACTACGCGCAGGTAACGACCGTTCGCGAAGATTTATCCGAAAGCTTCCTCGCGGTAGTGGCTCCGGTACTGTACGACATTGACGGTACGGAAGTCTCCGCTAAGGACCTTTCTTTTGACTACGACCTGATTAACCTCGAAATCCCGGTATCTATGATACGCGAAATCCCGCTGTCGGTAACGCCAATACCCGGCGGAGGAGCCAACGAGACCAACGTCACGATTGAGATAGTCCCCGATAGTATTAAGGTAAAGGGTCCCGCTTCGCAGCTCTCCGGTCTAAACTCAATTTCGCTGAAATCTATCGACCTCGCGAAGTACATAGGTAAAACGGACGAAACTTTCCCGATAAAGCTTCCCGACGGACTCGAAAATATGTCGGAGGTTACGGAAGCCTCCGTGACTACGACGATTATCGGCTTAGTAACACGTACGCGGACAGTTTCGCAATTTGAAATCATCAACGCGGATCCCGCTTACGACGCGGCTGTCACAACCGCAAGCATTACCGTCACGGTACGCGGAACCGCCGACGAACTCGATAACATCACCGATAAGGACATCACCATAACCGCGGACGTGAGCGACATCGCCAAAACTCCCGGCAATCACGTCCTCACTCCGGACGATGTTACAATCACAATCGCCGGTGAAAACTCCGCAGGGGTGCTGAAAACGTTCCGCAACATTACGGTCAACATAGAAAGCGCGAGAGAGCGCTGATTATAAATAGGAGGTTCAAAGCAATGATGACAGCCACTGTCCTGCGCTTATTCCCCAACGGCAAAGCCGACGTGCTTGTAACCCCCGAGAACTGCGCCGCGGAAGAGGGCTGCGCTGCTTGCGCCGCTTGCGGTTCCTCTCGTAAGACGCTCACTGTCAAGGCGGCGAATCCTCTCGGAGCGGCTGTGGGCGACAAAGTCGAGATACGCTCAGGCGTTTTCCGCGTGGCAATAGCGCGTATTCTGCCGGAACCCGCCGCCTGAACTCACGTTCCGCAATCACGACGTCCGTACAATATAGCCTAACATTTGACAATTGTTACGGCTATGTCAGAGGTAACACGATGAAACCTAAGAAAGCAAAAATCACGGAAGCCGAATACAGCGCAAAACGTCACAAAGCGCGGACGATTTTCATCGTTGCTGCGATATTCATACTTTTCTACGGGCTGAATCGTTCGCTCGGAGCCGAATACTCCAAGGTTAACGAAGTATTCTATGAGGGCGTAAAGAACGTTACCGAATCGCCCTATCGTCAGCTCGAGAATAAGTGCAAAGCAGCGAATAACCTCGCTAACCGCTATAAGGACGAACTCCCCGGGGTTGAGCTTCTGCGCGATTACCGCCGTGTCCTGATAGGCGTTTTAGAAGCTCCGGCGCTTGACGTCAGGGCAATCTACGACGCTATGAACGATTTGGACGAAGCGTTTAACGCGATTTCGTTCCCGAACGACCCCGACGCTCAAAATTACAGCAAAGCCGACAACATTTTGCGGAACGGCAATCTCTATAACGCGGAGGTCGCGAAATTCAAGCGCGAAGTTTTGAACAATTTCCCGACGAACATTTTGCGTTATCTCGTGATTGCCCGTCCGCCCGTTGAATTCAGATAGGAGCCGTATGAAAAAATTTTTGCTTGCTTTATGCGTATTCGCGCTGCTAATCGTCCCGGCGTTTGCCGCGGCTTACGTACAGGATAACGCGGACGCTCTTTCCCCCTCTACCGAAGAAGCTATAGACGCGGTAAATGACGATATCGCCGCGGCTACAGGCGGTGCAATCGTAGTCGTTACCGACAGTTACCTCCCGGACGGCTGGGACTACGCGGACGAATACGCAAACTACCTCTTTGACAAGCTCGGAGTAGGTTCAGCGGAGCAAAACAACGGCTTGCTCCTATACTTTACAACGGAGGAAAACCGCGCCTGGCTCGCTACCGGAACCGGTATGGAGAATCGTATCAACGCCGAAAGCTACCTCGAAGACTACTTCTATACGCAATATGACAACGGCGATTATGACGCCGCGGCAATATCGCTCGTTACCGCGCTTGAAGAACTGTACCTCATTCCCGACCCGTTCAATCCGCCGAATGTTCCCGACTATTCAGGCTATAATAACACGCCAGACCGCGTACTTTACGGCGGCGGTTCGCGTTATGACTTAATCGGCGGGATGTTCAGCTTTGTTATAGTCGTTATTGTCATACTGCTGATAATTTTCCTGCTGACCGCGGCGTCGCGGCGCGACAGATATGTACGTTATAACCCCGGAATCCGTCCGTCGATGTGGGCGTTTTTCCCGGGATTTTACAGACACGGCGGTTACTACGGTTTCAGACATTCTCATAGAGGACCTCCGCCGCCGCGCTCCGGAGGTTACGGACATCGCGGACCTCCTCCCCCGGGCGGCTTCATCAATATGGGCGGCGGAACGCGTCCCGGCGGTAACAGCGGCTTCGGCGGCGGGACTTCGCGCCCCGGCTCCGGAGCGGGACGAAGCGGCGGAACCCGTCCCGGCGGCTCCTCAAGCGGCGGAAGCTTCGGCTCCGGAGCGGGTTTCGGAGGAGGACGTTCAAGCGGAGGCGGCGGCGGACGCTCCGGCGGTTTCGGCGGTTCCAGCGGCGGACGCTCCGGCGGAAGCAGCTTCGGCGGCGGAGGACGCAGTTCCGGAGGAAGCTCCGGAGGAGGACGCTCAAGCGGAGGCGGCGGCGGACGCCGGTAATTACGGAGGTATGTATTATGACAGACACAAAAACGACAATTGAACTTGAACACGGCGAAGACTCGTATATTTGCGAACACGGTCATATACACCCGCTCAAATTAAACGCGAACGGCGAGCTTGAAGAATGTTTCAGCGATGAAACCAACGCAGCCCTTCAGGAAGCCGACGACATCTTATCCGGAAAGATTGAATCAAAAGCTTATACCGATGTTGAGGAACTGTTAGCCGAACTTCACGCCTATTGTGAAGAAGATGACAACGAGGTGTTATATGCTGACAGTACACAAAACTGCAAAATTTCGGCGTGATTATAAACGTGCTTATAAGCGCAATCTGGATATGACGCTGCTTGACAATGTGATACTTGTTCTTGCAAGTGAACAGCCGCTTGACCAAAAATACATTGACCACGCGTTAACCGGAAATAGAAAAGACTTCCGGGAATGTCACATTGCACCCGATTGGCTGTTGATTTATAAAATAGATAAGGGCAGACTTATTCTCACCTTGTCGGACACCGGCTCACACGCTGATTTACTTGACAACTAACTAATTCTACACTTCATAAGGAGCAACTTACCTATGGAACCTAACGAACTCAAAAAAGCCATTGCGGAGCGAATTAAGGGGCTGCGGACAATTCTCGAGCTTTCGATTGAGGACGCGGCGAGTGCCGTCGGGGTGTCCGCAGCTGAATATTCCGGTTTTGAATCCGGAGCGCACAGCTTCCCCTATTGGTTTCTGAATAACTGCGCTAAGGCGTTCGGAGTGGACGTAGTAGAACTGATAAGCGGCGAAGCGCCTCACCTTACGGGCTATACAATCGCGCGTCAGGGCGTGGGACTGAAAATGCGCCGCCGCGAGGGCTTCCGCTATGACCATTTGGCGCATCTCTTCAAAAACCGCAACGCTGACCC
>JAISLB010000009.1 GCA_031260685.1 Oscillospiraceae bacterium | reverse complement strand
GATTGCGAGAGGTACGAGTGCTCCGTTAAACCACGTTCCCGCAAGCTTCATAATGTTCGCGTTGAAAAAAGTCGTTATCACCCCGAGCGAAATCATACACACGAACATTACGTAATAGTTAGTGGTCCAAATCCTCCCGAGCGAACCGGCAGTCATAACCGCGAAGCTCACCATAAGGACTTTTTTAACGCCGAATTTATCGACAAACAGTCCCGACACAAGGCTTAGAAGCGCTCCGGCAATAAGCGGCGCGGTCATAAGCGTGCTGAAGCGTCTGCCGAGTTCCTCGCTTGCGTCACCGCCGAAGCTGCTGTTGTCCGTAAGCCACTTCATACCGAGCTGCGACACGAGAAACTGCGAGTATTGAGCCGCGAGAATCCCGAGACACATCAATACCAGAATATACCATTTTTTGTTATTGTTCATTTGGCTCCCTCAACTGACGCGGTAGGTCAATTCTTGTCATTTTACCATATGCCGCAGCAATTGTCAAGTGCTATTCGCCGTGCTTCGGCAAACAATATAGCCGTCCGGCTATGTTTTGCCGTTTCGGGCTGAATTTACGAGCGTTCGCGGCTCGGTAAAGCCGGTGCTTGCCGGTGTCGTCTAGGCTCATAGCCGTAACAATTGTCAAGCGTTACAGATATAGTAACAAAATTGACTGCCGTTGTTAAAAATGTATTGACAATCCGCCGGTTATTTGTTATAATATAAGTTGATAATTTATAACTAGGAGGAATTCAATCGTGAAAACAAGACTACTCGCACTGACTCTCGCGCTCGCACTCTGTTTCACAGCGTTCGCAGCCTGTTCGCCTAAGGACGATGCTGCGGCTACCCCCGGAGGCAATACCGGTCCTGACGCTGCTCCCGCAACTGACGGCGGTACAGCCGGCGGAACGTCCTACAAACTCGGCGTAAACACTTGGGGAAGCGGCGTTCCTATCCTCGACAGCTTCGGCGACGCTGCGGAATACGCAATTAAAAAGCTCGGTTCTACGACTACCCGCGCAAGCGACGACTTCACAGCTGACAAAGAACTCACGAACGCCCAAAACTTTATCGGCGGCGGAGTTGACGGAATGGTTTTCCAGGCGGCGGCGGTAACAACGCTGAACCAAATCGCCGAAGAGGCAAAAGCCGCTAAAGTACCTTTCGCGCTGCATATTTTCATCGGTGACGACGCAGACCGCGCAGCTATCGCCGATAATAACGAGTACTACGTCGGAGCGGTAGACGCGGATATGGTGCTTGACGGCAAACTCGTCGCGCAGTACGCTCTCGCAGACGGCTGTACGAAAGCGCTTATCATCGGCGGCAACATCGGCGACAACAATATGGATCAGCGTATCGAAGGCTTCAAGAAAGAGTTCGAAGCTAACGGCGGCAAAGTCCTGTTCGAAGCGCGCTGCACCGATAACTCCGAAGCTCCGCAGAAAGCCGAAGATATGCTTGCGGCAAATCAGGACGCAGATTGCCTCTACGCGCTTGTCGGCGACTACGTTGCGGGTTCTCTTTCCGCTATCGACAACCTCGGACGCAGTGATATCAACTTCTATATGTCCTGTATCGACAAGGAAAGCGCAAACTATATCAAAGAGGGACGTATCAAAGGCGGTAACGACGGAATCTCCCTCGGAAGCTATATCGCGCCGACGCTTATGCTCAACTATCTCGACGGTCACAAGATTCTCGACGCAAACGGCAAAGCTCCGCGCTTCCAGACTCAGCCGTTCAAGGTAACTGCGGACAACGTTGACCAATACCTCTCGGTGTTCTATTCGAGCGACGCAAACGTTAAGCCGTTGTCGCAGGGGATGCTCGAAAGCCTTTGCTTCCGTACCAATCCGAACGTAACTTATGACACTTACGTCAATTTTATCAGCAACCTCACGCTTGACACAATGCTCACGGAATACGGACTTAAATAACAGATAGCAGTGGACAGATAGCAGATAGCAGATAACGGGTATCTCGCAAGGCGCGGACGAACTCCCGTCTCTGCTATCTGATAACTGCTAACTGCTATCTGAAAACACAGGAGGAAACAGATGCCGAAAATCTGGAGCGGGCGTACTGACGCCGAAACCGCGGAGCTTACCGACAAACTCAACTACTCAATTGATATTGACAGACGGCTGTTCCGCGAGGATATAACCGGTAGTATTGTTCACGCGAAAATGCTCGCTAAACAGGGGTTTCTTACCCCGCACGAGTTCAGTTCGATTGAGACCGGCTTAGAAGCAATCCGCGAAAAATTTGAAAACGGTACAATTGCCCTCCCGCAAAACTCGGAGGACATTCATATGGCGATTGAGACGCTTCTCACTGATAAAATCGGCGACCCCGGAAAGCGTCTGCACACCGCGAGAAGCCGCAACGACCAAGTTGCTACCGACTTCCGGCTTTATCTGAAATCAGCCTGCAACGCGATTCAGAAAAACCTTATTGAGCTGCTTAGCGCGATTTCAATCAAGGCGAATCTCCACCTCGAAACGGTTATGCCGGCGTACACGCATATGCAGCGCGCTCAGCCCTCTACCTATGCGCATTATCTTATGGCGTACGCTCAAATGTTCCGGCGCGACTTCACCCGGATTGCGGACTGTGTAAAGAGAATGGACGAATGTCCGCTTGGAGCGGGAGCTTTATGTGGAACCTCATACGACATTGACCGCGATTTCACCGCGCAAGAGCTTGGTTTCAGAGAGCCTACACAAAATTCGATTGACAGCGTTAGCGACCGAGATTTCGCGGTTGAGTTGTTAGCCGCGCTATCGCTTATTCAGACGCATCTATCGCGATTTTCCGAGGAGATTGTACTATGGTGCAGCTCGGAATTCCGCTTTATTGAGCTTGATGACGCCTACACAACTGGTTCGTCAATGATGCCGCAAAAGAAAAACCCCGACGTTGCGGAACTAATACGCGGAAAGACAGGCCGCGTCTACGGCGGGTTATTCAATATCCTGACAGTTCTCAAAGGCTTGCCGCTTGCTTATAATAAAGATATGCAGGAGGACAAAGAAGCCGTATTCGACGCTCTTGACACGATACTGCTATCGCTTGAAGCCTTTACGGAAATGCTGAAGTCGCTCAAAGTTAACGAGGATAATATGCGAAACGCCGCGGCTTCGGGATTTATCAACGCGACGGATTGCGCGGATTATTTAGTAGCGCGCGGGCTGCCGTTCAGAGACGCTTACGCGATTGTCGGGCATCTCGTAAGCGTTTGCGTAGAGAATGTCGCAACACTCGAAAATTTGCCGCTTGAAGTGTTCAGAAATTTTTCGGAGCTGTTTGACAAGGACGTCTATGAGACGCTCACGATTGACAGCTGCGTTCGCCGTAGAAACTCCGCGGGAGGTCCCTCGCCCGAAAGCGTTGCGAAGCAGATAGCCGTTTTGGACGATTTTATAGGTTCGACAGATGTATAAGGTTTACATAGATGGCTCCGAGGGAACTACGGGGCTGCAAATCAGAGCGAGACTCGCGGACGTCTCCGCGATTGAAGTAATCACGCTCCCCGATGATAAGCGCAAAAACGTGAATTCCAGACGCGATGCAATGGAACGTTCAGACCTTACGATTTTGTGTCTTCCGGACGAGGCTGCTCACGAAGCCGTTACGCTGGCTGAAGAAGTACGCTTCATTGACGCTTCGACGGCGCACAGAGTTGCGGAGGGCTGGACGTACGGACTCCCGGAGCTTGCTCCCGGACAAGGCTTTGAAATTACCAAGGCAAAGCTGGTTTCAAACCCCGGCTGTCACGCAACCGGCGCGATAGTTCTGCTGAATCCCCTTGTCAGGAGCGGCACAATCGCTCACGACAGTAATATCGTAATAACGAGCCTTACGGGTTATACGGGCGGCGGGAAAAAGATGATAGCCGAGTACGAAGCTCCCGTCCGCGCTCCGGAGTATGATTCGCAACGTGTCTACGCTTTATCCGGCAATCATAAGCATTTGCCGGAGATTACTAAATACAGCGGTTTATCGGTTACTCCGAGTATAATCCCCGTGGTTGCTGATTTCCCGCAGGGGATGCAGGTTATTATACCGCTGTTTGATGTAAGCCGCGGTACGGTTCTTGAAGTTTTGCGCGATTACTACGCTGCTTATGACAACATTACCGTCAGCGGCGAATATCCCGCGTATGCTCCTACCAATACTCTCGCGGGAACCGATAATCTCGCGATAACGGTAGCGGGGAGCGAGGAGCGTCCGATTGTCACCGCGTTATTCGACAATCTCGGCAAAGGCGCCGCGGGAGCCGCGCTTCAAAATATAAAGCTTATGCTCGGGATATAGTGTTTTGCCTTGCAAAGGCGGAAGTTATTCATTGACGACTGTTAACTGGAGAAACGATGGCTAGAAAACTGACATTGGGTGTTACCGGACCGCGGGGCTTTCGGGCCGGCGGAATTCACGCCGGAGTAAAAGCCGGTTCGCCGGAGGATAAGCTTGACTTGGCTATCGTGACAGCGGAAAGACCGTGCGAAGCGGCAGCCGTGTTTACTATGAACCGCGTTCAGGCGGCTCCCGTCAAGCTCTCCCGCGAAATTTTGGCTAAGAGCGGTCACAAGCTTCAAACCATCGTGCTGAACAGCGGTAATGCCAACTGCTGCGCTCCGAACGATATGGAGAACGCGCGCCGTATGGTCAGAATCACCGAACAGGCGCTCGGTATTGACGCTTTCGAAAGCGCGGTAGCTGTTGCCTCCACGGGAGTTATCGGAACAGAGCTTAACATTGATGTTATTGAGAAAGCCATACCGCAGCTTGCGCTTAACGTCGCAATGGCGGAAGTATCAGCGTTCAGAGCGGCGGATGCGATTATGACTACGGACACCGTGCGGAAATCGCTTGCTGTTCAGTACCACTCGCTCGGGAATACTGTAACTATCGGGGCAATGGCAAAAGGCAGCGGAATGATACATCCTAATATGGGGACGTTATTATGCGTTGTAACTACCGACGCCGATTTACCCGCTGCTAAGCTTCAGCTCGCGCTTAGAAACGCAGTAGACGTAACTCTTAACCGCGTAAGTGTGGACGGAGATATGTCAACTAATGACTCCGTATTTCTTCTCGGCAGCGGTTACTACGCAACGGAATATGAAGCGTTTTGTGAAGCGTTAACCGCTTTGCTGACGAGTTTAGCGCGTATGATAGCCGCGGACGGAGAAGGAGCTACGCATCTTATAACCTGCTCCGTAAAAGGCGCGACCGATGAATATGACGCTGAAACCTTGGCGAAATCAGTTATCAATAGTAGTCTGGTAAAAGCCGCAATCTTCGGCAGCGACGCTAACTTCGGACGTATACTTTGTGCGCTCGGCTATACCGATGTGGACTTTGACCCGAACCGCGTGGACATAGAATTCGCTTCAACCGCGGGAAATATTGAAGTATGCAGAGCCGGTCACGGCTTAGCCTTTGATGAGAGCCACGCCAAATACATTCTACGGGAAAACGAGATTGAGATAAAGATAAATCTTCACCTCGGTCAGGAATCGGCTACCTGCTGGGGCTGCGACTTAACCTATGACTATGTGAAGATAAACGGCGATTACCGGAGCTGATGAATAATACGGTCTGCTAAATAATTAAGTAAGGAAACGGGTATATTGAAACAAAAAATCGGCGTTATCAGCCTCGGCTGTGCTAAGAATCAGGTTAACAGCGAACAAATGCTGGCGCTCATACGTGAAGCGGGTTACGAACTTCGCGCGGAGCTGACTGACTGTGACGCGGTAGTCGTAAACACCTGCGGTTTTGTAGAATCCGCCAAATCCGAAGCAATAGCGGAGCTGCTTGAATGTATTGAGCTGAAATCGCAGGGAACTCTCAAAGCTGTCATAGCGGCTGGCTGCTTAGCTGAACGCTATAAACACGAACTGCTGACCGAAATGCCGGAGCTTGACGCTGTTGTCGGAACCGGCAGTTACGGCGAAATTGTCAGCGTAATCGATAAGGTTTTAAGCGGTGAGCAGACCGAGCTTTACGGCGATATTAACGCTCCCGCGGAAGAAACTTCGCGGATTCTCACGTCGGCTCACGGCTCCGCGTATATCAAAATCGCGGAGGGCTGCGACAACCGCTGCGCCTATTGCGTTATTCCGTCTATACGCGGAAAGTACAGGAGCCGGACGCTTGACAGTTTAGCCGCTGAAGCCGAAACTCTCGCAAATGCGGGAGTAAAAGAACTGATAGTCGTCGCTCAGGACATTACGCGCTACGGACTTGACCTATACGGTGAACGTAAGCTTCCGGAGCTGCTTCGCAGATTTTCCGCGATTGACGGCATTGAGTGGATTCGTCTGCACTATCTCTATCCCGATGAAGTTACGGACGCGCTAATAGCCGAAGTGCGCTATAATCCGAAGATTGTGAAATATCTCGATATACCGATACAGCATATCAATGACGGAATACTCAAAGCAATGAACCGCCGCGGCGACGGCGAGTTTATCCGCAAGCTATTTACAAAGCTTCGGGCTGAAATCCCGGGCTTGGTGCTTAGGACAAGCGTTATTGTCGGACTTCCGGGAGAAGGAAATGACGAATTCGAAGAGCTTTGCGAGTTTCTACGCGAATACAAAATCGAACGCGCTGGAGTGTTTCCGTATAGCCCGGAGGAGGGGACTCCCGCGTTTGATATGCCGGGAGCCGTTCACGCGGAATTGTCGGAGCATAGAGCCGCGTTAATCGAGGAACTTCAGTCGCGGATTATAGACGGTTGGAACGAAACAAGGCTCGGAACAACTTTCAGTGTGCTAATCGAGGGTTACGACGAATGGGGAGAGTGCTGCTACGGACGAAGCTACGCGGATAGCCCGGACGTGGACGGCAAAGTATACATATCAATGCCGAATGACATCGAAAATAAAAAAAGCGGAGGATTGGACGTGGGAACGTTTGTGAGTGTCACCGCAACCGACATTTTGGACGGAGACTTAATCGGAGAGCTTACGTTATGACGACGGCTAGTAAGATTACGATGTTCCGCATTGCGCTTATACCACTCTTTATGGCTGCGATGCTGATTACCACTAAGTATAGCAATGTTGTCGCGTTAGCGATATTCATAATTGCGGGTATAACGGACCATATCGACGGTTATGTAGCGCGGCACTATAATCAAGTTACAACCTTCGGGAAGTTCATTGACCCGCTTGCGGACAAGATACTCGTTTTGGCGGCGATAATCATACTGGTGCAGTGGAACCGTATGCCGGCTTGGGCGGCGGTAGTAGTATTAGCCCGCGAGTTTGCAGTAACCGGTTTGCGGCTCGTAGCCGCGGGAGACGGCATTATTATCGCAGCCGGTATCAGCGGTAAAGTCAAGACGGTTGTGTCGCTAGTGTGTCTGTCCTTTATGCTTGCAAACGAGCTGCACGACTTTGAGCTTATCCCG
Source organism: Oscillospiraceae bacterium (assembly GCA_031260685.1). Taxonomy (GTDB): domain Bacteria; phylum Bacillota; class Clostridia; order Oscillospirales; family Oscillospiraceae; genus JAISJH01. The sequence continues at coordinate 480 of JAISLB010000009.1, read as the reverse complement.
GGACTGCTCAATGTTGACCAACTCGCTCTTGCTTTGATTGTGATAACCACCGTATACTCGGGAGCTAGCTACTTTATTCGCAACCGGAAGATAATTGTTGAGATGATTTCAAAATAGGGCTTGACAAACGCGCCGGGTTGTGTTATAATTTTTAAGTTAGTGTGAGCGAAGCGGGAACGATAAGCTTGCGTTGGCTATGTGCGAGAGTGCTGGAATAGGTAGACAGGCACGTTTGAGGGGCGTGTGTCGAATGGCGTGTGGGTTCAAGTCCCATCTCTCGCACCAATTTACAGATAGCAGTGAGCAAATATCAAATAACAGAGACGCTGGTTTGCCGGAGATTGACTTCACGTCCCCGCGTTGGGCGTGTATTTGATATTTGATAACTGTTATTTGAAAAAACCGGGGTGTGGCGAAGTTTGGTATCGCGCTTGGTTCGGGACCAAGAGGCCTCGAGTTCGAATCTCGACACTCCGACCA
>JAISLB010000004.1 GCA_031260685.1 Oscillospiraceae bacterium | reverse complement strand
CATAGTTTCGTGCAGTTGGCTCCCGGACGGTGCAAAGAGATAGTCGCGGATATTCGTCCCGTAGGTTGGACGCATTACGCGCTCGCCCCGATATGTGCCGAGGATAATCTTAATGGCTTCAACAATATCCTCCTCGTCCGAAACAAGCGCAAGAGTTCCGGTTTTCGGGTCAATTTGCAGCGGGAACTTTACGCCGCTGCCCAAAAAAGCGCGTTCATTCAATTGAGTTTCACCAACGAGCCTTTCACATTAGTTATCCCGCTTGATTGTAACGTTAGCTGCCCTTGGGCTTTGACCTCCGCCGTTGCTCCGCTTGCTTTGAGCGCGGACTGGGCTTTGAGCTCGATTTGAGCGGCTTCCGCCTTGATTGACTGCGAAGCTTTAAGTTCCGCGGTTCCGCTTGATTGGAGCGTTAGCTTCGTATCTCCCGCCGAGAGCGTCAGCTTTGTCTTAGCTTTGAGTTCTATATTACCGCCCTTGATGTCGATTTTGAGCGCGTTGTTACCGCCTTTGTCCGATACCGCGATGCTCTCGGCTTCATCGTCTATCTTGACTGTCGCTCCTTTCGGCGTTGTCAGTGTGAGCTTCTCTTTGCCGTCAACCATATCGAATTTTATTTCGATGCCCTTTTTTGTTTTGAGCGAAGCGACTTCGTTTTTACCGTCTTTAATCGGGTACGGAGCTTTGTCCGCGCCTATCCAGACGCTGCCGAGAACAAGAGGGCGCGAAACTTCACCGAACATATACGCGAGAACTACTAAGTCGTCAACATTCGGGAAAAAGAAAATCCCGGAACCGTTTGAACCCCACGGCGCAAGATGGTAGCACCATTCAGTTTCCTTTATATCTGCGTCGGCGGACACCGGTTTACACTTTATTCGTCCGAGGTTGTCGGGGTCTTTAATGTTTGTCACCTTCGCGAGAAAGAGCGAGTTAAACTGCGGCTGGACGTCAGCTATGTTATCGTCGCCGCCTGTTATTGCCGACATAATGCTCATTGTGATTTTGCTCCTTTCACGCTGAATTCTGTAATATAGCCCTCTGACGCTGAAATTTTGTGGCTTACTTTATCAATAAAGTACGTTGCGTTAGAAGCCTTATCCATTCCCTCAAGCTTTATATAGCGTCCGGGGATAAGCTCCGGAATCCCGATACAACGCCCGCTGCCGCTGATATACTGAAGCGAATACTTGTTAAATAGGTCCTGCGCGATTTTTTTGCAAAGTTCAGCTGTATCAACAGCGAGGACTTCGATAGTCTTTGTGACCGTTTTAAATTCGGAGGCGGTACCGGCTGCTTCCTTACCGCTTCCTGACAGGGTTGAGGACGTTGCTTCACCGTTAATTGACTTTCCGTCTTTATCAATCGACTTGACTACAACTTTTCCGATTTGAGCTTTTGTAGATTTTGACCTTGAAAAACTCAGCAACGACGACCCGAGCTTCAACGTAATAATCGGCGAGGTAGAATTGAGAACCTTTTTGTATACGAGAACTCCCTGCACTACGAAGAAATTTACTCCGCTTCTTTCGGCTATCAGCGATAGCCATTCAAAGTCTGACATTTCCTTTTTTGTCGTTTCGCTTTTTACTTCCAAAATGTCGGAATCCGTGAAATCAAGCTTTTTTGCGTAGCCCTTGCTGACGCAGGTTCCAAGTATTTCTTTTGCTGCCGCCGCCTGTGTCTTCTTCTCATAGTATTTCGTTGTATCGGAATTCATAAGATAGCCGCTTGCATCAATACCGGTAAAAGTTATTTGCGGAATTGCACTGCCCGAATAGTTTACTGTAACGCTATCTATATAACCAAAGAAGATTAGCTTTTTAGTACCGTAACCCGCGTGGATTTCGAGAGTTTTGCCGATTTCTATCGTGTCGAGAAGTTTTTCAAGCCACTTGCTGTTTTCAAGGTCGTACATTCCCTCAATTGTGACGTGCGCTCCGCCCGCTGATTTTCCCGCGTCAATGTCAACTGTTATCGTAGGAACGGGAACTTCCGTAGCGTCAATCTCCGTACCGCCGATAATGAGCTTTACGGAGGGAACGAGAAACCCGTTGTACTTTTTTTCAAGCACCGCAAAATCATAAGTAGCTTTGTCCATAAAAACGTCCTCCCGTCCAACCCCCCGTATCTGCTATTTGCTATCTGCTATCTGTTCACTGTACCGCCGGAATGTGTATCAGGTCGCCGCTTTTGAGCAGACGCGGATTTGAAAGCGTATTTGCGTCCGCGATATTGCGCCAAAGCGTTACATCTCCGTAGGCTTCCGCCGATAATGCCCATAGCGCGTCATTTGCCTTGCCTGTACGGAACTTGCTGGTATCGGGAGAGTTCCGCGGGTTAGCCTTAGCAAGCTTTGCGGGAGCGATATATTCTGTGAAAGTTACGTTAAGAATCGCGCGGACAGGGTTTCCGCGTTCGTTAAATTTAGTAAAACGCTGACTGCAATCAGTTAGTATGCCTGTCATAGACAGTGAGCCCCAAGCAATCTTGAGAATAGGCGGCGCGTGAGTATCGTCGTTAATTGTCATAAGGTCGTAAATCTTTTTAGTATAGTCGCGGACATCAGTTTTCAGTGCGGAATCGGCAAGCCCGGACGCCGTTACCTTATCGCGGTCAATTGCGGTTCCGCCGGCTTCGGGACCTGAACTGAACGTATCAAAGAACAGCTGGAACGTAAGCTTTTGCGCTCCGCCGCCGAGAAATTGCTGCGCTTCGCCGTCCTGCCCTAAACCGTGGGACGCTCCGTAGCGTACGTTCCGCGACTGTGTGTAGCTCTCGGGGTTGTAGAGCACGTAAATATCCTTATCCAGCGGATTTTTCGCTTTACTGTTCGTTATACAAAGCTTCGCCGTCGGAAGCGAAATATACGGGTTCGAAGCTCCTACCATCATAGTGTACAACCTCCTTACAATCCGAGCCTGCGGCGTTCGGTGGTTAAGCGGTTTTCTATAACCTTGTAAACGCTGTCTGCGAGTTTGTTGATGTCACGTTGAGAAATTGCTTGCGGTTTGACCGTTTCGGAGCCGGATTTATACTGCATATCAACCGGCGGAGCTGACTTCATCGCGCTGACGGCAGATTGCGGAGCGTTCCAAACAGTTTGCGGAGTTTCCGCGCTTGTAATCTGCCGGGTTGCAATAGTACTCTGCGGATTCTGAAAACTACTCTTGAGAAAATTTCCCGCCCAGTCCGGCATATTGTTGAAGTTTCCGGAGGCTACAGCCGCTGCGGATTCAACGTTTGGAGCTTGCGAAGTCAGGTACAGCGAGGGCTGAGGATATAGACGCTGCGAGGTTATCCGCCGTACGATTTCCAAACTTTGCGTGTGAGCGAGCCTTTGCGTCATTGTCCGGAACTCGCTGATAAGCCGCGAGTAGTGCAAAGTGTTTTCAATTGCCGAGCCTTCGCGTTTGTCCGTCAGCTCCGGGAAAGCTGCGTAGACGGCGT
>JAISLB010000099.1 GCA_031260685.1 Oscillospiraceae bacterium | reverse complement strand
AATAGACCTTTCGCAGATTTCGTTATATACATACAGCAGTACGGACTTGCTCCCGGCTTCCTCAACTTCCGCGACGGGCGCGTAGTCGCTGACGACCTGCGGTATAACCGCGGTAAAGGTGCTGCCCTTTCCGTAAACGCTTGATACGGTAATGTCGCCGCCCATAGCCTGGCACAATCTGCGCGTGATTGCAAGCCCTAAACCCGTTCCCTCGCTGACTCTTCCTTTATGCGTATCCAGCGAGACGAAATCCGCGAACAGCACCGCCGCGTCCTCTTTGCGCAGACCGATTCCCGTGTCCGTAACTTCCGCTACTAAGTCGTCCTCGCCGGTTTCCTGATGTTCGAGCGTCATTTTCAGGTGAATACTGCCGCTATTGGTATTGACGATAGCGTTGGTCAAAAGGTTCAGCAGAATCTGGCGGATTCGTACTACGTCCCCAATCATTTTGTTAGGCAGGTTACAGTCGATATTTACGACAAAAGTTATGGACTTTTCAGTAATCTTCATTCGGATTATCGCTACTACGTCGTTTATAAGCGACGACAAGAGATATTCAGCGTCGAGAATCTCCATAGCTCCCGACTCTATCTTAGAGAAGTCGAGAATATCGTTAATAATCGCAAGGAGGTTAGTTCCCGCGTGCTTAATACTGCGCGTATTCTCGCGGACTTCGGGCGTTACGTCTTCTCTAAGTACAAGCTCCGACATACCAATAATGGCATTCATAGGGGTGCGGATTTCGTGGGACATTTTCGCCAGAAACGCGCTCTTGGCGTTGTTAGCTTGCTCCGCAAGCTCCTTAGCGGACGCGAGTTCGCCGTTAAGGTCAATCAGCCGGTGATTTTGTTCGTCTACCGCGTCCTTCATCAAGCCGATAAAGACGTTACATACGATAAAGATTATCACGACCACAAGGGCTATTACAACCACCAGTCCGGACATCGCGCTGTCGTAAACCACTTTATCGGGCGCTATGCCGACAATATAGCAGTAAAGCTCGGGAATCGCGCTTACGGCGTACTGTACGTCCTCCCCGGCGAAGACCTCAATATCGGTCGAGCTAAGACTTTGAGCCGCGGCGAATATTTCGCTTCCCAGCTCTCCGAGATAGTCCGGCAGCAGCGTTTTTTCGAGTATAACGTCCTCGTCTTTGGCAAGGATTATTTCCTCGTCATAATTAACGATATATATATCGACATAGCTGTCCAAGTCGGAATACATCAGGTCGATAAAGCCCGATAAGTCTATACCGGTCCCTACGACTCCGACTTTTACGCCGTTGCTGTATACGGGAACGTTAACCCAAAGGTTAGTTTCGTTAAGCACGGCGTTGCGATTGACGTTAATGCCGTAGGTAACGGTTTTTTGCATTACTCTGTCATACCAGGACTGCTCGGGGTCGGCCGGATTCAGCGTAAAGTTGAATTTCTCGTCATAGTAAAAGTTCTTGTCAATGTCGCTAATCCAAAAAAGCGAATGACCGGCAAAAATCCTCCGGTATGAGGCGAATTCCTCGAAAGCTCCGGCTTGAAGCTCCGCGTTATCCGGGTCAAGCATATAACGCTTTATGACCGCGCTGTCAGCCATTTTGAGCGCTAGCGTAAGCTCCGTATTGATTCTGTTGGCAAGCGGCAGTTTTGACGCTTCCAGAACCATCGAGAGTTCGTTCTCAATAGCCGCGGAACTGTTACCGCGCATAATTAGAAAGAAGGTGATACCTCCCAGTATAAAAATGACAAGGAAAAACACAACCGAAAACAAAAGGAACGTTTGCTTAATGGAGCCGCCGCCCGTAATAAAACGCGGGATAACCTTTTTCTTGCCGTCCATAGCCGAGTACCTCATTACAAATTACGCCGTTTTTGTCTAATTTCGCCATTTTAGTCTTTCTACGGTATATACAGGCATTATAACATATCCGCGCTATCCTGTCAACAAAAAAAACGGACGGCAGTACGAACTGCCGCCCGAACGTAACTTCCAGCGCGCTTACGCAGCGGCAGCAGTGACGTCCTCGGTTTCCTTTATGTACAGCAAAGACATCGGACAGGCTTTCGCGCAGATTCCGCAGGCTATACACTTGCTCGGGGCTTCGCGCTCCGGCGATTTCACCAAAACGCCGAACGGACACGCTTCTACGCATTTCCCGCAGTTGACGCATTTCGACTTGTTAATCATATACACGCCCTTGGCGTTTTGAGTTATCGCTTCCGACTCGCAGGTTCTCGCGCACTTCCCGCATTGGATACAGACTTTCGGTCTGACCGTTCCGTTTTTCTCCGCAATCTGAACGCAGGAAAGCCGCGGGTCAACAGTCTTGTAGAACGCCTCCGAGCAAGCCACTTCGCAGGCGCTGCACGACATACAGACGATTTCGTTATTTACCGCCAGTTTTTTCATTTTTGTGTTCTCCTTATTGTTTATATGTTTTATTTGTTAGCATATGACTCAAAATTCGCTTCTACTCCGGCAGCGCGGTCTACCCAGAATTGCGGGTGATAGGTCAAAAGCTCCGAGACCAGCGATTCAATATCGTCTACGGCAGCCAAGGCTCCGCGCCCTACATCTCCGCAGGCTAGGAGCGCGCTCCGGGGTTCGACGAAAATGTAGCCCAATTCGTCCAGCTTACCGATGTTATCACGCGTTATCGGGTTATCGTACATTGCGGTGTTCATAGCGGGGCAGATTACAACGGGCTTTTCGCGAACCGCCATTACAACCGTCGTGAGAAAGTCGTCCGCTATCCCGCCGGCGATTTTGCCGATGATATTTGCCGTCGCGGGAGCTATCAGCACTAAGTCGGCGCGTTGAGCGAGTGAGATGTGCCGTACGTCCTCGTAGCTTATCTCGTCAAACATATCGGTATTGACCTTGGTCTTAGTAAGCGTCTGAAAAGTCAGCGGGGTGACGAACTCCCGGGCGGAGCGCGTCATAATCACGTCAACGCGGTGTCCGAGCTTCGTAAAGCGGTTAGCAAGCTCCGCGGCTTTGTACGCCGCAATGCTCCCCGTAACTCCCAGTATGATGTTTTTCATTTTCTTCGCTCCTCAATGTTTTGCGTTACCGCGCTGAATATACCCGCGGCGATTTCGGTCTTGCTGTTAAAACTTGCGATAACTTCGCGGCTTCTATCCAGCAGCTGCGCCGGGTGAGCCTCGAGCGTAATCCTCTGCGCGTCGTTAGCCAGCGCGAAGTCGCAATCGTTTTTAGTGAGAACTCCGCGGGCAGCCGTTAGAAGCTCCGCTTCGCTCACTCCGTCCAGCAGCTTGAAGCCTACGATACAGGCTTTCGGGAACAAGCCGCGCAGAAAGGAGATAATCTTAGGCGTTTTCTCCATAAAGACCACGAGCGATTCTTCCTCCGAGCTTATTTTTTTCGTTCTGTCAAGCTCGTTGAATTCGCCGTCCGTAACTTTCGAAACCCGGTAGTCGCTGACCGCCATAGCGTGAATGACGGCGTCGATTTCGCACTCTCCCGCTAAACGGCGAAGTTCGGCTTCGAGCGAAGCGGTATCGTGAGCCGGAACACGCAAGGCTTTCTCCGAAGCGGGTTTGACGGCTTTCGCGCCGTGCAGGTAGAATACGCGCCCCACTTCGGGGCTTTCGGCGAAACGCTCCGCGATTGCCGCGCCCAGCCGACCCGTTGAGGAATTTGTGATAGCGCGTATAGCGTCGATTTTCTCCGTCGTTCCGCCCGCCGTAACTATAATATTCATCGCGTCCGCACCTTTTCATTATCAACGTAAATTGCGTACATTCCGTCGAAAATCAGATTCGGGCAAAGCTCAATATTATGTTCGCAAAGCGGTATCACCACGGACGACAGACCGCCCGTGGCTACGAGCGAAGCGCTTTCTCCGAGTTCCCGCTCAAAGCGGCTTATCATTCCGTCAAGCATAGACGCCGTACCGTACATCGCTCCGCTCTGCATTGATTCAACGGTATTGCCGCTGATGAGCTTACGCGGAACCTCCATAGGAATCTCCGGCAATAGATACGCTCCGGCGGATAAAGCGTTGAACGTAAGCGTCAGCCCCGGGTAAATCGCGCCCCCGATGTAGTTCCCGCGCTTGTCCACGACAGTTATGGTCGTCGCCGTCCCCATATCGACGATAATGACCGGCAGCGCGTAGTTTTTAGCTCCCGCAACAGCCGTACAGATTAAGTCCGCGCCGGCTTTCTCGGGGTTATCGACTAAGAGCGGTACGTCAGCCGCGGTCTCCGCGCTTACAATCAGCGCGTCAACGCCGAACAGCCTGCGGCAAACTTCGCGGTAAGTTTCGGCAAGCGGCGGGACAACGGAGGAAATCACCGCGCCGTCAATCGCGGAGCTTTCGGCTCTCGTGAGCATTGCGGACACTTCCTCCGCGTATGTTTCGGCGGATACGGACAAATCGGAGGTCAGACGAAACTCCGAAACTACCGCTCCCGCGTCCAACAGCGCGACTACTATGTTAGTATTGCCGATGTCAACCGCAAAAATCATTTTTTTACCCCTGAACTTATGAAAGCTCCCGCCCGGCGTCCGAATATGACCCTTAGGCTTTTGATTTTCTCCGCGCCGGCAGAAATTTCAGCAGCGTGCGCGATACCGCGCCTCCGATAAAGGTATTGACGGCAAGCTCGAGCAGCGTGTTCGTGACAACCACCGCAAGCAGAATCTTGAAAAAGTTCGACGAGCCGTAGGTTTCGATGACTTTATCCGTTCGTCCGAATAACGCCCACAACGTAAACATATAGAATATCGTGTTAAAAGCCGAACCAAGTCCGCAGGCTACCACCGCGGAAACGGTCTTAGGCAGCTTAGAGCGTGACATTGCCGCGAAGATAAGCCCCGGAAGCCAGCCCGCGAGAAACCTCGGTATAACGCACCATATGAACGTCAGGAAAGGATTCACGGAGAAAAAGAACAGCTTCAGCCCAACTGCCGGAATTCCCACCCCGACGCATTGCAGAAAGCTCGTCAAGCCGAAAAGAGTTCCCATTACAGCTCCGCCCACAGGTCCGATTATCACCGCGGCTACGCCCACCGGCAGCATCATCAGCGTTATGCTGAACGCGCCGACAGGTATGTAACCAAGCCCCGGAACATATGTCATTACAAGCAGAATCGCTATCAGCGCCGCCAAACGGGTAAGCGCTGCCGCGGAAATATTACGTTTCATATAATCTCCATATTGTCAGTTGAAGTTTCCGGTTCAAACGTCCGGTACAACAAGTATAACCTATTTCCCAACATAAGTCAAGAGGTCTTATTTTTTCAGCAAAGCTGGTCAGTGGGCAGTGGTCAGGACGGGGGCTAGGACGTTTGGCTTCGTCTTAACTCTCGTTCTGACCACTAACCACTAACCACTGCTCACTGCTCACTAACCACTGACCACTAACCACTGACCACTACTAACGCTTGTAATCACTTGCGTTTTGTGGTATAATTGTCACAACTTTTAACATTACCGCCATAAAGGAGAGTATCACTATGCCGAAAACTCACACTAAGCCCGTCAGTATCGACGGTTCAATGTTCAAACGTTCCGGAGCGTGGTTCGGACTTTTCAGCCGTAACTTCCCCGGGGCTGAACTTCCGCTCTTTCTCGGCACCTGTCACGGTATGTCGGCTCTCGCCCCCGACAAGAATCGCCTCATTGACATTTTCCCGACGTTCAGCGGCGCCAAAGTTCCCTACACCATTGAAGCGTATCCGGCGGAACTGACGCTCGTAACGGAGTACGGCAATATCCGCTTCACCTTTGCCGATAGCTCAAAGCTTATCGCGGAGGGAGACGCGGGAATGGGGCTGCGCTTCGAAAAAACTATGGTACAGCACGAAAGCGTTCACCCGCGCAAAGACGGAGCCTGGGAAGCGTTCTTCCGAATGACGAGCGCGTTCATATTCAAAGGTCTCGGCGGCTCCGGCTTTGACTTTAACGACGGCAAAACGCCGTGGATTTGGGAAAAGCTGACGAGCGGCGAGATTTTCGGCGTTACGCGCCCCGCTCCCGGCGGTACGTTCACGCTTGTTATGGAGGAATTCACCTATGGCGGTATTGTGCGGGACAATTACCCGAGCTACGCCGAGGCTAAAGCCTCTATGCAGCGCGACTGGGACGGCTTCATCGAGACTATACCGGACTTCGCGGGGGCTCTGAACGATAAGCGCGAGGAGTGCGTCTACCGCCTGTGGTCGTTCCTTACGGAACCCACCGGAACCGCTAAATATCCGATGATTCAGATGTTCTCGGGGGTTATGGCGTCCCAGTGGCAGATGTGTCAAAACGCCGTCGCGCTGATGGAACATACGAATCTCGCGCTTGACCTAATGCTCGGACCGATTGACCGTCAGGGACCGGAGGGACAGCTCGCCGACATCTACGACGATATATCTTTCGAGTCGCAAATGCTTAAACCCCCGGTTCACGGCTGGGCTGTCAAAGAAATTATGAAGCGCCGCGACCTGCTCAAAGAGTGTCCGCGCGAAAAGCTCGAGCTTCTCTACTCCGGAATGGGCAAATGGGCTGATTGGTTTATGAATTGCCGCGATGAGGACGGAGACGGTTTGCCGAGCGTTTTTCACAGCGATGAAACGGGACTTGACGACTCGACGCTTTTTGTCCGGCATATTCAGGTCACTACACCCGATTTAGCGGCTTATCTCGTGATACTCTTTGAAGCGGTCGGCGATTTGGCAAAACTTCTCGGCAAAGCGGAAGCCGAAAGCTCCGCGTGGTACAAAAAATCCTCCGATTTGCTGAAACGCTTAATCGACGAGCTTTGGGACGGCGAACACTTCGTGGGTCTAGTCCCCGGAACCCGCGAAAAGCTCTTCTCGAAATCTATCGAGCATTACATACCGGCGATTCTCGGCAATCGGCTTCCCGCGGAGATTACCGGCAAGCTTGCGCAGGATTTAGCGGAGAAGTTTCTGACTCCCTGGGGACTTGCCTCCGAACAGCCCGACAGCGAATACTTCACGGCGGAGGGCTTCGGGAAAGGCTGCGTTATCCCGCCCGCTATGACCTTTATAGTTACGGGATTGTGGGAAACCGACAGCCGCGATATAGCCCGCAGCTTCGCCGAAAACTATTGCAACGCGCTCAGTAAGTCGGATTTCCCGTTCTTTATCAACGCGGAGGACGGTTCCGGGCTGTACTACGGCTGCAGCTGGTCAAACTGCGCGTATACGATACT
>JAISLB010000049.1 GCA_031260685.1 Oscillospiraceae bacterium | reverse complement strand
CCATACCTTTTGTATAAACGCTGACGCTGGTATCACCGGGATTCGCAGCTTCCTGAGTAAGCCGGAACGCCGCGCCTTTATCCGGGATAAAGCACTCGCTGCCGCTGACAGTTAACGTTTCACCTTTTGGCAAGCCCGCCGATGGTTCTAAGCTCACTATATAGGTTTCGAAGCCATTATCGCTAACCTTACAGCTTAAAGTTTTCGCCTTATATCGAACCCCGCGAAGTTCCGCTTTATAGCTCCCCGGTTCAAGCCCGATAAATACGAAGTAACCGCCCTCGCGAAACTGCGATTTTATAGGCGCGCCGTTCAGCGTAATTCGTACGTCTCCGCCGCTAAGCGCACGCCCCGTCGCGGCGTTTCGCAAACACAATACCAGCGAACATTTTATCGTCATTGTATCTGCTCTCCATTAACCGTAAACTCGCCGACCCGCGATACTCTGCGCTCACGTTTGGAAACTATAGCGACGCCCTCAATTTTGCATACGATTGACAGCTTATAGGCAACGGAAGTATTGTTCCAAATTTTCATAAGCTGCTCATAGTTAAGCCGTTCAATCATAAGCCGCGGCTGCGCGCCGCTTTCGGCAAGGGAACCTACAAGCAATTCGGGCGGGAGCGACGGATTATCAAGCACCGTTTGCGTAGCCGCCCCAATAATGCGGTAGCTGTCGGCTTCGCGCATTTGTTCGGGCGCTTTTGAATGGGCTGTAACAAGAAAACGCAGTCCGAAGTAGGTCGGGCGCATACGCTGAACATCGCGGCTTGCCTGATAGTAACCGCCCTGCGTGTTCGTCATATCTTCCTCAACGTGAAATAAGCTCACGGTAAGCTGATTGTTTTCGGGACTATGCGGAGAGCATAGACCTATCTGCTCCGGGTTAGATACAGGCTCCGGAGTCATAAACGCGCGAAAAAGTTTTACGAGCGACTCCCCCGCTTCTACAAATGCTGTATAATCACCCATATGAAATCTCCGTTTCTTTTAGCGGCACCGAAACCTCCGGGAATACCGGAAGCGGTGCGTTAGCGGCTTCATCCGCGGCTTTTTTGGCTTCTTCCTCCGCGGCTGCGGTTTCTTCAGCGTATTTCTCCGCGAATGTAAGTTCGAGAGCCAGCGTAAAATCGTCTTTCAGCCAGTCAAATGTTTCTGAAATCCAGCCGTAGCTCAAAATATTTATCTCAACGATTGTCTTACTGTAATCTGCAAACGCGCTGAATAACTGCGAATAGCTATCTAATACGTTACAAGCCGCATTGTTTATATCGCTTTCATTCGTGTCGCCGACGGTGAAACTTCGCTTGACCAGCTGCAAAGCCGCGAGAGCCTGCGAGTAATTTTCTCTTGCGAGGTCAAGATTGTTTTTAGCAATCGCGAGGTCAAGCGTTTTCAGCTTGAAATCATCGAGAGCCGCATTATCAAGTATTTTTTCCGTCATTGCGGTCAAATCTAACAGTTGGTAATCTCCCTCAAACAACGCGTCCGTTTCCTTATAGTTTTTTATGTCCAGCTCAGTTAAGTTGCTTATGACTATTTCGGAGCGTTTAACTTTTAACATACAGTCGGAAATTTGACTTTCGATACTCTCAATCATCGATTTGATACTGTCCGGTAGTTTTTCATCGCCGCCCGCTTTTGCGTCGTTCTCAGCTTCGGTCAGTTCAGCTTTTTTAATATCAAGCTTTGCGGATAATGCTTGGAGTTGCGTGCTATCGCGGACATACTCCGCAATCGCGTTCAAGACGGTGCTGAGGGTTTCAACGTTCAGCTCGTTATTGCCTAATAGTTCGGTCAGCGGGAATAGCTCAACGGCTTGTTCATCGTCTGATTCTGTGTCCTCGTCTTCCGCTATAATTAAATCGTCAAGCGCTCCCACCAATCTGATTGCGGCTTCTATCGCTTCGCCGTTGCCGAATCCCGCGCCGCTGTTGTAGTCCGCTCCGCTGCCGCCGGACGATGAGCCGCTTACACCCGCGGAAATACCGAACCACGCATCACCGGTTTGCGATTGTATAAGCGAGTTCACTTTACCGGGATGTTTATAAACCGAGATTAAACGTGCTTCGGACGCTTGATAATTTATCGTACAAAAGAATTTCAGTCCGGTGTTCGCGTCAGCAATTGAAAAGTAGTAACCCTCGAAATCTTCCGCCGCCCCCGGGAAAGCAGCTCGAACATCTTCAACCGAAAAATCGCCGAATTGCTCAAGCACTATACCGTCCGCGTCAAAGAACCCGGTAAAGAGCGGTTTTTGAGAATCAATATCGTATACAGTCCCGTAGCCTCCGGGGCTAAAACCCTCAAACGTGCCTTTATACGCAAGCTTTCCCGAGACCATAAGGGAAGCGTCGCCGCTAATGCAATCGTTTTCGAACGTCCCGACTATAACGGTTGATGCGTTTTTGTAATAGTTCCCCTGACCGTTAAATAAGCCGCCGGCGAAATCGCCCGAATACACTAAATCCCCGGTATTTGAGTATTCGCGCCCTGTCCCGCTGTATACATCGTTAACAAAAGTTCCGTCGTATTTGACTTCGCCGTTTGGGAAGTATTCTACACCCTCGCCGCTTTTCAGATTCTCATTGAAGCCTCCTTTATAGACTAAGCAGCCCTCGTTATAAAGTGTGCCGATAGCCGAAAACTGCCAATTTTCGAAGCCTCCTTCGTAGAGAATCAGTCCGTTTTCATCATATACTACCGCGGTTTCAATCGGTAAGCCGTCATCCAGTTTTGTTTTAACTTTCGGGTTCTCTCGTTCTTCGTCGTAGGTGACAATAACGCGGCCGTCATATTTTTGAAGCTTTGCGTCATCTTCCCAGATTCTAATCGTAAAAAATTTTGAAACCATAAACGGATAGCCGATAAACCAAATGAAAAGTGCAAGAGCGATAATTATCAGTATTACAGCCAGAATGAGCGACTTCGCGATATAGAGGTTTTTCGTTTCGACATAGTCCTCGCGCTTTGACGGTTTCTTCGCGATTTTGAAAACAGCGCCGATAGTTTTAGGAGCGGCTTTTGCGGCATATCGAGTTGCGCTGAACATATAGCGCATACGAGTAAGCAACGCAAACAATCGTCTGCTGACGACCGCCCTAAGCGACCGGAAGAAAACCCCAAAGGATTTCACAAAGAAGTCAAAAACAAAATGCAATTGCTATATCTCCTTTTTTCTCGTCGCTGCGGGTAGAGTACTCGTACCCTTATGGTACTCCTACTCTACGCAAACTGACAACGCCCTACCCGGATACTACGGTTTTCAGTGTTGCTATGGAAAATATTAGTTAACAAAAAATTTCCAGTACGCCATATACCCCGCAACCGCCAGAATCGCAAGCACCGCAACGCAGGTTATCACAATGCGCCGTATACGTTTGTAGTAATCCGGAGCAATTTTCACATTCTGCACCGGAAGTTGACGCTCCGGAAACTTACCCGGGCGGGAAAGTTCGTCACGCTCATCATATTTCGGAGCGTACGCCCGAGCTGCGGTTTTTACGATATCTTTCATTCGTTACCTCCGATTACAAACTCTCCCGACGGCGGTTCTTTCTCAAATTTATCGGTTTTATATAAGTAATAGCGGTTAACTCTGTCCTGCGGAAATTCCTTGACGATATTGAGGAAAACGCGTTTTGCCGCGGAGTAATTACCGCTGTAAAATTGGAGCAAGCCGCCTGAAAATTCGCCGAGAAACCGCTTGATTTCTGACGACACTTCGTATGAGGTACCATCGAAGAATTCATATACGCGAACCGCGCCTAAAGCGTCTGCACACTTCCCGATATAGCGCGAACTGTACATCTCTGCTAATTCAGCGGCATTTTCGCTGCCGAGAGTTCCGATATTCAGCAGCCTTGCGGTTTCGGCAAGTTTCCGCGAATTGTCGAGAGCGGCGGAAACGATAGTAGGCGTAAGCCGAACATTGTCTCCGACTACCCCGATTAGAACAATTCCGTAATCTATGCCGATACAGACTTGACTACCGGTGAACGTTTTATAGATTTCCTGCTGAATCGCGACGGAAGCTCCGACCGCGGATTTCGTGTCCGGGAAGACCGCCGCAAAGCCGTTATAGGTATAGTTGAACATTGTACCGCCGTTATCGCCGACGGTTCGGGATACGCGCTCTGTAATGTTGTTGATACGTTCAAAAACCGATTGCGCGTCGCTCCCTTGCTCAAAGGTTAAGCCGTAGAGTACGCTCATTACAGCCATTTCGCGGGAAGCGGTAGTACTGCGTGTGATTTGCTCAATATCATCGCAGCCGACAAGCGTTAGGAATCTCTCCGGGATAAAGTGCAAGTACGCGTCGCTTCGCCGTTTGGTAGCTGTATCAAAGCCGAGTGCGGCTTCCGTTAGTTCATTAACCTCTCGCGAAAGAGCTTGCAGTTCGTTTCCGCTTCTTATTGAGGAGGGCTTGTATTCCTTGTGAGCTATAGCCGCGTAAATAGTCCGCTGTATCTTGCGGATACTGCGGACGACGCTCGCAATACAAAGCAGTGCAACTACATAGGCAAACACAGCCGTAGAAAGCGGCAGAAGAGTTATCGCCGGGAAAAAGGGGTCGTGTGGAAGCGTTATCAGTCCCTTTTCCGACAGCGGAGCCAGCACATCGTACACAGCAATCAGCAAAACCTCAAACGACAGCACAAACAGCAGTGACGCCTGAACGAGAATCGGCAGCAGTTTTCTTCTTCTGTAACATACAGCATAGTAAAATATGTACGTAACAAGAAGTAACCCGACCACTATTGCCGCCGGAATCAGAATATCGCGAGGTCTTACGGGGTCAATCAATCTAAGCGCAAGATTGATGAGCGTTTCATTAACACAGAGATATAACGTTGCGGCGATAAGAAAAAAGAATAGCAGGTAAGTTGTAATTTTCGAGCTTCGTTTCACTTCTTTCTCCTTTCTCTTTTCAGCGTGTTTTTAATGACCGCAATACCGCGCGCAGGCAGCGTTTTCGCGAAGAACTCGTTGTACGCTTTGATAGTCTCCGGCAGAAGTCCGCGCCATTCGGAGTATAGTTTCGTGATACTGTCCGGCTCCTCGCTGTAGAATTTTTTGAGAAACTCGTTAAGCTGTTTAGGCGCGGAAACGGCAGGCAGCAAAATCTTAAACATCTGGTCGCCGAGAAGATAGCTGAATTCGCGCTTGTCGGCTGCTGCAAGCGGCGAAACGGCGTAACGAACTTGCAAGGTATTATTATCAACGTACAAGTTTTCACTCAAGAGTGCTGCGCAGGAAATTTCAAGCGGGAAATCCGAAATCGTAAGCGCGAGGTGCATTAAAGCCTCGGCATAGTGCAGACGAGTTTGCCAAGCGGCTTCGCCTTTTGCTGCCGGCGGCGGATTTGCTCCCTTGCAGAACACATCGTCTATCGGTTTCCCGATAGTTGCCTTGAAAACCGCTATCAGCGCGTTATCCAACAGGAAAAACTCGATAAACTCCGGGCAATGCAGCAGTTCGGCATAAATAGCCGCATAACGACGGCTCAAGCTCTCGCTTTCGTATACGTTAAGAATGTACTCTCCGCGCTCACGCTCTATAATGTTAACTGCGGACAACGCGGTGTAATCCTTGCGCAACCCCAAAATTTGCGTCACCTTATATTTGGCTTTGATTACGGGGAAGATTGTCATATCCATAGGCTTACTCTACTATTACAAACGCGCTGGCTGTTACTGTTTCGTCCGCCGCGGCTTTGGCGATAATTTCGTAGGTCCCGCGCACTTCAGGAGCCTGATAGGTTCCGTTGGCGTCAATTTCACCGCCGTCAGTGTCTTTGACCGACCACAAAACGGTTTTGTCAGCGGCGCCTTTGACCTCCGCCCGGAAGCGCACCTGCTCACGGCTGAGAACTCTCGAAATTTCAGGCAAAATCTCGATGCTGACAGTTGCGCCCTCAATAAGCGGACGGGTATCGCGGTCGGGCTTATCCGCGAAATAATGAACCCGCAGTGAATTCCCGTCAACGGTGTCGTGAGTCCAGACGCCAATCCGCATCGTACCGCGGCTTGGATATACTACCGCGGCAGCCTCAGCCCAAGGCGGCAGCTCATCGGAATTTTTTGCCCGGAACACTTCGCTGTTGCCGAAGAGTATCGCGCTGCCGTCTTCCCCGTCAGTTCCGCTAAACTCTATTGCTAAACGTATATTTACATTGCCGGGTCCAAGCCCGTGTGCTATTTCTTCGCTGAAATATTTCGCGTTTACTTTTATTCCGCCCGGCATCGCTATATCTACGTAACCGTGGCTTGTACGGTAATCGTAGCTTTCAGGGCGCGGGAGCGAAAACTCAAGGTGAATGGCGTTGTCACCGTTTGTCACTTTCACATCGGGGCTTTGCCAATACTCTAGAGCCTTTACGGAGGTTGTAATATCCAGCTTTTGGCGAGCTGCCGCAGCGTCGGAATTTGTCATTCGCGTAAAGCTTTGACCAAACGGCAGATTTATCGCCGAATTGAGAAAAATACGGTCGGTTACGGTAATAAGCTCAAGCTTCGCAAGGTAAATCGGCAGCGTTTCCGTAATAAGGAGCTTTCCGAGATTTTCGCTGATGTGCTTATATTCGCGAAGACTGTCGGGGGTCGCACAAACGTGGAGTTCTATCTCCGGCTGTATGAAGTTTTTATACTTCCAGTTCCCAAGCTCTATGTTCATTTCAATTCCAACCGGGACTAGCATTCTGGCAGTATCTGACAGCCGATTTACCGGATCGCTGAACTTTACTTCTCTGACGGTTGCGGTGTCAGCCGCGGATTCCGCGAAGTCCGCGATAATGCGTTTACCGCCGCTGTCTATTAAGTTAGATTCCCACTCCAGCGAAAAGTGAACAGGCGGTGTATTTTGGTTTTTAACAACCAAAACGGAAAGTTCAAGCACTTCACCCGCAAGGACGGAGTTCGGAGCGGAGAGTACAAGCGTAAGCTCATCGGTAGAATACAGGACGCTGACGTTTTCGTATCCCTGCGCTTGCAGTATCTTAACGTAATCAGGAGCGACAGCGGTCAGCGAAACCTTGTAACTTTCACGGATTCGGTTGTTCTCGCGGCTATCGGAGCTGCTCCCCGCAGCGTTAACAGGTTCCGCTCCGTACTCATCGTACGCAAGGCATAAGTACGCGCTCCCGCAGTTTGCCAAAGTGCTGTAACCGTCAATCATCTCAAGCTTGCGCACAAGCGGTTCCGGCACCAGTATTTCACGTCCGAGATAGTCGATAGCCATACCGCTTTCCAGCACCAAAGTCGCGTCGTCACTTACTGTAACGCCAAGTCCGCACAGCACACCGGAGCCGAGCGCTACACGGTTCAGCAGCCTTCGCTTTAGCTCGTTATAGGTTTGCTCTAACTTGAAATCACGTACTGTCAGCAATTTCCCGTAGAAATATCGGTTACGTTCAATAAGCATTTTGTTATCTCCTAACCGCGTTCGCGGTATTTCGTCGCTATGGGTAGAGTACTCGTGCCCCTTTTCCCATAGGGCACTCCTACTTTACGCAAGCTGATTACTCCCTGCCCGGGTACTTAGACTTATTCAGGCAAGAGACTCAGCCGGATAATACGACATAGTTTGTAAGGGTGATATTGCCGGTAAGTGCCGCGGGAATCAGGTCGTCTACATATGAGTTTACACCAAGATAGCTATGGTTGTCAAGTCTTATGCTATGACGGAGCATTACGGTTTCAAACTCCATTCCCGCCGGGATATAGTTTTCCATTCGTTCGATAAAGTGTTCTCGGTCTGCTCTGTCGCTAAAGGTATTAGTATCAAGGAGAATGAAAAACCTGAAAGGGTTATCGCCGTAAAGTTTGCGATAGAGTTCGGAATCCGGGCAATCGCGGGCATTCGGACTAATAGCCGCATACTCGATAATCAGCGGTTCCGCACCTGTAAAACGTTGCACCGAGCGTTTGATTCCGTCTACTGTGTACATAGTTTCGTAGTCATCAAGCGCGGCAGAAATCAAATTGCGGCATTGCGAATCGGATTTTGCCGTTACGCCGACCCAATCGGCTAAGCGTTGAAGCGAGTCCCCGGCGGCGGTATTGTAGTCAAACTTCGACGATAGGTGATAAATATCGCGTTCTAGGTCACTTACGGAGCTGTCGAAAACCGAGATAAAGCGTTTAGTGAAATCGTCGCCCTCCGTTCGGTATATCTCCGGCAAATAATCAATCATATGGTCGCCTGACATATACAAGCGCATCGCGTAAACTGTCGGGAAGTTATCGCCTGAAATGAGTTCAATTTGCAAACTTAAGTAGCGTCCCGTGACATTTAGCAGTAAATCGGCGCCGGTACCTTGCAGCGTGAAAATATTCGCGGCTCCCCCCGGTATCGGTTCAATATCATCGGCGGAAGCAAAAACCCGGAGCTGCGAATCCAGCGGAATGTCGGCGTCAAAGGAAAGCCGCCCCCACTTAAAGCCGTATTCGCCCGAATCAAAGGCGGTAAAACTCACAGAACCGCTTGAATGAATCGGCGAAGCAAGCGTAAATTGACCGCCGCTGAAGCTGATATTGTTTTCCGCTTCCGACTGATTGATTTGAAAGTTATCAATCACGAGTTGAGTGTGCATTTCCGGTTAGCTCCTTAACTTTGCGTTTATCGTACTTTGACCGTTACTCCGATTGGACGCTTTGAGTTCAAATATCTGTAAACTGTATCAATAAAACGTGAATCAGGCTGTCCGTGACCATTCTCATTTGCGGGAAGTACGCTAATGGTTACAATCGGCAGCGTACTCTTTTCAGTCGGAGCGTCCGGATCGAAACCGACACGAACCTCCGCCGCGGAAACTCTTAAACCGGGAGTATTCAAAGCCGCACGTTTGTAATCTTCGGCAGAAACGCATTTATTGCTGCTTCTAAGCCTTTTCGCGAGCCGCCGCGCAGTTTCGCGAACTGTCTCCGTATTTCTGCCTCCGCTTGCCGCGGAGTTTTCCGCAAAAAACTCGGTATCGTCAATCCGCATAGTCCCCGCGGGAATATTGCCGCGCTCTAAGTACGAAACCGGAAGTTTTTCGATTACAACGGCGCTCTCGCCTTTTGGGACTACCGCACCGTACTCTCCGTCGCCGAATAAAACGTTTTCGCGCTTTGCGTCAAGAGTAAAAACCTTTTCGCCGGAAGCCGCGGAATTCAAATCATCGGTATAATTCCAGCGTTCATACCCGGAACCTTTGCGTACCATAAGTACAAGCTCATTTGCCAGAACATATCCGTCCGTAACCGGCAGCGGGAGCGACAAATTCGGCAATCCGTCAACGTCGAAAGTTAAAGGTTCCGTATAAGTCCTGCGCTGAACCGCCGTTACCGTTCGGGCTGAAATATTACGGAGCCGCACTTCCTCCTCGCAGCCCTTTTCGCGGAGGTAAAGCACAACGGCAAGCGATTCGGCGCTTTTCTCCGGGGTAAAGGTCACAAAACCGCTTTGACTTAGCGCGTGGGTTTCGTCAGTATCAGGCGTGAACGTTACGCCGTTAACCGACCACTCGATAATCCTCGGAACCTGAAAAGCATCCGTAAACGGATTCCGCGGAACACTGCATCTATCGTCAATTTCGAAGTATAACCTTATCGGGCTGCCGGTAACGTTTTCAAGAGTTAGTTCGAGTTTACTGACCGAACCGTTGAACGCAAAGGGTGCCGCGGACAAATTAGGCTGATTAAAGTAAGTTCGTATATCGGTTCTTTCTCCAAGCTCTGAAACCGCGTCTGCTCCCGTCAATTTTGCGGAAACCGAGTAATCCGCGTCAAGTTCAAATACAACGTCCGCCGCAGCGTACAATTTCGTTAATGCCGGGAGCGATTGGACTTCCTCCGGGAGTTGAACAGTTGCGCTTGCGGGACTTTCAGGAAGCGGACGCATACCGGCAAGGAGCAGGAGCTTCGAGAGTATAGCATCCGTAACCGCGTTCAAGTGGTACTGCTGCATTTCCTTGTACCACGCAAAGAGTTCAAGAAGCGTAATACCGGGGTCGTGTTCGTTGTAGTCCGTCCATTCCGGAGCAAGGCGCGGCAGCTCGGACATAATGAGTTCCACTATATCGTCAAAGTTCTGGTCGTCGAGATTGAGTGAAGTCAGCATAATGTTTCCCTCGGATAATGAAAGACTTTTGTTCCCGGGAATGTAAAATCAAACCTTTATTTGTATCGTGTGCGTACCGCTGCGGATAATGACATAGGGCAAGGTTCCGAAATCATCTATCGCTACATACTTTGCCGCTCCGTTTTCTGTGTATATCCCCTCGGCGAAGAAACGTTCAATCGCGCTTACATTTGAATCCGCTTGTATTGCGTCCAAAATTTCCGAAGCTGTGAGGATTTCGCCTATTCCTCCGCTATCGTGCTTTCTGTCAATCAGCGAAACCAGCAGATTGTTTACTCTAAGCGTCGTTTCTACCGCTGTATCGAAGTTAACAAGCGTCAGCGTCAGCTCAATATTGACTTTTAGCTCCAGCGCGGGAATAACGTTCAGCCGTCCGCTCGCGGCAAGGTTACACTCGCACCTTTCGGACAGATAAGCGTAAATTTCGCGGCAAAGCGCTTCAATTGGGTTATCCGAATCGCGTACAGCGGCAACGAGTGTCACGAAACCAACGGCGTTCTCACCTTTTGTATTGCGCCCGGTGTAGCATTTTACGCTCGAAACTTTTTCGAACTTCTCGAGGACTATCTCTTCAAAATCGCGGCTTGAAACCGGTACAAAGCGATGGCGGAAACGGTTTTTGCCTTGAAGCTCAATCATTTCCTGCGAAAGCGCGTCCGTACCTCCCGTCATTGCCGTAACGTTAGTTACCCCGGAAATTTTCGGGAGTGAACGCAATAGCGAGTTTACTGTTCCAATCGGAAGATTACCAATCGCACCGCCGCCGAAAGTGTAGCTGACGCGTACGTTTTGTTCGCCCTCCGGCGGAATTTTGCCGAATATACCGTCTCCGAAACGAAGCAGACCGCGTTCGCTGTCAAGTTCGTACACCTCTTCGCTTGCCTCGGCTTGTGTCAGCGATTCGATACGGTTCCAGCGGGTAACTGTATCGTTTATAAGGTCAACATCGCAGTTTTGCACGGGTTTCTCGAATAGCTCAAACTCTCGGGAGGAATTCAAGGCTCCTATACTGAAAGTCTGCTCATTTGCTTTTTGATATTGAAGCGCGTGAACAGTATTGGTAAAGACGCGTTTAACGACTCTCGGGCAATCGCCGATTGCTCCGTTCAGTGAAAATTTCAGCCAGTGACGTTCTAAACCGAAAAGCCTTGTTTGAACCGTCGGACGATTGAAATACAGAAGAATGACGCCGCTTCGCTTCAGTCCAAGCGTTCCGTCAATAATTCGTATTATGTCTGTACGCTTACCGCGCTTAATGGCTTCCGCGATTAGGATACCGTCAGCGCCGCCGCCGCTTCCCGCGATGTCAAAGTATAGCGAAAGAGGCTGACCGGAGAGTTCACGGTCAAAAGCTAAGTACATCGCTGCTTCGTCAGTTACAGGCGGTGTATAGACCTCAAAGCCTAAGTCGCTTACGCCTTGAGCGTTTTCAAGCTGAGAGGTTTCGAGGTTATTAACTGCGGAGAGGTATTCGGCTTTGCGGAAATCCACATATTTGAAGCTGCAGCTGACGCTTTTGACAAAGGGCAGAAATCTCCGCGGCTTTGTGCTTAGAAAGTTTTCGATGTGAGTTATTCGGGCGCGGATATAAAAACCTTCTTCCGCGTTGACCTGTACGGGACCTGAGTCCCCGGGAACCGTGAAGCGCAGGTCAAACCTGCGGCTTTCTTTCGCGGTAAAGGGATTTGTATCTCCCGTTACGGCTAAATGCGCCCAGCCTAAACCGTTGTAGTATTCCCAGATTACGCCGTCGATAAAAACTTCGTCGGGTTCCGTCTTTGTGAGGTGCTTCTTCTCAATTATACGTTTCTTGAATTCTATCGGAAGTTCAGATTCCTTGTAATCAGTAACAACGGAGGCGATATCAAGCGAACAAAGAGCCTCCGCGCCGGTTTTCGAGAAAGCCGCGTTACTCTTGATATAGAACGTATCAAATTCCGTGGGATTTCGTCCGAAGCAGTAGCCGCCGTTTTCGTTTTGAAGCGCAACGCTGTCAAACGAAAGTGTTTCCGCTCTGAAATTTGACAGCGGTTCAACTGTTAGCGCCGCCTCTGACAGGATAATGGAGCCGTCAATACCTCCGCCGTTATGAATATTGCAGTATATTGAGATTCTCCCCTCCTCGTCAGCTTCAAATGAGCGGCCGGAGCGGTTAATCAAAGTGATAACGCCGTTAGAGTTCGAAACTGAGTCAAATTTTACGAGTTCGCCGCCGTTAAGGTAGCTCCAAACTACGTTTATCAGGTCCGAGAGCTGTACCGCCGCGAAAGAATCCGGAAAAACGTACTTTTGCCTGAGCCTGACGTTAACCGCGCAATTGCCGGACATATTCAGTACGTTGTTATTAGAAAGCGCAAAAGTATGCTCTTGCAGGTCGCCGCCCGCAGCTTTGAAATATGTGTTTACATTATTGATATCAAGCTCAACAATAGAATTCTTATCGGCGTAGAAAAGCTCCGACAGCTCCGCCGAAGTTGCGTCAATAGCGTATTCCGTAGAAAATACAACGTCTTTGTCCTCTGCGGAGGCAAAAACTTCCGTAGCTTTCGGCACATTTGCGGGAACATCGTCAACTCCGTTTGTGAAAAACCGTACAAAGCCCGAGGACGGTTTTGGCGAACCGCGTCCGACGCCTAAGAGTTTTAGAAACTCCGTAAAGTATTTTTTAGGGAGGAGATTATATCTGTCGAGCGTCTGACCGTGCATTTCAGCGAATAGAGACGCAATAACCGCGCCCGGTTCCGAGCTGCCAACGCGAAAGCGCCACTCCGGTACATACGTTCCGGCGCGGTTTTTTAGAGTTTGCAAAATCTCTGCGCGGTCAACTATTCGCGGAATCAAAATCGTTGCACCCCCTTTTTACAGATAGCAGATAGCGTTAGCCTTCTTCTGTGAAGAACGGATATACCTTGTTATAGCGGTTGTTGGTTGAACGTACTGTGTAGCCCACTTCGATAATGAGTTCACCCGTCGCAGCCGAAAAATCTTTGACACTTACCGTTATGTCGCGAATTCGCGGCTCTTGAAGTAAAAGTTGTTCCGCTAGTTCAACCCGCATAGTTTCGTGCAGTTGGCTCCCGGACGGTGCAAAGAGATAGTCGCGGATATTCGTCCCGTAGGTTGGACGCATTACGCGCTCGCCCCGATATGTGCCGAGGATAATCTTAATGGCTT
>JAISLB010000127.1 GCA_031260685.1 Oscillospiraceae bacterium | reverse complement strand
AAATTCGGTAGCGACTGCGTTTTAATCGTTCTTGCGGCAATTGTCGTGAAAAATAACTATGACGGACGCTATTCCTCCGCGAATAAGGCGTGGGCAGAAACTTTCGACAGCGCGGAAATTGAAAATGTCCGGCATAATACACGCTATTGCACGGTAAAAACTCACCCCGTTGTTCTTGACGGGCTTGTGAACAACGCACGATTAGCCGCGCAGGAAGTGATACCGCCAAAGACTAAGCTGCTCGGACAATTAAACGATAACCTTGCTAAAGTTAAGAAAGTCAAAGCGGAACAAATTAAAAAGCCCGGTCAAAAGAAACGAAAAGTTACGGAGGTGGAATAGATGGAATTTAGTGAAGCAATCGACGCAATAATGCCGCTGGTTATGGAGGGTTCGGATTTACCGTTTGCTATTACGCACGAAAACGGTTACTGGAACATCAACTACTTCGCGTTAGACGAGAACGCTACAAAAGAGGAAAGAGAAGCGCAAGCCTCAAAATATCTCGCCTTATTGCGAGAGCGCGACCCTTACGTCGTACAGCACCGCGGAGCGGAGTTCAACGGCGGGAGCTTCGGCTTCGTCCACGATGACGTTCTGCGCGCCAGACTTCGCGCAGAGTATGACGGAGAAGAATCCGGAACGCTTAAAGGCGGTGAGTTTGAAGCGTTAGTCAACGCGTTTGAGGACAATATCGGACGTTTCTCTCAGCAGGCACTTGACTACCTGCTGGAGTTTAATGACCCGCTCCACAAGCTGTATGAAATGAACCCGATACCGCTGTACAATTATGATATTCCCGATGAAAAATACGACGAGGACAGATTAGATAAGTTCTTTGAGCATATAGAATCCGAAATTGAGGACAAAATTTACCGACGGGAAAATGAGATATTTGAACAGCCCGCGACCGGAATGTCATTCGATAGGATTATAGATAAAATTCGGTCGGAGGTTGCCGCTGCCGGTGACGAACCGTTTATTATCTATCGCGATGATGACGGAGGCTGGCACAGTGATTTCACGCAAAACCAGTACGGCAAAACCTTTGATTGGGTAGAGGACATTATAAATGACGATTTGCTGTCGTTTATAGCTCGCGGTCAGGATTTCAAGAGCGCACTCAAACAGGATTTGTATAACGACGTTCTGTGTCGGCGGCTTGAAAACGAGTGTCACAATATTGGCACTTTCAGCACACACGCGGAACATAAAAAAATCCGTGCGCTGCTTAACTTTTTCGAGGACAACATTGCAGAGTTCAGCCACGGGGTCCTTAACTACCTTGCAGAAATGGGCAGCCCGCTTACAGAATTGTCGCTAATGTGTCCTTTTAACTTAGCTGTAAACAATAACTACAGTTCATTTAATACGGACTTGGCTCCGGTCGCGGTACATACTATTGAGCGTGAAATCAAGGAATTGATTAAAGAACTTGATGAGGCAGGAATATATAAACAAACGCGGCGCGAAGTGAATGCAATGCTTGAATATGGAGAAATCCCCGGCAAGCCGAAACGCGTAATTGACGGACACTACATAGAAAAATTCAGCATTGCGCTCGCGGGACGCGAAGTATTTCTCGCGGCGGACGAAAAAGATGACGCGCCGTACCTCGTATGCACCTCACGCCGGGACAATCCGCTCGGCATAACGGAGTATTTCGGCGGCGAAGTAACAACAGACTATATAGAAGCTATGCGCGAATTTGTTGACCGCGTTGACATCTTGCTTGATGTTTTGGAAAAAGAACGCGCCGCGTTTCCTACGCTTCAGCCTACGCTAACCGCCGCAGACTGCATACCGGGCGGGCTTGACGAAAGTCTGCAAGATAAACTTGTCGTTATAAAGCCCGAAGTTCTTTCACCGGAGTACAGAACAGCAGACCATCAATTGAAAATAGTGCAGGGCGGTTTCGGAGTAAATCCGAACTCTCGCGGCAGGGCCGTTTTCTGCAAGGATTTATACTCCGGCAAAGAAACTCGCTTCGAGCGTTATGACATAGCGGGAGTAGCAGACCCCGCTAAGTTGCCGAACTGGGCGAAAGACAAAATAGACTTCCTCGAAGCCTTGAAAGAACCGGGTGTGTTCGCGTCCGGCGAGAGCGAAGCTGATATTTTCAAATGTGTTGAAAACGGCAAATTGTATGTTCCCTGTGAAAACGAATTGTTCCGCTATACCGAGCCGCCTGTTCGAATTAAAAAGCCGCAGACAAAGCTGCTCGGACAGCTTGACAACAATCTCGCAAAAGTTGAGAAAGCCAAAGCGGAACAAAAAGACAAACCCGCTACAAAGAAGCGAATAGCAACGGAGGTGGAGTAAATGACATTTTATGAAATGATAGACAGTAAAGTAATGCCGGAGATACGTAAGGGAGGCACAGACGAGTTCATTGTCTACCGGGATACGGAACAAGGCTGGCAGTGTGATTTTACACAAAATCAGTTCGGTGAAACCTGTGACTGGGTTGCGGAGGTAAAGAGCGCAGACCCGTTTGCAGAAATATTTTCAGGAGCGAGCTTGCAAAGTATCAGCGGAGA
>JAISLB010000111.1 GCA_031260685.1 Oscillospiraceae bacterium | reverse complement strand
GCAACTGTACACTGCCGATTGCCAACCGCTTCATACAGTATAGCAGCATTTTTCCCATTTGTCAAGCATAGATTTAGATTATCAGCACAATACGTTAGGAGAAATCACTATGGACAGATATTCCGCCGATACTTACACCTCCGCGCTTTCCACCGACATTACTCTTGTCTCGCGCTCATCTCTAAGCGTTACCGGCGTGAACGACATCGAAAGCTCGGACGGAACGCTGATTGTCACGCACACCGAGGGCGGACTCCTCATAATCCGCGGCTCGGAGCTTAGGATTGAGAAGCTCTCTATCGACGGCGGAGACCTCCGCGTAAACGGCAGGGTAGATTCACTGACATTCGAAGAGGAAAAGCATCAGAACATCGGTTTTTTCTCACGTCTGCTGCGCTGAAGCCTATGGAAATCAGCCTTAGTAATCAGCGGGAGCTTTGCCTGTACGCGCTTGCACTCGGGTTTTGCAGCGGTGTGCTGTACGACCTGCTGAAGTGTCTCACGCTTCGTATCCCCGGGAAAATATCGCGGAGTTTGCTGAGACTTTCCGCGGATTTGCTTTTCTGCATAGCTTGCGGAGGAGCCTTTTTCGCGTTGGCTCTCGGACCGGGCGGCGGACAGCTTCGCTTCTTTTTGCTGCTCTTTGTCGTTCCGGCGAGCTT
Organism: Oscillospiraceae bacterium; assembly: GCA_031260685.1. Classification (GTDB taxonomy): domain Bacteria; phylum Bacillota; class Clostridia; order Oscillospirales; family Oscillospiraceae; genus JAISJH01. Next base: position 17,639 of record JAISLB010000111.1, on the reverse strand, counting down.
AGTATATTTTTTACTTTTGTCAAAGCCGGTCAGCCGGCTTCTCGGCAAACTTCTTGACTTTTTAGGGTTTATACTCCGCTGTTTGCTGTTTCCGATTAAACTTGGGATTGCCGCGGAGAAAAAAGTTCACAAAAATGTAAAAAACCTCTTGCGTTATGAATGGAAATGGTATATAATAGGTAGGCGTTATGTAGGTGCGTTTCCTATTCACAAACAGTCAAAAGAGGTACACGCAGATGAAAACAAAACTCAACCGCGTCAGTCTGGCGATAATTCTCTCGATTTGCATAGTGTCCGCGGTGTGGCTAATCCAAACCCAAGGGCAGATTCAGCGCGCAAACGCGGAAGCCGCCAGGCTTCAGGCTGAACTCGACGCTATCGCCGTTACGAACGCCACTCTCCGTGCCGAGATTGACGCGGCAGCCGACCCTAACGTTAAGCAAGACATCGCACGCAAGCAATTAGGCTATATTCTTCCCGGCGAGATTATTTTCAAAGAAAAATAAACTTATCAAATAAGGAGAACGCTCTAATGACACCCGAACAAATACAAAACCTCATCTCAATGGTATTCTATCTCTTTGCAGTCGTCGTCATCGGTATCATTTTTGCTAAACGCGCAAGTTCCAGCGTCGATGAATACTTTATCGGCGGTCGAGGGCTGGGACCGTGGGTAGCGGCATTCTCCGCCGAAGCTAGCGATATGTCCGGCTGGCTCCTTATGGGACTTCCGGGAGTGGCGTATTGGAGCGGACTTGCGGATCCTTTCTGGACCGCGCTCGGTCTTGCCGCTGGTACTTATGTCAACTGGCTTATCGTTGCTAAACGTCTCCGCAAATATTCCTTTATCGCTAATGACAGTATCACCATCCCCGATTTTTTCAGCAACAGGTTCAAAGAGAAAAAGCCCGTCATTCTCTTTATCTCATCGCTGTTTATCCTGATATTTTTCGCTGTGTACACGGCGAGTTGCTTCAAAGCCGGCGGAAAGCTCTTTGAGGAAGTTTTCGGACAAAGCTACCACTCAATGCTGATTTTCACCTCAATCTTTGTATTTGCGTACACGCTTCTCGGCGGCTTCTGGGCGGAGAGCGTCAGCGACTTTATGCAAGCGGTGGTTATGATTTTCGCGCTTTTGGCGGTCGTACTCTTTGGAGCGAGGAGCGCGGGAGGGTTCGGAGCTATCATTGACAACGTCAAGGGAATTCCCGGCTTCCTCGAGTTTTTCGGAATGGCGAAACCGGTAGTTGACACTGCGGGAGTACAACTCACTACGGGAGGAATCGCGCAGTTTGCTGATAAGGGCGTTTTCTACGGCGGCTTGACGGTACTCTCAACCTTAGCTTGGGGACTTGGTTACTTCGGTATGCCGCAGGTTCTGCTCCGCTTTGTGGCAATACGTAAAACGAAAGAGCTTGTATCGGCGCGCCGTATCGCTACCGCGTGGTGCTTAATTTCTCTCGCGGCGGCTGTATTTATCGGTATCATCGGTCGCGCACTTATTCCGGTTGACCCGGCTCTCGCGACTTCCGGCTCCGCCGAGAACGTATTTATCGTATTGTCGAAGCTGTTGTTCCACCCCTTATTCGCGGGAATTGTAATGGCGGGAATCCTTGCGGCTGCTATGTCAAGCTCTGACAGCTATCTGCTGATTGCCTCCTCCGCGGTTGCGAAAAACATCTATCAGGGAATACTAAAAAAGAACGCAAGCGACAAAGCCGTTATGTTTGCGGGAAGAGCTGCTCTCACGGGTGTCGCGGCACTCGGCTTAATAATCGCTTGGAATGAGAACAGCAAGATTTTCGACGTGGTAAGCTTTGCGTGGGCAGGTTTCGGAGCGGCTTTCGGACCTCTAATGCTCTTGTCGCTGTTCTGGAAGCGCACAACCGGCACGGGAGCTGTAGCCGGAATAATCGGCGGTGCGGGAATGGTGTTTTTCTGGAAGCTAGTGCTGAAAGTTCAGTTTGCGGATACTATGCCGGTATTCGGTATCTACGAATTGCTCCCGGCGTTTATATTCTCACTCCTGTGCATAGTGGTTGTATCGCTCGTGAGCAAGGCTCCCGGCAAAGACATAGAGGACGAATTCTACCGCGCTAAGCTCACAAACATTTGACAGATTTTGACAGTCCGGGCGGAGACTTGTCACGTCCGGACACGCGATAAACTTAGAAAAGGCAGACGATGAACCAACAACTGGAACGTATTTTGCAGCGCGTCACAAAGCCTGCGCGTTATATAGGCGGGGAACACGGGGAGATTGTCAAATCCTCCCGTGAACTTACGTTTGCGCTATGTTTCCCGGACACTTACGAGGTGGGAATGTCGAACCTCGGGATTCAGATTTTGTACACCGTACTGAACTCTATGGAGGGAGTAGCCTGCGAACGCTGCTTCCTGCCGTGGCCTGATATGACTGCGGAACTTCGGAGCGCGGGGGTTCCGCTCTACACCTTGGAAACGAGCCGCGCACTGTCCGATTGCGACATCATCGGCTTCTCCTTGGCGTACGAACTGTCGTACCCGGCAATGCTCAATATGCTCGAACTCGGCGGCGTAGCTCCATACTGTAGAGACCGCGGGGAGGACGCGCCGCTTGTAATCGCCGGCGGAGTCTGCACAGTCAATCCCGAACCTTTCGCGGATTTCATTGATTTAGCAGTCCTAGGCGACGGAGAGGACGTAATAGTCGAGCTCACAAACCTCTACCGCGCGGAAAAAGGCAAGAGCAAAGCGGAGTTTTTAGCGAAAGCCGCAACACTTGAGGGCGTCTACGTACCTACAATCCACGGCAATGTCCGCGAAGTCAAACGCCGCATTGTCCGCGACCTCAATACCTCGGCGTATCCTACCGCTCCCGTAGTTCCCTCGACGGAGGTTATACACGACAGAACCGTTCAGGAGATTATGCGCGGCTGTCCCAACGGCTGCAAATTCTGTCAGGCGTGCTTTACTAACGCGCCTGTACGCTACAAATCGGCGGAAGTCGCGGCTAAACAGGCTATCGCAAGCTTAAAGTTTTCCGGTTGCAAAGAGGTCAACCTCTCGAGCCTGTCAACGAGCGACTACCCGGAACTCAGTGAACTGACGGACACGCTGCTCGATTACTGTACCCCGAGATATATTAACCTCTCGCTGCCGTCGCTTCGCGCTAATAGCTTTACCTTTGAGCTATTGGACAAGGTTCAGCAAACGCGCAAGAGCGGACTGACTTTTGCGCCGGAAGCGGGGAGCCAGCGTCTCCGCGACCATATCAATAAGAACCTCAGCGAAGAGGACATCTTATCGGCTTGTACAACAGCGTTTGCAGCGGGAAATACAAGCGTTAAGCTCTACTTTATGATAGGCTTGCCGGGCGAAACCGATGAGGATTTGCTCGCAATCAACGACCTCGCGCATAAGATACTGCGCTGCGGCTCAAAACGCGTCAATATCACTGTCAGCGCGAGCTGCTTCGTTCCGAAACCTCGTACGCCCTTTGAGAATGAGCCGCAAAACCCGATTGAGGAGCTGGAACGCAAACAGCGGCTTCTGCGCGAAGCACTGCGCGATAAGCATATACGTTTCCGCTGGCACGATGCGAGAGTCAGCCGCATTGAGTACCTCTTAGCGCAAGGCAAACGCGAACTCGCTCCCGCAATTTTGGAAGTCGCGAGGAAGTCGCGCGGTCCGCAAGCCTGGGACGAGTTTTTCGATTACGCACTGTGGCAGGGGCAGTTAACAGTGAACAGTGAACAGATAACAGTCACGGGGGATAGATTAAATGCGTAAATGCCGCTTTGTCTATAGTAAGACGGGCAAGGCGCGGTATTTGTCGCACCTTGACACAATGGAAGTGTTCCGCCGCGCTTTCTCACGTGCGGAGATTGCACTCAGATACAGCGAAGGCTTTAATCCGCACCCCGTCATCTCTATCGTTCTGCCCTGTCCGCTCGGTCACGAGAGCTACTGCGAAGTGCTGGACGTGACACTTGCGGACGACTTCGGCTTCGGAGGTTTGTGCGAACGTCTAAATAACGCGCTCCCGAGCGGTTTTCGCGTACATTCCGCGGCTTTGCCGATTCGCAAACCCGGAGATTTGCAATACCTCGATTTGAAGCTTGAGCTGTTTTACGACGGACGCGTCCCGAACCTCGCGCTGCTGGACTTCGCGGGAGCAGCGTGGGAACGAATGGACAACGGCTGGTCGCTGACGCTTACTTCGCTCCCCGTCCGGCTCAATCCCACGCAGCTCGCGGAATCATTCGGCGCGGACTTCTGGCGCGTGACACGCTTGCGAATCCGCGACACAAACGGCGAGGAATACCGCTAATACTCAATCCTCCGCGTTGTCGTCGTTGTTCTTAATCTGCTGACGTATTTGCTGCGACTTAACTACGCCGATAACTCCGAACGCTAGCAGCAATACGGACGTAATGAAGAAGCCGCCCGCTTCCGTGAGCATACCGCTCTCAATAAATTTGTCGCCATCTTTGAAGTGCGACACTATTGCCATAAGTGACACTCCGGTTATTGCGTACGGAGCTACCCAGCCCACCGAGCCGTCTTTCCAAAAGTACGCGCCGCGCAGTATCAGCTCTATCCCGCCGTAACTGGTTGTAATGACTGCGATAATGATGTACGTCTGCCAAGTCTGCGCCCATTGGATTTCGAAACCCGATTCAATCAGCGCGCAGAGAAACAGCAGCACTACCGTGGTAATCCACATCTTGCCGAAAACCCGCGCCCGGATTTGCTCCTGACGTTCGTCGAATTTGTTCTTTTTCATTGTACTTCGTCCTCCGTTTCTTTGTCTCCGTTATGTAGTGCGTATTCCCAGTCCTTGCGGAATCTGCGGATTTTTACGTAAGATAAAACCGTTACCGCGAGGAGCATTAGTCCCGCGACCAGCAGCGTTCCCTCGCCCGTCAGCAGCACGTTTTCAATAAACGGACGTCCGAGGATTCTGCGGACTCCCGCGACAATCAGAAGCGCAAGAGTGCAAAGCCCGTACAGCGGGGTTAGCATAACAACGATTGCGCCGTGTCTGTCAAACGCTACTCCGCGAAGAAGCATTTCGACCTTGCAAAAGGCATATGCGAACACAACTATCAGCTCAAAGCTGTGGTACGGCTTAACCGTGAAGCCGCCGCTCCGTAAAATGAAGCAAAGATACAGCAATGCGCAAACAGCCCACAGCGTATGTTTGTAGCAGTCTCCGCGTATTGCGCGTTCCCTCTCATCAAAGGTAAGCCCGATTTTACTAAGTTTGAGTTTAGTTTTCATAGTTCTTCGTCCTCCCAGAATAAGTCGTTGAGCGTTTTGCCGAGCGTCCGGCAGATAGATATGCAAAGTTTTACAGTAGGGTTGTAGTCGCCTTTCTCAATGGCGTTGATAGTTTGGCGCGCTACTCCTACTTCGTCCGCAAGCTGCTGCTGCGAAAGGTCTTTCGCGGCTCTTGCGCTTTTGAGCGCTAAATTTTTTGCCATAATCATCACCTCACGACATATTATAAACTATATCATTCTAAATGTCAAGTATATTTTACATATTTGGCAAAAATTTTTGGTGACAGCACCGATTACTTGTAACCGCTTCGGACGTATCAAGCTTTCCGATGCTATCACCTGTGGTTTGGGCAAAAAAATTTCACGCATTGACATAGCGCGAAATCTATGCTATACTACGTATTGGCAAAGACCTCGGCGCTGTCAAGCGCGGTAGGCGGTTCAATTTTGTTGCCCTCTTGCAAAAGGGGGTGGTATGATGTACATAACATTTGCGGAGCTTCTGCAAATCGTGATGCTCGTCAGACACGCCATCATAGTGGTTAAGATACTGCTAGTGTACAACAAAAAGAAGTAACCGCCCCCTCCCCTAAGATGTGGGCGGTTACTTCCGCAACCATTAAGGAGGGCTGAACCGCTTACCGGCAGCGCCTCTGTTTGTTACCTTAATTATACCACGCGCTTTTCAGTTTGTCAATAGCGAAATTATTATTGACAAGGCTTCCAATATGTGGTATGATAATAGAGCGGAGAAAACATATAGGAGAATATAACTATGGCAGACAAATACACTGCGCTTATCGACATCATTCGCGGCTACGGTTCAGCGGCTATAGCATTCAGCGGGGGCGTGGATTCCACCTTTCTGCTTACCGCCGCCGTTGAAGCTCTCGGGGACAACGCTATCGCGGTTACGGCGAAGTCGCTATCGTTCCCAACCCGCGAACTCAACGCCGCCAAAGCCTTTTGCATGGAGCGCGGGATTCGCCACATTATCTGCGACAGCGAGGAGCTTGCTATCGACGGTTTCTCGCATAATCCCGCCAACCGCTGCTACCTATGCAAATCGGGCTTATTCACGGAAATCCGCGAAATCTGCGAGCAAGAGGGTATAGCGGAAATCGCCGAAGGCTCAAATCTCGACGACAACGGAGATTACCGCCCCGGTCTGAAAGCCGTTGAGGAGCGCGGAATACGTTCGCCGCTCCGCGAAGCGGGTTTCACTAAGAAAGACATACGCGAAAAATCCAAAGAACTCGGGCTGTCTACTTGGGATAAGCCGTCGTTCGCTTGTCTTGCAAGCCGTTTCCCCTACGGCGAGGAAATTACCGCGGAGAAGCTGCGTCAGGTAGACGAATCGGAGCAATACCTACTGGACCTCGGAATCAGACAGGTGCGGGTACGTCACCACGGCACTTTGGCGCGGATAGAGACCGACGCGGAGGGGTTCCGAACTCTCGCGGCAAACGAGCGAAGAGCCGAAGTATACGACGCGTTCAAGAAAATCGGCTTCGCGTTTACCGCTCTCGACCTTAAGGGCTACCGTACAGGCGCGATGAACGAAACGCTGTAACAAACAATAATAAAACGGTGGCTTGGACGCTGAAAAACGTCTGAGTCACCGTTTTTATTGCTTGCGGTTTATCACAGAAACTTCGCTATGGCTTCGTTAAGCGTTTCCATAGCGGCGGTATCGCCTGTTTCAAGAGCGTCTTTCAGGCAATGTTCAATGTGGTCTTGAAGTATCACCTTAGCCGTAGCGGAGAGCGCGGAACGCACAGCCGCGATTTGGACGAGAACCTCGGAACAGTCGCGCCCGTCTTCAACCATATGCTTCACGGATTCGAGATGACCGGTTAGCCGCGCAAGCCTGTTGAGTACGGCTTTTGTCTGTGTATGCGTATGCGAATGATTGTGCGGAACCGCGTCCGCGTGACTGTGCGAATGTTCGCCCTCGTGGAGATATAATTTCATCTTGCCTGTCCTTTGATGTTTTGAGCAGCGGTCAGCGGTCAACAGGGACGTAGTAGAGACCGTCTCGACACTGCTCCCTGCTCCCTGACCGCTGACCACTGACCACTGCTCCCTGACCACTATTTACTGACCACTATTATTATCTGCTACAAATCGTATGCAGCGTAGCGGGCGCGCTTAGTCGCCTGATAGATTGTTGCGGGAGTTACGCAATCTCCGAATACTTCAACCTGCGGCGCTAAACTTCGCAGCTCGTCCGCTTCGGCTTTTAGCGGTACCAGTCCGCAGGCGTTAATTACTGTATCCGCTGAGAAATCGCCGTTATCGCCGGTCGTTATGACTACGCCGGTGGCTGACTTCGCGATTGCAGTTACCTTAGTGTTGAAATGCCGCACTATTGCCGCTTTGTCAAGTTCGTAGCCCAGTGCAAGAGCGTGGAGAATATTGCCGCCGTTGCTGCCGGTTTCGGCGGCTTCGAGGATTGTCACGTTGCGTCCGAGCTGCGCGAGATAGAGAGCTAGCTCCGAGCCGACGAGTCCCGCGCCGATGATTACTACGGATTTGCCGATTCGGTCAAGCGCAGTGTATGCGTCTACGGAATTGAGCGTGTTCTCAATGCCCGTAATCGGCGGAATGAGCGGTTTCGCGCCGATTGCCACAAACAGAGCGTCGGGAGCGAAAACTTCTACAAACTCCGGAGTTACGCGGGTGTTCAGACGCACGTCAACTCCCGCGTAGTAGACGTTTTGAGCTTGGCGGTCGAGGTATTCGCGGAGGTGCGACTTGAACGGTACTTCGTCCTCGCAGCGCAGTACGCCGCCGAGAGAGTTCGAGGCTTCGCAGAGCGTAACTTGATGTCCCTGCATAGCTAGGTCGTAGGCAGCCTGCATACCGCCGATTCCGCCGCCTGCTACTAATACGCGTTTACGCCGCCGCGGAGGTGTTACGTACTTAAAGTCAAGTTCGCGCCCAATCTCGGGGTTAAGAGCGCAAACGAACATTCCCGTTTGCATAAGGTTCGAGAAGCAGGTCAGGCAGCGTATACACTTGTTGATTTGCCGCGTCTGTCCGGTACGCGCTTTGAGCGGTAAGTCGGGGTCGGCGATTAGTCCGCGCGCTACTTCTACTACGTCGGCTTTGCCGGAGGCTATGATTTCCTCCATTAGCTCCGGGTCTGAGAGTGCGCCGACAGTGGCAACTTTGGACTTCGTAAGGTGCTTTTTGATTTCGGCGGCGTATTTGACGTTTACTCCGTCCTCGAGGAACATTGAGGGATGAGTAACAGTGAACACTTCGGGAACTTCGTGGTCTCCCGCCGAAACGTGGATTAGGTCCGCGTAGCCGTCGAGCTGTTTCGCGATTGCAATTCCCTCGTCAAGGTCATAGCCGTTAGCGTGACACTCACTGCCGGAAACGCGGATTTCAATCGGGAACGCGGGACCGACAGCTTTGCGGATTGCCGTGAGAATGGCAATCGGGAGCCGGCAGCGGTTCTCAACTGTCCCGCCCCATTTGTCCGTCCGGGTATTGTGAATTGGTGATACAAATTGCGAGATAAGCCAGCCGTGACCTCCGTGAACCGTAACCATTCCAAAGCCGCAGCGTTTTGCGAAAGCGGCTGCTTCGGCATATTTGCGGATTACGTCCTCTAACAGCTCGTCTGTGTAGGGAAGCACGTGATTTCCGTTAGAATCCGTAAACTCCGTAACCCCGTAGATTTGGAAGCCTTTAGCCGCGCTGTCTTTGGAAGCTCCGCCGCCGTGCGACAGCTCGATTGAAGCTACGGCTCCGTGCTTAGTGATAGAATCCGCGAGAAGCGTAAAGGAATCGCGCAGCAAGGGGTTATCGAGCGGCATATGATTAGGGTTAGCGCGTCCCCGCTCAAAGTCTACTACGGCGTCCCCGACGCATACTGACGCCGCACCGCCCTTAGCCTTACGCTCGAAATAGGCAAAGGTTTCGGCTTTCGGGAATTGCTCCTGCGTAAGTTCCGCGGCTCCCGTGGGTGAAGCGAACAGACGCGACTTGAACGTTGTTCCCGCAAGTGTTATCGTATCGAACAAATGCGGATATTTCGGTGTATAGCTCATAATGACCTCCCTTTGTTATATGTAGTGGTTAGCAGGTGAGTGCAGTGGTCAGCGGGCGTAGCGGTCAGTGGTCAGTGACGTTGGTTTGGACGAGGGTTGCTGTCAGCGGTCGTCCCTACTGACCACTGACCACTAATCACTGACCACTGCTAACTGCGTCAAAACGGATAGTTTCCGTTGAACCACGCCAGCCACGTTGTATACCAGTCGGGAACGCGGATTCCCATCAATACCGGCAGGAATATTAAGAACATCACTACGCAGCTTCCCGTAAAGATATAGATAACTCTGCGGTTTGCACGAGCTGACTTTTCACGTTCGAGGATTGCGTTAAATATATACGCGATTGCAAGCACGAGGAAAACCACGTTCGGAAAATAGTGATACTCAAATACAACGCGCTTCGAACCTGCCCAAATCCACGGGAACAGCTGCGACATATAGCCGATGCCGATTATCAGTCCGCGGCGGTCTTTTTTGACTATACCGGCAACTAAGCAGGTTATCAGCGCGCCGAGACCTGCCCAACAGACCAACGGATTCATAAACGCGCCGAAAACTACGCGGCTTGCGTCTTCGTAGTATTTGTTAAAGTAGAGAATCGGGCGCAGATTTATTACCCACTTCCACCATTCCGAGCCGTAAGGGTGCGTAGCTTCCAGCCCGCTGTGATAATAGAACATTGAGGTCTGATTTTCCCAAATCATCGCGAGGTAATCGCTGAAAGTGTGCGCTTCGCCGTGCCACTTGCCTACTTCGTAGGGAGCGTAGGAGCAAATGTAGATGATTATAGGCACCACGATAAATATCGGTACGGAAATCAGGATAGTTTTCCAGACGTTTTTCTTATCGCGGATAAGCTTCCAGACGTAGATAATTACAAGTCCTACCGCGCCGTACAGCACTATCCACTTCGAAGCGGCTCCGAAACCAAAGAACAAGCCCGAGAGCGTAAGCGGCAGTACAGTCTTTGAGAACGGAGTTTCCTTTGGCAGCTTCCACCATCTGTACAGGAACCAGTACATCAGCAGAATAAAGAAAACGGCGTAGGTATCGATAGTCGCAATCCTCGTCTGTACGTAGTGCATAAAGTCAAACGCGAATACCACCGTCGCAGCCGCGCTCACAAGCGTCTTGCCGTACAATTCGTGGACAAAGAGGTAGAACGGTATCAGCATAATTATTCCGAAGCAAACGCCGATAAATCGCCAGCCGAATGGGTTTATGCCGAACATACGCACTCCGAGCGAGATAATCGCCTTACCGAGCGGCGGGTGAGTAATCTCATACGGCCAAAGCTGCTGCAAATATTCCATAGCGGTGCGCGGGTGATAAATCTCGTCGAAATACGCGTTATAGTGGTAATCGTCGAGGTGCGGAGTAATTCCCGGCTCATCAATAAGGAGCGCGGCTAAGTCGTTGGCTGCGCGGAGAATGACGCGCTTACCATTTTCATCGTACATACGAATCATTCCGAGCTGCGGGTACCAACTGCCGTCACGTGTGCCGGTGATTTTCACTTCGTAGGCTTTGGCCTGAGCTTGGTCGGGGGGAGCTTCGAGCGCGGTCCACTTGAATATGTGATTATGCGTTTGCTCGAGGTATGTTTCCTCCGGCTGTCCGGTTCCGTAGAATGTAACCGTGTAGCCTCCTACGCCCACTCCCGAGTAGTACTCGATTTTTTTCACTACTGTAGGTTCGTCAAGCGTAAACTGCGCCACAGCATCGTCCGAGAATTCCGCGAAAGTTTGCGGAGTTTCGCGGCTTCCGATATTTATGAACGCGAATATCCCGTAAACTAAGCAGATAGCCGCAAGAGCGATAAAATCCGCGTGAATGAGCTTCGGGGTTTTGACAAGCCACGTTGAGTTCAGCGTTGGCGCAGCGCTTGTCCCCGCCGATTTTCCGCTAATAGCGGCAGCCGGTGCGGGTGCGGGAGCGGGACTTGCCGCGCTTGTTTTGCCGGTGTTCGGCTTAATATCGGGCGTTTCGGACGAGCTAAGCTCCGGCTCGGCGGTTTCGTTCGCTTCGCTGTCTTTCGGCGGAGCTTTTTTCCTCTTGTCAAAGAAAACCGCGAATACACCGACCGCGACGAAGTTCATCGCGCCGAGTAACACGATAATCGCGAAAGGTATCCAGTGCCAGTTGCCGTTCCAGTTCCAGTTCATATGTTCTCTCTCCTGAATTAAGAATTTTTGCCGAGCGTTGTTTGCAAAGCGTCCTGAATGTTGACACATTCGATGACGGTTAAGCCTTTGGGAATTGTGATTGCTCCGCGCCGCTGGTTCGGTATTACGGCGCACTCAAAACCTAAGCGGTAAGCTTCGTTCAGGCGCTGCTCAAGGTTTTGGACGGCGCGAAGTTTGCCCGTAAGGTCAACTTCGCCGATTACCGCCGTTAAGTCGTTGACAGCTACGTCAAGCCAGCTGGAAGCGAGAGCGAGAATTACCGCGAGGTCAGCCGCGGGTTCGTCCACCGTTAAGCCGCCGATTACGCTTACGAATACGTCGCCGCCCGAGAGCCGCAGTCCGCCGCGTTTTTCGAGTACCGCGAGAAGCAGCATTGCGCGGTTGTAGTCTATGCCGTTTGCGTTGCGCCTTGCGTTGCCTCCGGAGTTATTCGGGGTTACAAGCGCCTGTATCTCCGCGAGGACGGCTCTCGTACCCTCCATAACGCAAGTGACGACAGTTCCGGGAGTATGCTTAGGACGTCCGGAGAGCAGCATTTCACTCGGGTTCGGAACGTCCGACAAGCCCGAGCCGCCCATTTCGAACACTCCGATTTCGTTAGTCGGTCCGAAACGGTTTTTAGCTGCGCGGAGAAGCCGGTAGCCCGCGTTTCGCTCTCCCTCAAAGTATAACACACAATCGACCATATGTTCAAGTGTTTTCGGTCCCGCAAGCGAACCTTCTTTGTTAACGTGTCCCACGATGAAAATTGTTATGCCCTCGTCCTTGGCTAAGCGCATCAGTGACAGCGTACAGTCCTTGATTTGGCTGACGCTCCCCGGTGCGGAATCGGAACTTTCGGAGTAGAGCGTCTGTATAGAGTCCGCGATAAGTATCTCCGGCTGAAGCGACTGTACGGCTTCTGTAATTGTCTCGAGCCGCGTTTCCGGCAAGATGTGTAAGTCGTCGTTAGCAACGTTGAGCCTAGCGGCGCGAAGCTTCAGCTGACGAGCCGACTCTTCGCCTGAAACGTAGAGTACGCGCTGCTTCACGTTACCGCAGAATTGCAGAACAAGCGTGGATTTGCCGATTCCCGGTTCTCCGCCGACGAGGACGAGCGAGCCGCGTACGGCTCCGCCGCCGAGTACGCGGTCAAGCTCCGTCAAGCCCGTTGAGAAGCGTTCCTCCGAACTGTCAGTGTCAATCTCCGAAAGCTTCAGCGGAAGGCTTGTCCGCAGCGAGGACGCGGCGGAGCGGCCCGCCTTGACCGCTTTGGCTTCGGGCGCGGCTTCGTGCTCTACCATAGTGTTCCAAGCGCGGCAGGCGGGACACTGACCAACCCACTTAGGCGTTTCAGTCCCGCAATCTGTACAAAAATATACCGTCTTCTTACGCACGTTTTACACCGCCGTTTCGCGCCCTTATGACGCTCACGCCGGAGCAGCCCGTGGGTGCGATGTCGCTCTCTTTAGATTTTTATCTTTTTTCGCCGTTTTTACACCGTTTGAGTTCGCTCGTTCGCGCCCAAACCCGTGTCGCTGATATTTGATATCTGTTATCTGCCCGCTGTTCACTGAACAAGTCCAAGCGCTATCGCTACCGCCAGTTTCATTTGGTACGCTTCGGTTTGAAGCCGCTGCGCTTCCAACGGGTTTGAGATGTAGCCGCACTCAATGAGTATCGCGGGACATTTTGCCGTTCGCATTATATACACTGTATCGGGAATTTTCGCGGCTTGCTTAGTGTTATCCGCGCCTAAGGTTTGTTCAAGCGCGTACTGAACCTTTTCCGCGAGTTCGCGGCTCCCGTCGGATTTTGCGTAGAATACCTGCGCGCCGGAAACGCGGGACTGCGAAAATTTGTTCTGATGTATCGAGACCAAAACGCCGTTATCGGTTCCGGCGATTAGCTTAACGCGGGAATTTGAGTCGAAGCTTTTCTTTTTGCGGAGCGTGTCCGCGTACTCAGGGTAATTGATTTCGTCCGTAGAACGCGTTAGGACGCAGCTTTCGCCGCAAAGCCCGAGTATTGCCTCGAGTTTGAGCGCGATGTCGAGGTTAATGCCGCTTTCGATGATTGTCCCCGCAACGGCTCCTCCGTCCGCGCCTCCGTGTCCCGCGTCCACAATCCAGCGCACGGGGGATTGCAGCAGTACGGACAAGGCAAGCGTAAACGCTAACAGCCGCATAGAAAACACCTCGGTTCGGTTAACAGATAGCAGATAACAGATAGCAGATATCAGATACGGGGTTTGGACGCGAGTTGCGATAGCGGCGGTTCAGCGTTTCTTGAACAGCAGCCGGTCGCTTAGACGCGCTTGCTTGTAGCCGACGTGATAGCCTAATACCGCAAGCGACGCGAATAACGGAGGAACAAAATATACCCAACGAGCCGAGTTTTCACGCGCTATCGTCAATACATAAGTGAAGTTCGCATAGTAGAAATTTGCGTAGCGTACCCACTGTTCGCTGTGTGAAACCTGAACCATAACCGCAAGCGCGATACCGGGGATTTGTGACAATATAGCCGCCTTGACAGCTTTGAATCTGTCGTAATCGGCACGGTTGTAGAGTACTCGGTTTTGGTCGTAGATGCCCACTTTCCACGCTTCCGTATAGACAATATATGCGTAACCCGCGAAGCATATCACCGTCCCGAGGATTCGCATTGTCATCTGACCGTAAATACCGGCTTCCAATCCGGCGTTAAGAAGCACCGCGAGAATCACCATTGCGATGATAATGATGATATGCGCGAAGAATATCCGAAACGTGAAGTACCATAGCGTACCCTTGGAACGTCCGAATTTAGCGTCGTCTTTGTTCAAAGTTTCACCTCCGTTTTTTCGTCGTTTTGAGCTAGCCAATAACATCCAACCTCGCAGCCTTATCACTTGTTATAACGTAGCAGCTATACTCTTTTGCAGCGCAATCAGCTTGTCAAAACGTATCTGCTTCTCCGCCCGTGAGGCGTTGTCGGGAAGCTCCGCAGCGGGAGTTCCCTTGCGCGGGGAATAGATAAACGTAAACAGTTTCTCGTAGCGTACCGCCTCAACGAGCCGCAGCGTATCTTCGAATTCAGCGTCCGTTTCCCCCGGGAAGCCGACGATAATATCAGTCGAGAAGCGTATACCGGGAACTATCTCACGAGCCTGACGGATTTTCGCGATATACTCTGCCGAGGTGTACTTGCGGTTCATTGCGGACAGTACTCTGTCGTTACCCGCCTGAACCGGGAGGTGCAGCAGCGTGTCAACGTTCGGGGAATCCGCCATTGCGCGGAAAAGCTCTGTCCCGGCGTCCTTAGGGTGACTTGTACGGAAAGAGAGTTTTACGCGTCTGTCGATAGCGGCTAAAGTTCTCAGCAAACCCGGGAACTCGGGATAGCTGTTGACGTTCTGACCGAGGAGCATTACCTCGCTGTAACCCTCCGCGGCTAAACTTTCGTACTCCGCGGTTATCGCGGCTTTTGAGCGTGAGCGTTCGCGTCCGCGCACATAGGGAACGATACAGTACGAGCAAAAATTGTTACAGCCGTACATTATCGAGAGCCAAGCGCGCTCACCTTTGGAGCGCAAAGCCGGAAGCCCCTCAACCTGTTCGCCGTCTATGTCACGCGCTTCGATAATCTTAGTGCCGTCAGGAGCGTTGAGGGAGCGTTCGAGCAACTCCGGAAACCTCCAAAGCTCGTGCGGTCCGAACATAAGGTCAACCTGACGGTACGAACGTAAAATGACCTCGCGGGTATCGGGTTTCTGCGCCATACAGCCGCATAGAACAATCCGCCGCCCCGCTTTCGCGCTGTGAACGAGATGTCCGACATTCCCCAGTACCCGCTGTTCCGCGTGTTCGCGAACTGCGCAGGTGTTGATGACTATTACGTTCGCGGCGGTCTCGTCCTCTGTAAGAACGTAGCCCATTCCCGAGAGCATAGCGCGGAGGTGTTCGCTGTCGGCTTCGTTCTGCTGACAGCCGTAAGTATCTACGTAGGCAAGCTGTTCCCCTAACAGCAGATTGCGGGCGGCTATCCGTGCGATAACCGTCCGCTGAGCCGAAAGCTGTTCAGTTGTAACAGTCGGGAGTTGTTTCACAATGCTTTATTCTCCGGTGATTGATTTTTCCGCTGCTGCGCGTCATTCGAAATAAGCTTAACATAACGGTCACGTTCTTACAGCTTTTTCACGCGGAAGTTATATCCGAAGCTTGTGGTAAACGCGTAGCTTGCTTCGCGCTCTGCCGTCCAATCCTCGAACCAATCGTTCAAGAGCGCGGTTTGAGCGTATTCGCGGTCAACGCGGATCGAGTCCTCGGTAGTTCCCTTGAAGCGAAGCAGATGCCAGCTTTCGGCGGTTGTGACGCTGCCGTCGCTGCCGCGTATAGCGTCAATGTGGATAAACGTCCAGTCGTTGGCTTTTCGCGACGAATCAAAGAGCCAGTCATCGATATCCTTTTGACCGGAGTTGCCGAGGATTCTGTTAGTACGTAATCCATTCTCGTAGCTCTTGTCCGTTGAGTAGGTTTTATACAGATAGTCGAACTGATTGTCCGATTTCAATCCGTCCTCCCATTCGGAACGGAGCTTTTCGGCATCGGCGGCGCTTGTGTCCGCTTCTGCACCGGCGGCTACATCGGCGTCCGCAACCCCGGCAACCGTTATGTCGTAGTAGTCAATAGGGTAATAATCATTGACGCTGGCTCCGGCATAGAGGAGAACCGTGAGTCCGCTGTCCGTAGTGAAATACTTAGTGTCGCCTAAGTTACGTTCGGAGCTTGTCAGCCACTCTTTTTGGTCGTCCGCAACTGACAGGCTGCTTGAAGCAACATTGTAGTTTGCGAGAGCCGACACATCAGCCGTAGGAACCTGTTTTAGGACAGCCGCCTCGAAGTCTTCTCCGCTGTGTGCCGCGGCTATCGCTTCCGCCGCTACGAGAGCTTTGGCGGCTGCGTTTTCAAGCTGAACTCCGCCCTCGTCGGTGAATAAAGAGTTCGAGATGTCGTACTTATAGTAGTTCAAACGGTTATAGTCTGCGGCAATCTCCGTGTATTTTTCGTCTAAATCGGTATCGGTGTAAGTCGCTTTCTGTTCCTCACCGATTTTATCGCGGTAGGCTGCGGCAATAGCGCTTTTAGTCAAAGCGTCAACGAGTGCCGCTTCGTTCATACCTTTGCCCATAGCGTCCTCGAGGTATTCCTCAAAGTCGGTATAGCCGTTTTGGGAAGCGTTGCGCCGTAACGTTGCCATAGTTTCAGCGGGGTCGTTATCGCCGACATCGGTAAAGCCCGCTTTGGCGGCTTCGTCCGTGAGCATATACATACGCTGAAGGTTCTCCACAGTTCGGTCGCGAAGATATTCCTCCCAGTTTTGTCCGTCCTCCATAGAGTCCTGCGAGGAAAGCGGTTTGGACGAGTCAATATAGTAGCTCAATATACCGCCGTACTGCTGATTCATCGTGGAGTAAACATTGCGGAAGTAGTAGTTATACTCCGCCGCGCTAAGTTTATGCTCCCCGATACTTACGGCGTTAACCTTAGTATAGAGAAGCGGCGAATTGCCGATAATCGTTCCGATGATTACGCAAACGAGCAATACGCAGACCGCGCGGAATATTCCGCGCTGGACATTTTGCGGAACACGAAAGCCCTCGTCTTTGCGTTTGGCGGTGTCGGTACCTTCGAGTTTAGCCACTGTCCGAGTTTTCTTACTTCTTGACGCACTCAATGTGTTAGTCACCCTTCGTAGATAGATTTTTGTTTTGCGGCAGCATTCATTTTGCCGCAACTGTTAGTATAGCACAAGCGAACAGCATTTGTCAAGCCTAAATAACACTAAACTACGACAATCAATTTTGTAAGTATTTGACAAAGCTCACGCCGCCGCCTTAACAGCTTCACAGAAATGAGACATTATGCGCCCAAAGACCCGTTTCAGCGAATAAATACAGGTTCTGCACGCCTTAACGTAAAATTAGCAATAAATGGTAACGTTTTTTAGGAAACATTCTCACAAAACATACATTTGTACTATACAATACCACCGTCAAGCGTCCGAGCGGACGTTTGACGGTGGCTTATAGGCTACGCGTGTATCTCGCGCACTTGCTCTATGGGTAAGTCGAACACGCGAGATATAAAATCGTCTGC
>JAISLB010000163.1 GCA_031260685.1 Oscillospiraceae bacterium | reverse complement strand
CTGGGAACGCGTAAAACTTCCTGTTGAGCAGGTCTTATTGCAGTCGGCACGCTCTCAAGCTGCGTTTTACAGGCGTTTGCAAGGGCTTAGGCTTGCGAAGCATTAGATAGAACAGTGTCAAAAACTGTAATTTTCTGTAAAGCTTATTCACCAAAACTCAGTCACGCCGAAAAATGTTACGGTTCCTGACGAAAAGGACTTGACTTTCCGCGAAAGGTGTGCTATAATGAACAAAATTGTTGGTTTTGGGAAACGAAAATATCTCGCAGTAATTGTACGTACAGCGTAAGCCGTAGTATGCGAAAAATCAATTTTATAGTATCGGAGGATTCTATAATGAAAATGCGCTTAAAAATTCTGATACCCTTCATCGCAACAGTGGTCGTGGGGACGTGTATGGTTCTCTTCCTTTGTGTTCAAAAATTCAACTCTTATGCCAAAAGCGAGATTTTGAATTCCGTAAACCAAATGAGTGCGGTTATTCAACAAGAACTGCAAATTTTGAGTGATGACTCAAAAGATTACGCTACGATATTAGCGAGCGACGTCGAGTTTATTGACGTAGTAGAGCGCGGTATCGACTCTCAAAACTTCGACAAACTGCGCAGCTTTGCCGACAATTACATAAAGGTATCCGGGACAGGCTATCTCAACATAACTTATCCTGACAGGACGCTTATTTACTCCACCGCTTCGCCTGAATTGGCAGGCAAAAATATGTCCGAAGGCAACCCCGGCTTTGACGCCATTAACGATTTTATCGCATTCACAAACGTTGAACACGGTGAAGTGATTAAGATTGGTATCGGCACTGTTGCACCGCTTAAAAATCTTCAGGGCGAAATTATCGCTCTATTTGGTGTAGGGTATCGCTTGGATGAGCCGTCGTTTGTTGATGAAATGAAACTCATTACGGGTCAGGAAGTAACAATGTTTCAGGGTGATACACGCGTATCCACCACCGTGCTTAATGACGAAGGTAAGCGTGCGGTCGGGACACAAGCCGCGGCAAATGTAGCGAATCAAGTTCTCGGCGGTAAATCGTACGACGGCGAAGCAATCGTTGCAGGTCATCCGTCATTTGTTCATTATGAGCCGATACTCGACACCGTGAGCAAAGAGGTTGTCGGTATGGCGTTCAACGGCACCTATACCGAAGTAATGGATGCCGAAACACACTCTATGTTAGTCCTGGGAGTGGGCGTCGCCGTAATTGTAATTTTCGCGTCCGTAATTGTGGCTTTTCTCCTTGCCAGAACAATAGTACGTCCGGTAAATGAGGTAGGTTCTATAATGAAGAGCTTGCGTCAAGGCGATTTATCAGTCCGCATAAGTGAGTCAAAAAGCAAAGATGAACTTGCCGTTATGACAAATGATATCAGCCACTTTGTGTCTACATTAAACGGCATTATCGGCGATTTAACCGAGGGAATGAGAGCACTTGCCAAACGCGACTTAAATTACAGCGGTGACGCCGATTATGTCGGTGATTTTGGTATAATTAAAGATGCTTATTATCAAATACAGTCTGATTTGAACGTCATACTGCACGAAATAAAGGGCGCGACCAGCGACGTGAATGACAACGCGACACAGCTTTCCGAAATGTCAAGTCAACTTTCGCACTCCGCAAGTAATGAAGCCGCTACTATTCAGTTAATTACGGAATCTATGAGCGAAATAAGCGGTAAAACACAAAATAATATGAATATGGCAAGAGAAGCTGCTAATCTTTCAGATAACATAAAGAAAAACGCGGAAAAAGGCAGTACGCAGATGTTTGAAATGACGAAAGCAGTTGATGAAATAAACGAGGCAAGCCAAAATATCAGCAAAGTTATCAAGGTCATTGACGATATAGCTTTTCAGACGAATATTCTTGCACTAAACGCGGCGGTTGAGGCGGCGAGAGCCGGTGAAGCAGGTAAAGGTTTCGCGGTAGTTGCGGACGAGGTTCGCAGCCTTGCGAGTAAATCAGCTGCTGCGGCAAAAGAAACGGGAGAACTAATTGAAAACAGTATGAAAAAGGCTGAAATAGGTTCTCAAATTGCAAACGAAACAGCGGCTTCGCTGTCAGACATTGTAAACGGAATTAACGAGAGTTCTGTGCTTATCAGTAAAATCGCCGAGTCGAGCGAGGAACAAAATCAATCTATATCTCAAATTGGTACCTCGGTGTCGCAAGTAGCTGATGTGGTTTCACGCAACAGCGCAACCGCACAGGAAAGTGCGTCGTTCTCAGAAGAATTGAATGGATTATCCGTTAAACTTGATGACCAGCTGAAAAGTTTCAGATTAAATTGATTTGCTTTTGATAATTAGCCATAATTTGCAGTTTCCTTTCAGACTTGGGCGTAAAACTGCGGCTCACGATTGTTCGTGAGCCGCAGTTTGTGTTTGATATTTTTTTGTTAAACCGTCGTTATACAAACCGCGCCCAGTCGATAAAAATGTGCTGTCCGCCGCCTACCGCGTTCCAAGCTTCTCGTGCGTACTCCGCAAATTTGTGTGAAGTATCGGGCGGTACCGCGCGTCCAATCGGCGCAAATGCGTTTACAAATAGGTCGGAGTCGTCAATCGGGATCGCGAGATATTTCGAACCCTCCTGCACAAGAAAAACTGTCACTCGCTCACCGCTGTGTACGTCCGCTAGTTTCACAAGCGGGTAATCGACTCCGCGAAGCGCTACGGTTTTATTTTCAAGCGATGCCGCCGGGATTTGGAACACTTCGCAAATTCGTTCTGCGCTTTCTATAAGCGGCACTCCCCCGATACTAAACGGAACGAGGTAACTCATAGTATTCACAGCGCGCACAGGTTCCGCGGCTTCCGGCAAAAGCGACGCTTCGATTGCGCTTCCGGTTGATGCGCCGATTATCTCGTTCATTAGGCTCACAATACCGTTGAAGCAGACAGTGATTGATTTGTTCGTTCCGGGCGACAAATGTTCGACGCGCACAAATTCTAACATTCCATTGAACGAGAGCAGGCGCATTTCTCCCGCGATGTCCTTCACTTGCGCAGTATCAGCGTCAAAGAGCGCGTTCGCCAATCGCCGCACTTCCCAAGCTACCGCCGCGTAACCCTTGCCGTTTGCGCCGGCTCGCGCGGTTTCGAGCATTAAATCCTCCGACAACGCCCACAGTTTATGCGCGTTGCGTTCAAGTAGTTTTCCGTTCATTTTATGACCCTCCATAGTGATAATTGTTGTCCGTCGGAGCAAAATAAGGAGATAATTCCGAACGAAGTTTCAGCAAAGCCCGGCGGTGATGCGACAGAACAGTGTTGAGATTCAGTCCGTGCCGCGCGGCAATTTCGGCGAATGAAAACTGTCCGTAGTAGCGTTCTTCCACGACAATTCGTTCAAACTCCCGCAGCGTTTCAAGCGAGTTAAGTACCACCTCCGTATCGTCTGCACTTGCCAATTCGTCGGCAAACATCTCTGCTTTTACAAGCGGCGCAAGGTTCAGCAAAAGCGCGTCCCCGGCGTTTGCTCGTTGAAAATATTTGTACGCAATCCGCAGCGCGGCTTTTGACAGATAGCCAAAGTTCAGCTGCTCCGGCGTATAACCCGGAGATTTCAGCACGCTCACAAAGGCTTGCTGTACGATGTCCTCCGCGCAGTCCGCAATCCCCGGACGCGAAGCGAACTTCCGCCGAATGTAGTCTTTGAGGTTTTGCGGTAAATCTCCGTCCATTTCGTCCCTCCTGTTTTGCCCTTCACTATATAAAGGCGTTGGGACACGTGAAATATTGCAACGTTTTGAAATATATTTCAAAACGTTGCAAAGCGGGCGAATGAAACAAAAACGCCGCGATAATTCGTAGGGATTGCGGCAAAGCAAACCCGATTCTATACTTTTAGCAGCCGTTTCAGTTTTACCTTTCGATAGGCTCGCAAATCGGACGCGCCTTCTTCGTAAGCCTGCAATTCAGCCGGGCTTACGCCAATCTCACGCGCTGCTGTTGTAAGAGAGATTCTGCGGCTTCGGCGAATTTCGCGGATAGCTTCATTAGTAAGCGAAGAGTACTCGACGGAGGAGAGGTTCGAACCGCTAATGTACTGAACAATCGGCGGAGATTGCGTAATCGGTTCAGCTTCGGGAACAGGCGCAAGCACTTCCGCTTCTGGGAGCGATTCAGCTTCCGGTGCGGTTTCAGGCACAGAAGCAATCTCCTGTACGGCGATTGGTTCCGTTTCCGCAACAACTTCCGCGATTGGTTCCGTTTCCGGCGCGGCTTCCGTTTCTGCGATAGGTTCAGCTTCCGCGATATTTGATATTTGCTTCTTATCTGTTGCTTGTTCTTTGCTATTTGTTATTTGAACCCGGTAGTCACGGATTTCTTCGGTTGCCAGCGATTCTACCGGGACATCGAAGAATTCGGCAATTTTGAAAATCAGCTCGTAGCGCGGCTGACTGCCGCTGGTTTTCCAGTGGCTAACGCTTGACTTTGAAAAGCCTATTGCCGTCGCAGCGGCACTAGCCGACAAGCCTTTTGCTTTGCAGAGTTCTATGTAACGTTCGTAGAACACCTTCGCACCCTCCGTTAACTTACCTGTATGCTCTCTTTTTGCTCTATTATACTACAATTCGACACTATATGTCAAGTGCTTTATAGTTTGCAGTGGTCAGTAGTTTACAGCGGTCAGTGATCAGCGGCGGGGGACAGGGGTTTGGACGTAACCTTCGTCCTCTCGTCTCTACTGACCACTGACCACTACGTATATAGCCACTTGACATAACTTTACGAAAATGTTATAATATGTGGTAGCTTGTATCAGTTATAGCTATTCACTATACAAAATGGGGGTATCGCTTTGAGTAACATTGTCAAACGCAAGGTCAAAACTATGGACGGTAACACCGCCGCCGCGCACGTAGCCTACGCTTTTACGGAAGTTGCGGCTATCTTCCCGATTACTCCGTCAAGCGTAATGGCGGAGCTTGTAGACGATTGGTCCGCTAACCACCGCGAGAACATCTTCGGGCAAGAGGTTTCGGTACTCGAAATGCAGTCCGAGGGAGGAGCCGCGGGAGCAGTCCACGGGAGCATTGTCACAGGTGCGCTCACAACTACGTTCACCGCTTCGCAAGGTCTGCTCCTGATGATTCCGAATATGTACAAAATCGCGGGCGAATTGCTCCCGGGGGTTATACACGTTTCGGCTAGGACGCTTGCTACGCACGCTTTGAGCATTTTCGGCGACCACTCCGACGTGTATTCCTGCCGCTCGACCGGTTACGCAATGCTCTGCGCCAATAATCCGCAGGAGGTTATGGACCTCGCGGCGGTAGCTCATCTCGCGACTATCAAGGGCAGCGTACCGTTCCTGCATTTCTTTGACGGCTTCCGCACTTCCCACGAAATGCAAAAAGTAGCGGCGTGGGAATACGACGATTTGAAGTCAATGCTCGATGTCGAAGCCGTAGAGAAGTTCCGC
>JAISLB010000143.1 GCA_031260685.1 Oscillospiraceae bacterium | reverse complement strand
GCGACGATAATTTGAACGGCTTCCTCGTGTGAGAACGCGCTTTTGTAATGCCGCTCCGAGACCAGCGCGTCGTATACGTCCGCGATAGCCATAAGTCTGCCGGAGAGCGGTATCGCTTCGCCTTTCAGCCCGTAGGGGTAGCCTTCGCCGTCCCATTTTTCGTGGTGGGTTTCGACGAGAGTTTTTGCGTATTCGAGAAAATTCGTCGCTACCGACATCTCGATAATGTGGTCGATAATTTCTTTTCCGAATAGCACGTGTTTTTTCATCTCGGTAAATTCGTCCTCGGTGAGCTTCCCCGGTTTCAGCAAAATGTTGTCGCTGATAGCAATTTTTCCGACGTCGTGAAGTCTCGACGATAGAACGAGTAAATCGACGTCCCAATTTTCCTGAATATAAGTGCCGTATTTTTCCTGCTCCATAAGCGCCGTAATCATAAGCTTTAGGTAACGCTGAGTGCGCGCGATATGCCCGCCGGTGTTGCCGTCGCGGCGTTCGACTAAGTCGGAAATTGTTTGGAGCAGAACGGTTTGCAAATCTTTCATATTGCGTGTTTTTTCGTCAATTCTTTTCTGCAAAGTTTCGTTAAAACTGAGTAATTCGTCGCTGTATTGCTGAAGCAGCCGCTTTTGCTTTTCAATAATTACGTGGACGTCGACGCGCTTATTCAGAAGCTCCGGAAGAAACGGTTTTGAAATATAATCCACCGCGCCGAGGTTTAAGCCCTCGATTTCGCTGTCGGAATCGTTTTTACCCGTTAGAAAAATCACGGGAATAAACTCGGTTTCGGAATTGCTTTTGAGGATTTTAATTGTTTCGAAACCGTCCATATCGGGCATATTAACGTCAAGCAAAATCAGCTGCGGCGTATTTAGCTTCAAATATTCGAATAAACGTTCAGCCGAGGGTACGGTAATTACGTCGTAATTAGCCGAAAGCGCGGATTTACCCGCTTTTAGATTTGCGATACTGTCGTCAACAATTACTATTGTCGTGCGAATTCCCATATTTTTATTCCTCCGTTAATTTATTGAGCGCAGCCGCGGCAGCTTCAAAATCGAACATCAGTACCGCGGTAGAAATATCGGACAGCACTTTTGCGGTAATTTCGTCAAAATCGCCCGCGTCCAGCTCGTCGATAATTTCGTCAATCGCGATGACATTTTTGTCCGCAAGAGCTTCCGTTAACGCGCTGATAATAGTTTCGCCAAGCGCGGCTGCGTTAGAATTTTCGATTCTCCGCGGTAAAACTTCGGTGACTTTTTCAATTAAATCCGATAAATTTTCACGGAATCCTGCGAGGTTTCGCGCGATTGTGTTGAAATCGGACTCACTGCCGGCTGCTTCGAGAATTGCGGCTTTTTTGGAAATTTCCATCGCTCCGATAGTTGCTAAAATGCTTTTTAAGGCGTGAACCTGTGTTGTGAAATCCCGTAAATCGTCGCCTTCTTTCGGTAAACGCTCGAGAATCCGCAGCCGCGCCGCTCCGTCCTCGCAAAATAGCCGTAAAACATCGTGATAATCTTTAATATTGCCGCCCATATGTTTTACCGCAAGCTGCGCGTCAACCCCGTCGATTTGGATATTATCCGTTTGTATTATCGGGGCCGCGGTCTCGGTTTCCTCTAAATAAACGTGTTTTTCTTTTGGAATCCACCTGTTAATTACTTCGAATAATTTTGAAGTTTCTATCGGTTTTGCGATATAGTCGTCAAAACCGTTTGCGAGAAACATTTCCTGCATACCGCTCACGGCGTTAGCTGTCAGCGCGACAATCGGCAAAGTTTTGAATTTTTCGCTTTGAAGCGCGCGGATCTCCGCCGCGGCTTCTATACCGTTCATCACGGGCATCATATGGTCCATAAAAACTATATCATAATTATTTTTTTGCACCAATTCGATAGATTCCGCACCGCTCAGGCAGGTGTCAATTAACGCTCCGAGCGGAGCCAGCAGACCTTTCGCAACCCGCAAATTCGTCGGAATATCATCGACAATCAGCAGCCTTGCCTCCGGAGTTATATATTGTAAACCGTAGGAATCTTTTTTGAATATTCGCTCGTCCTGATTTCCGTTCAAAATACTTGCAATTGAAATCGGA
This sequence comes from Oscillospiraceae bacterium, assembly GCA_031260685.1. GTDB lineage: Bacteria > Bacillota > Clostridia > Oscillospirales > Oscillospiraceae > JAISJH01. The sequence goes on along the minus strand of JAISLB010000143.1, from coordinate 8,765 downwards.
TGAATCGGCATTACGACAGTAATAATATCCTGCTGAAAAAACAATTCGCCGTATTCCGAAAGCAGTATGAGCGTAATATTTTCGGCATCCTGCTCTTTCAGCGCTTTCACCGCTTCCTCAAAAAATTGTGCCGCGACAAATACGTAACGATATTCTCCGCTGCGCAATTCTTCCGTGAAACTTTCAGTATTTTCCGTGAGAGTGCAGGGAACGTTCAAATTAGTTAGAGTATACAAAGCGGAGTACGCGTAAATTGCGCGATTTTCGAAGATAATTGATTTTTTCATTTCGGCGTTTTCGACTTCCGCAATAGGGATATGCGAAACGATTTTATTGACGAGCGTCGTCGTAAAAGTACTGCCCTCGCCGTAGACGCTTTCGACCATTACGTCGCCGCTCATAAGCCGAACTAAATTCCGCGTTATCGGAAGTCCGAGTCCGGTGCCCTCAATCGAGTGATTCGCGTGAATGTCAAATTGCGCGAAATCATCAAATAAATGCGGCAAATATTCGTCTTTCAGTCCGATTCCGGTGTCCGTAACGGTGTATTGCAACATAATTTCGTCGTCGATTACGTTTCCGTCAACTTTGAAAAGAATGTAACCCTCGTGCGTATATTTTACGGCGTTGCTCAAAATGTTCAGCATCGCCTGCCGGATACGAATTTCGTCGCCGAAAAGTTTTGACGGCAGACGCGAATCAATTTCTGTTGCGAATAAAATAGGTTTTTCCGTAACGCGCATACGGATAATGCTGATTACATCGTTCAGCAGGGACGCAAGTTCGTATTCCGCTTCCACAAGCTCGAACCTGCCGCTTTCAATTTTAGATAAATCGAGAATATCGTTTATAATCGCAATTAAATTTGTCCCGGCTTGCTTTACTCCGGTGGCGTTTTCGTATACCGCGGGGGGAATTTCCTCACGGAGAATGAGTTCCGACATCCCGAGAATCGCGTTCATAGGAGTGCGGATTTCGTGAGACATATTCGCCAGAAAGCTGCTTTTCGCTTGATTTGCGCTTTCGGCGATACCGCGTTCCTGTTCCGCCATTCTGCGCGCCGCGACGAGGTCCTGTGTCATTTCGTTTGACAGCACCGCGGTTGCGATTAGTCCGCCGCCGGTTCGCAGTAAATTTTCCTCATAATTTGAGAATACGCGCTCCTCGCTGCAATCGTCGAATACTAAAAAGCCCCAGAAGTATTCCTGAAAAAATATCGGCGTAACTAAAATCGAAACTATTCCCTGCGGAAGCAGCTGCGCCTGTTCGGCTTTTGAAAATGTGCGGACAATTCCGTTAATACTGCCGCCTTTTGAAAGAGTAGCTTCCCAGCCGGGAATCCTTACGCTGTACTGGACGTTATGCACAATTGCGTTATCAGCCTGCGGAGCGAACGAACCCGACCATTCGTAAATCTGCGAACAGTATAATTCACCGTAAATTGAAAAATTCTTGAAAATCCGCATCCTATCAACGCCCACGCAGAGCGCAATCATTCCCATACAGTCCCACATATCTTTTTCGAAGTCGTCCTGTTCGCCGTTTAGCAGTGTCACGGCGATAATATTTATCGTAGTTAAAAACTTGTCGAGCATCGCAGTTTCTTTATACAGCCGAAGCTCAATAATATTATAGTGCCGCAGCAAAATATACGTCTGAAACAGGCAGTAAACGATACTAAGCAAACAGAACAGGTCGATGCTTTCATACGGATTAGTAATGAATAGCCGCACAAAACCTATAAAAAAGAGTATAACAGCGCTTATCCACGCGATAATACTTTTCCGCTTTTCGGGGAATACACAAAAATCAATCACTCTCGGACCTAAGAGAATTATTGTACAAACAACGCTTATATGTTTATTGAAAGTGGAAAGCAAAATAACCGGCGCCGCAAAATAAAATACCGATAAAGCCGCAACAAACAGATAAAAGATGTGCATACCGTATTTCCAAGCGGCTTTTGTCAGTAAATCTGAAATAACCTGGCGGTTGGCTGAAAAAAGCGCGATAATAAACGTGAAATACTCCATACGCAAAAGGAATTCGCCGCTGGCAAAGGGGATAGATTCAACTACCTGATACAGCGCGCCGATACCGGAAGTCGTGAGCGACATAAACAATATGGACACGGTAAACGCCGCGCTGTCTAAATACTCGCGCCGTTCGCGGTTTACCGTGTATACCATAGAGAAATAGATGAAAATAACAAGCAGTAAGCCCGCGAGTATTCCGTTGCAAAGCACGAGGTAGCGATTGAGCGCGGTAATCGCGTCATTATCGGAGAAATAAATGCTATGCCCTAAACCGGGGTAGTAATGGCTGGCGTTCTGAATCTGAATAATCACGGAGACAGTGTTATCGTCATAATTACTGAGCGCGAGTGATGAGCGGGTTGAGTGATAGGACGTCCGGTACTCGTCCCAGTTTTCGCTGACTTCTCCGGCTTGCGCCACGAGCCTTTTGTTGAGATATACTTTGTACGCGCTGAACTGTGTGTTAGAATACAGACCAATATACTCGAAGTCGTCGGGAACCTTAATATGTAATCTGTAGGTTGCGTAAGCCACAGCGTCGATATCCGGCTGATTGTTCCAGTAATGCGGAAAGGTCACAATCCTGCCGCCGCTAACGCTGCCGTTCTCAAAATCGTCATAGCTATACAGAGAGTTCGGGTAAAACTCCCATTTCCCGTTCAGCAGATATAGCTTATTGTTCTGTTGTTCCAGCACGCCGCTGAGGTCAAGCAGGACGTTTCCGTTGGCGGACACCTCGGTTTGCCCCGCAATATCCGCGGCTTCCACCGAGGGCAGAGAGCGGATAAATCCGAACAGGAAGCCGAATATCCCTATCATCACAATAAACGCTATGCAAAGGATGTGAACCGCCGTGCTGACGGAACTTGCTACGGTCGGAACTTTGTTAGTTTCAAGCATACAGTTGAAGCCTCATAAGTTTAGTGCGGCAAGAAACCGGTAATAGTCTATTCATAATTTTACCACATTGCTTTCCAATTGTCAACAGCTGTAAATAATTCTTTTACACCCTTGATATCCATTATTTTACAGTGCGGCAGGCAGCTTTACTGTTTGCTGCGAAAAATGCAATTTTGCGCTTGATATTGGAGCGGGATTGTGCTATACTCTACTTAAATAATTGTGCCGGAGGTGACGATATGCCTAATATTCAAGCTGAAACTGTGGAACTGCTCAAAGGCGGAAAGTTCTTGCGGCTTATGCTCGAGAATAGTCCTGAGATTATGCTGCTGCTTGACGGGAACGGTTGCGTAGCGTATTGTACCGACGCGCTGCTGCGCCTTGCGGGTATTGCGGACGTTGCCGAAATCGTCGGTAAACCGTTTCAGTATGTCTACGCAATGCTCGGCGACGACGAATTCGTAAACGCGGGTATTGCGCGTTTCAACGAGGTTAAAGCAGGTCACAAGACCGTTGCCAACGATATCAGTATTGACTTCTCGGGTAAAGGCGAGAACCGCAAGTACACGGTACAAGCGGCTCCACTGCTCGGCGAGAGCGGAGAGTTTGACGGTGTACTCGCAATCTACTACGATACTACAGATCTGCGGAACGCCGAAGCCGATATTCGGACGCATATACTGCTTGACGCAACTCCGCTCGCCTGCTCATTTTGGGACGCGGACGGCAAGATGCTCGACTGCAACGAAGAGGCGCTAAGAATGTTCGGGGTTTCCTGCAAAGAGGATTATCTCAACCATCTCCGCGACCTAAGTCCGGAGTATCAGCCGGACGGACAGCTTAGCAGCGAAAAGATGGATTTTCAGGACGCGAAAGCTATGGAAACGGGTTATCTGCGTACCGAATGGCTGCACCGCAGCTTAACCGGCGACGCGCTTCCCTGCGAAGTTACCTTAGTTCGGGTACCGTGGAAAGACGGCTTCGCGCTTGCCACTTACAGCCGTGACCTGCGGGAGTTCAAAGCGACCGAAAGACGAGCCCGCGAAGCAGACCTGCGGAACCGTGAGCTTGAAATCAGTTCCCGCGCGGCTATTGTAGCCTCCGAAGCTAAGAGCAACTTTCTCGCGTCTATGAGTCACGAGATTCGCACTCCTATGAACGCAATTATCGGTATGAGCAACCTTATTCCGACGGATAACCTAAGCGCGGAGCAATTGGGCTATCTCGAGGACATCAGGAAAATGTCCGGCGCGCTGCTCAACATAATTAACGATATACTTGATTTTTCCAAGATAGAAGCGGGGAAAATGGAGCTTCTCCCCGTACACTTCAATCTTTGTGAATTGTACGCCAATATCTGTTCGATGAGCCGTTTTCTCGCGGCGAACAAAGGGCTGGAATTCCGCAGCTCTTTCGCTCAGGACGTTCCGCACGTTATTTTCGGCGATGATACTCGTATCCGCCAGATAATCGTAAATCTTATCAACAACGCGATAAAGTATACGCGAAAAGGTTTTGCGGAATTGAGCGTTTCTCTCGTAAACAGCAAGGGAGCTGATTGCATAGCGTTCAAAATTCGTGACAGCGGTATCGGAATCAGGCGCGAGGATTTCCCGAAGCTGTTCAAATCGTTCGGACAGCTCGATTTAGAAGAAAACAGGGGAATCCTCGGCACGGGACTGGGTTTGTCGATTGTCCGCAATCTCTCGTCGATGATGTCCGGAGAAGTCACTGTGGAAAGCGAATACGGCAAAGGCTCCGAGTTTACGTTCCTGCTGCCGCTGATTGCGGGCGACGCGGAGAAAATTGAAGCCGCGGTTCACAATCCTTTTTCAGTTGCCGCGGAGAATGTGAGCGTCCTTGTCGCTGACGACAATAGCATAAATCTCAAAGTCGCGCTGGCGTACTTAGCGCGTCACAATATTCACGCGGATACAGTTACGGGCGGGCGTGAAGCCGTCGAAGCCGTCAAGTCCGCAAACTACGATTTAGTCTTTATGGACCACATGATGCCTGATATTGATGGTCTCGAAGCTACGCGGCAAATCCGGCTCCTCGGCGGCTCCTTTGAAACACTTCCGATTATCGCTCTTTCCGCAAATGCGGTTGCCGGGGCGCGGACGCTCTTTCTAAACGCCGGAATGAACGATTTCCTCGCAAAACCTATTGAACCCTCCGCGCTGAACGGTATACTCTTGAAGTGGCTGCCGCCGGAAAAAATTTCCACCGCGGCGGACGAAACTCCCGAACCGCAGACCCTAACGCTATCGGACGCGGTACTCGACAGAAGCGCGGGTATTCACAGAGCCGCGGACGACGTAATTGTTTATGAACAGCTCTTGGATGAATTCAAAAAAGACCATTTGAGCGACAATAAAAAAATCGCCGAATCTCTTAACTCGGGCGATAGGACCTCCGCTCATAGAACAGCTCATACGCTTAAAAGTACGGCGGCGCAGATAGGAGCGGAACGGCTGCGGCAAATCTCCGCAAAACTCGAAGCTGAACTCGCGGGCAGTGAACCGTATAACCCGGGGTTATTGACAAGCCTCACGGACGAACTGTCCGCGGTTCGGGCGGAGCTGCGCGCTACCGGCGTTTCCGCTGTCCCGCGGATTGAGATTGCCGCAAAGCCGCTCGATAAATCCGCGGCTCTCATTCTCGCGGAGCGGCTTGAGCCCTTGCTTGAAGCCGGTAACGCGGCAAGTCTCGCAATGCTCGGAGAAATCAAAGATGTGTTCGCGGCTCTCGAACCGCTTACCACGCGGCTTTCGGAACAAATACAGGATTTCAACTTTTCGGAAGCCTGCGAAACGCTTAGGATAATGAAACAACAAATAATTTAAGGAGAAACCCAAATGGAAAAAGAATACAGCGTCCTTGCGGTGGACGACGAAACTACTAACCTCATTCTGCTGAATGTGATTTTGTCGCCGGATTATACGGTATTGACGGCAAAGTCCGGCGCGGAAGCTCTAAGACGCGCCGAAAAGGACAAGCCTGACCTGATACTTCTCGATATCATTCTGCCTGACATAAACGGTTTCGAAGTACTGTCGCGGCTTAAAGAATCGCCCGAAACCCGTGATATTCCGGTTATTATCATAACGGGGCTGACGGAGGAAAACGACGAAGAACGCGGCTTTTTCTTAGGCGCGGTAGACTATATTACGAAGCCGTTCAAAAACGGCATTGTCCGCGCCCGCGTCAATACGCATATGCAGATTCTCCGCTATATACGTACTATTGAGCGTTTGGGTTTGGTTGACCCTATGCTCTATATCGCAAATAAGCGCAGTTTCGACGTGCGCTTCGTGCAGGAATGGCGCAAGTCAGGACGTGAGCAGGCGCCTATTTCGTTTATGATGATTGACATCGACAAATTCAAAAGCTACAACGATACTTACGGTCATCCGCAGGGCGATATACTGCTGCAAAACGCGGCGCGGGTGTTCAGAACCGCTGCGAAGCGTCCCTCGGATTTGGCGGCGCGTTTAGGCGGTGACGAGTTCGGAGTGCTTCTCCCGAACACAAGCGCGGAGGAAGCTCTCGCAATTGCCGAAAGTATACGCGCCGAAATTGACGCGCTCCGAATCCCGACAAATAACGGTACAAACACCGTAACGACAGTAAGTATAGGTCTCACAACGCATATACCGAAAGAGGACGAAGACACAAAAGATTTCCTGTCAAAAACGCAAAAAAACCTACACTTATCAAAAACAACCGGAAGAAACAAAATAACCGCAAACTAAAATATTTTGCAATAATCAAAGTCCGGAGAGTGCCGATCTCCGGGCTTTTGATTATTATTTTTCGGGCGGTATTTCTTAGTCCGCTTCCAGCGCCCACCATTCGTCGTCGTATAATCCGCCGAGGAAGTTCGGGTCACCGGGATTTATCTGCTGCTTCGCGTTGATGCTGTTCTCACTCATTGTGACGCTCTCGTAGCGCTCTTTTGTCCAGCAGTTAAACGCCTGAATGGTTATCGTTTCCGAAAAATCCGCAGTTGCGCCGAGTGTCATCTCGGTAATTCCGTTGCCGGAGCTTCCGCCGCCGACTGTGTCTATGCGCTCTCCATTTTCATCGAGAAGCTCAAAGGTAAGTCCGCCGTCGGTCGCTTCGTACGCAGTTTCGTCTGTGATTGTCCAGTTTATCGTCACATAAGTCGCTATCTCGCTGCTCCAGGATTTTACGCGGTGAACCGTAACGCCCGCAGTCGGGAATACGGCTTCCTCTTCGAAAACGTATAGCTCCGTTGAACTCGGTGCGGGCGCGTATTTCACCGGGACGCTCGTTCTCACGTAATCCGAACGTTGCGGCGGCAAACCGTCCGCGCGAGGTTCGTAAACCGTACACAAAAGCGAAACCTTATCATCGTACAGCAGCTGCGAGTAATTCCCCTGACTTTCGATATAGTAAATCAACTTGCCGCCGATAATGTTATAGTGATAGCCGCTGTTGCCGAGCGAAGCGTCAGTTTCGCTGTTCCACAGACTTGCTCCGGCGTAGAGAATTTTCGTGTAGCCGTTCTCGCTCATATATTCTGCGAGCGACGGCGCGTTATCAATCTCAAAATTATAGTAATACGCGGTCATAGGGAAGTTTTCGTCGATGTTGCCGGCTTCCGTTTCCGAAACGAGCAGCGTTTGCTCGTCCGGAGGCGCAATTTCGCAGGTTACGAACAGCGTCTGACCGTCCCATAAGGTTTCGAGTACGGTGAATTTCGCGTCGCCGGAAATTGTTTCGACCTGCGCCGTACTGTTAGGCGTTTGTACAAGCCCCGCAGCTTCCGGCAAAACTTCCCGGCGGCGCGACAAATCGCCCAGCAGTCCGAAGTCCAACACTCCCGCCGCTCCCAGCGCGACAGTTGCAAGCGACAGCGTAAGCACCGCCGCGGCTGCGATAACGGCGATTCTGCGTCCGTAACGTCTCACAGACGGCGTATATTCTTTGTTTTGAATTTTTCTCATAGTTAGTTCTTTGACCCTTTCACTTGACCAATTTTCTTTGTTCATTGTTCTAACACCTCCGCGCCGATTGTTTTCCGCAGCTTTTCACGTCCGCGAATCAGGCGATGCTTTACAGCGGCTTCCGATAAGCCCGTTTCCTCCGCGATTGCCGCAACTCCCTGCGAACCGTAATAGCGGCGGAGAAAAATCTCGCGGTCTGGCTGCTTCATCGCTAGTACGGCGGACTTGACAGCTCCGCGTTCGTCAAGCGCATCAATCCGTCCTCAAGCGTAATTCCGCCGTCCGCAGCGTAGTCCTCCGTAAGCGGAACCCCGGGAGCAAGCCCGCGCAGCTTGTTCTTAGCTTTGTTGCGCGCTGCGGCTCCGAGATAAGCCTTCGGATTACCGCGAATATTCGCAGCGTTCTCCCACAGCGCGAGAAATACGTCAGACGCGACTTCCTCAATGTCCTCGCGTGAAACCGTACTCCCGACGGAGTTGCGGATTATCGCGCAGACATACGCCGTATACTTATCAATCAGCTGCCCGAGTGCGCGTTCGCTCCCTTTGCGAACCGCCGCAAGCAATATCGCGTCAATCACTCCGCAAATCACCTCCAAAATGTTTTTTTAACGACCGTCACTTGTATAGACACAAAAAAGCGGCGTTCGGAGCCGCTTTTTGCAAAATATTTTTTCTTACCCGCCGTATTCAACAGTAAACGGAACTTCTCCTAATCGCTCAAAATTTTCGCGCTGTGCTTCCGTCAAAAATAAATGTTTCAGCTTTTTACATTCCAAGAGCGGCGAATAGTCGCGTACATTGAGATTGTGCAGATTCAATACGTCCAGCGCTTCACACGCGGCAAGCGGCGAAAT
>JAISLB010000112.1 GCA_031260685.1 Oscillospiraceae bacterium | reverse complement strand
AATATGTGAAATCCCAAGACACCCCATTATTCACTATTCATTATTACCTATTCATTGTGGTTGGCTGGGGATCTAGGATTCGAACCCAGACAAACAGAGTCAGAGTCTGTCGTGCTACCATTACACAAATCCCCAGTTTTGCTGACGCAATCGCCGCAAAATTACCAACGCGATATATTATAACAGTTTGTACGTCCTTTGTCAAGCCCCCATTTTTACAATTTGCTGTCAGCCTGCGAGTCTGGTATTTAGGTGTTGCAATTCGTCGGGTAATGTGATATAATAGAGCAGTCAGCGTTATTAGCCGGAAGGATTGCGACTATGCTTGAAGTTTTACACGCTCCAATGATAATAATCTGCGGTCATTACGGCGCGGGCAAAACTAATCTCGCGCTGAATATCGCTATCGAACGTTCCAAAGCGGGCAAGCGGGTCAATATAGTTGACCTTGACATTGTAAACCCCTACTTCCGAAGCTCCGATTATGAACGCGTACTCGGACTATACGGAATAAGCCTTATATCGAGCAAACTGAACGGCAGTACGCTGGATGCCCCGGGACTAAATCCCGAGGTTCAGCGTATATTCGATGCGGAAGCAAGCTCTGCCGATTTCACAATTATAGACGCGGGAGGCGACCCCGAGGGCGCGAAAGTTCTCGGACGCTACTCCGCGAAATTCTCGCGGCACGGCTACGAAATGCTCTATGTTATAAATAAGTACCGCCCGGAAACCGGCACTGCGAAGCTTGCGGCAATGCTGCTGCCGGAAATAGAAGCCGCTTCGCGTTTGAAAGCCACGGGAGTTGCCGCAAACTCTCATCTTTGCGGCGAAACTACGCGGGAAACGGTAGTCGCGGGAATGAGATTCGCCCGCGAGACCGCTATGCGCCTTGAACTCCCGCTCGTTATGGTTGCCGCAAAACGCGTCCTCTGCCCCACACTCAATGTTAAGAACCTATTCCCGGTGGATATTTTCGTCCGCGCCCCTTGGTAACTCCCGCCCTTAGTGCGCGGCGCTTTGCTATTACAAGTTTTACGATTCTATACGATAATTGACGCAAGGAGACGACCTATTTTGAACAGCCAACAACTCAAAGAATTCGCGCGCGACATTCGCGTTACCACTCTCGAAGCTTTCAAGACGCCGCTATTCGGTCATATCGGCGGCGCAATGAGCATCTGCGACGTCCTCGCCGTACTTTACGGTTCGGTAATGCGCTGTGACCCTAAAAACCCGCAATGGGCTGAACGCGACAAGCTCGTACTCTCGAAAGGTCACGCGGGACCCGCTCTGTACGCCGCGCTATGTCTCAAAGGTTACTTTCCCCGGGAAATGCTCACGGAGCTAAACCAAGGCGGCGGACACTTACCGAGCCACGTTGACCGCACCAAAACTCCCGGCATAGATATGACCGCGGGTTCGCTCGGGCAGGGCTTGTCAGCCGCTTGCGGTATTGCCCTCGGCGACAGATTGTCCGGCTTTGACAGCAGAACCTATTGCATAGTAGGCGACGGAGAACTCAACGAGGGGCAAAACTGGGAAGCGATAATGTTCGCCGCTCAATACAAACTCGGGAATCTGACGCTGTTTGTCGATAACAACAAAATACAGCTTGACGGCTATACAAACGACGTGATGTCGCTCGGAAACCTCAAGCAAAAGCTCGAAGCCTCCGGCTGGAGCGTTGTACAGATTGACGGACACGACGTCGCGGCTATATCGGACGCAATAAAGGCAACTTCGGGACAGCTCCCGGGCGCGGTAATTCTCGACACAGTCAAAGGCAAAGGCGTAGATTTCGTTGAAGCCGCCGCTCCGAATAACCATCACCTTACGTTCACTCTCGCGCAGCTTGACGACGCAATAGCCGCGCTCAACGCGTAAATTCTTATCAACTAAATTACGTTAAGGATAACAAAACTATGATAAACCCGATTGAATATAAACCCTTACAAAGCACAAAACTTATGCGCGAGGCATATTGCGAAACTCTAATCAGCGCGGCTGAAAAAGACGAACGGATAGTCGTTCTCGATGCCGATTTGATAGGTTCAAGCGGAATGAAGCCGTTTTTCAAGAAGTTTCCGGAGCGTGCGATACAATGCGGGATAGCCGAAGCGAATATGCTCGGAGTAGCCGCGGGACTGTCGCTCACGGGCAAAATACCGTTTGCTCACAGCTTCGCGCCTTTTGTCACGCGCAGAGCCTGCGACCAGCTCTTTGTCTCCGGCGCTTACGCTAAACTCAATATAAGAGTTCTCGGTTCCGACCCCGGAATCACCGCCGCGTACAACGGAGGTACGCATATGCCTTTTGAGGATATGGCGATATTGCGGGCTATTCCGGACATTACGCTTCTCGAACCCTGCGACCCGACGGCGGTCAGCGAACTCACCAGACAACTTGCGGAGGACGGACTATACGGTATCTATTATATACGTATGGCGCGCAAAAATTCCGCCGCGATATACACCGAGGGCGAAAAATTCACAATCGGCAAGGGCAAAATCCTCTCCGAGGGCAATGACGTAACTCTTTTCGCCTCGGGGATAATGGTTACGGAAGCGTTATCAGCCGCGGCTATCCTTGCAAGTGAGGGAATCTCCGCAAGAGTAGTTGACCTATTCACGTGGAAACCCGCGGACGCCGAACTTATTAAGGAATCCGCGGCGAAAACGCGGGCTTTCGTAACCTGCGAAAACCACAACATCTACGGCGGTTTGGGGAGCGCAATTGCGGAAGTCACAGCGCGGAACTGTCCCGTTCCGATAGAATTCGTAGGGGTCGAGGACCGCTTCGGTCAGGTCGGACAGGAAAGCTATCTTCGCGGCGAATACGCTCTAACTGCGGAACACATAGTCAGCGCGGCAAAAAAAGCGATTGCCCGGAAAGCTTAATTGCCCCTGAATCCTTATAAAAGCAGCCGTGAGCCAAGTTGCGCTACACTCAGAAATGTCTTAACAGTACAAATTTGCAAATTTTTGAAAATAGTTGTCATAATCGCTTGACATTTGTATATGTTATGTGTTATAATCAACATCACTCCTATCGCGAAAGGATACTATTATGCTTCGTACTCATACTTGCCGCGAACTTCGGCAGGACCATATAGGGCAAACGGTCACGCTAACCGGCTGGATAGCCGCTATACGCGACCACGGCGGGGTGATGTTTGTCGATTTGCGCGACCACTACGGCGTTACGCAGATTGTACTTCACGATAACTCTTTTCTGAACGGCGTCAACAAAGAGTGTACGGCGTCTGTCACAGGCACCGTAAAACTGCGTGACGCTGACACGATAAACGACAAGCTCGAGACCGGTTTGATAGAGCTTCACGCGGAAAGCCTGACAGTTCTCGGAGCCGCTAAAAATATGCTGCCGTTTGAAATTGAGAACTCCCGCGAGGTCAAAGAGGATACGCGCCTGAAATACCGCTTCCTTGATTTGCGTAATTCCGTAATGCACGACAAGCTTATACTTCGCTCTAAGGTAATAGGATTTTTACGAAGCGAAATGGAGCGTCTCGGCTTCCTTGAGATTCAGACGCCCATTCTCACAGCTTCCTCACCGGAGGGTGCGCGTGACTACTTAGTTCCGAGCAGGCGGCACGCGGGGAAATTCTACGCGCTTCCGCAGGCTCCGCAACAGTTTAAGCAGCTGCTAATGGTCTCGGGATTTGACAAATACTTCCAGATTGCTCCCTGCTTCCGAGATGAGGACGCACGGCAGGACCGCTTACCGGGCGAATTCTACCAATTAGACTTCGAGCTGGCTTTTGCCGAACAATCGGACGTATTCGCAGTTGCGGAGGAAGTCTTAGTTAACACTTTCAAAAAATTTACGGATAAACCGGTCAGTACCGCGCCGTTCAGGCATATTCCCTACCCCGAGGCTATGCTTCGCTACGGAACCGACAAACCTGATTTGCGCAACCCGCTTGAAATTATCGACCTCAGCGCGTTCTTTGCTGATGCCGGATTTGCGGCGTTCAAAGGTAAACCGGTTCGCGGTATTGCCGTGAATACCAAAGGTCAGCCGAAGTCTTTCTTTGAGAAAATGCTCGATTTCGCGTTGTCTATCGGTATGAAAGGACTGGGCTACCTCACACGCGCTGACGGCAGCTATAAGGGACCTATCGAGAAATTCCTCTCAGCTGAAAAACAAGCGTGGCTGACCGATACTTACAACATTTCAGACGGTGATACAATATTCTTCATCTCTGACAGCGTTGACCTCGCCAACAAATTTGCGGGACAGATACGAACCCGTCTCGGCGAAACGCTCAATCTGATTGATACCGAACGCTATGAGTTTTGCTTTATCGTGGACTTCCCGATGTATGAGATAAACGACGAAACCGGCAAGCCGGACTTTATGCACAATCCGTTCTCTATGCCGCAGGGCGATATTGCGCCCGATGTTCTCGCTTTCCAGTACGATACTGTGTGCAACGGCTACGAACTAAGCTCCGGAGCTGTACGCAACCACGACCCCGAAATTATGAAGCGCGCTTTTGAGTTTGCGGGTTACAGTGAGGACGTTATAAAAGAAAAGTTCGCAGCTCTTTATACCGCGTTCCAATACGGCGCACCTCCGCACGCAGGAATGGCAATCGGTATTGAACGTCTGCTTATGCTCGCGACTGACAGCGAGAATATCCGCGAGGTAGTAGCGTTCCCGCTTAACGGCGACGCCCGCGACCCGCTCCTCGGCGCCCCAAGCGAAGTCGCGGAATTGCAGCTGCGAGAAACACACATACGGCTGCGGCAATAAGCAGCAAGCTCTTACCGTAAGGGCGGCCGAGATGGCCGCCCGCAACAAGCGAAGCGTATAAATTTTTTTGTCTTAAAACACTCATTATGTCAACGCAAGCAATCTGTTTATGTTAAGCATTTTATTTCGACAGCATCTCTCGACAGTTCGTGAGCTGTTTCAGCCTAACATTACAAAACTATCCCCTTGCGAGAGTTACAATAATATGGCACAATAAGTATAACAACGTTGAATGACGTTGATTTGAAAAGTTTTTACGGAGGAAACCACTATGGGGCGCACAATCAGAATTCTCATTGCCGACCAAAACGAAGATTTCCGCAATCTGCTCACGGAAAGTATCAACGCGGAAGATGATATGGAGATTGTCGGAATAGCCGGAGACGGCGAAACCGCAACCGAACTTCTTCTGCAGTTAACACCTGACGTACTTATTTCCGAGCTGATTCTCCCGAAATCGGACGGGCTGGCAATCCTGCACGCTATGGAACAAATGGAGGCTCCGCCGCCCTCCGCTATCCTGATGTCGGCTTTCGTCAATGACCACATCATCAGGGAAGCAAACGAAGCCGGCGCTAGATACTTCATCACAAAGCCCTGTGATGTGAGTAATCTTGTCTCCAAAATAAGGCAAGCCGGGATTGAGAACGTTCCGAGCTCCGTGACCGCCTTTGACCGTCAGTCCGCCCGCACTAACCAACGAGTTGAGCAAATGGTGACTGACATTATCCACGAAATCGGCGTTCCGGCTCACATCAAGGGCTATCAGTATCTCCGCGACGCCATTATCCGCGTCATTAACGACGGCGAACTCATAAACGCCGTTACAAAGCTCCTATATCCGCAGGTAGCCCAAAAGTATAACACGACTTCGAGCCGTGTGGAACGCGCAATCCGCCACGCTATCGAAGTTGCCTGGGACAGGGGCGATATTGAGATACTGCAGAAGTATTTCGGCTATACAGTGTCAAATATCAAGGGCAAACCCACAAACAGCGAGTTCATTGCGCTCATAAGCGACAAACTCCAGCTGCAAATGAAAGAATACCGCTGATTCAGTGAATAAGTAATAGTGAATAGTGAATAATAGGAAGCTAAAAGGTCGCAGCGTTGTAATATACGCGTTGCCACTTAGCAAGACCCGTTATTCACTATTCATTATTCACTGTTCACTGTCAAATTGCCATTATCCGGGTAATCTCACGTCTTAGATGTGAGATTATTCTTTTTTCTAAGCGGGATATATAGCTTTGCGAAATTCCCATTGAGTCGGCGACTTCCTTTTGCGTGAACTCGCGGGGATGCCCTAAGCCGAAGCGCAGGGCGATTATATCGCGTTCGCGCTCGTCAAGGCTCCCCATTGCGCGGTATAGGACCTGTTTCTCCGCGTCGTCCTCTAGGGGGCGCGAAACGCTGTCGTCCTCGGTGCCTAAGACTTCGGAAAGCAGCAGCTCATTACCGTCCCAATCGGTGTTGAGCGGTTCGTCGAGCGAGATGTCGCGGCGATAGTTCGTAGTTTTCCGCAGGAACATCAATATCTCGTTCTCTATACAGCGCGAAGCGTAAGTGGCGAGCTTAATGTTTTTCTCCGGGTTGAAAGTATTGACCGCTTTGATTAAGCCAATCGTGCCGATACTAACTAAGTCGTCGGCGGGGATACCGGTATTGTCAAAGCGTCTCGCGAGATAGACAACGAGCCGCAGGTTGCGCTCGATGAGCGTTTGCTTTGCCCGTTCATCGCCCTGCGTCAGGCGCGAGAGTGTCTCAAGCTCTTCCTCCCTTGTAAGCGGCGTGGGGAGCGTCTCGCCGCTCCCTACGAATAGAATGTCAGGCGCAACCCCGAGTTTTTCGAGCAGCAGCGAGAGCAATTTGCGGATAATCATAAGATACCTCCATATGTATTGATTTCAATTGGCGAGATTGCGACGAGATTGGTTTCGAGAGCTTGACCGTCGGCTGTTACGCTGTCCGCGCAGAACGCTAAGAGCAGTCCCCCGCCTCCCAGCGACTTATACGGCAGAAGCGCGGTTCGAAGTCCGGGATTCGTACGCGAGAGTTCGAGTACCGCGTCTCCGGGGTTTGCGGCTTCCGGCAAGGGAAATATGTGACGCAATTCTACGCTGTTCACTATCGGCACGGCTCCGCCGGAGAAAGGGTCACTGAGAGCGTTACCGGTATCGCGAAGTACCGGGAAACTTGCGGTCCTTCCCTTGTAGGTTACAGCTAGCGTCATCGTTTTCCGCAGTGCCGAGCTGTTTTTAGCCGCTGCGAATTTCAGCGCAAACGTCAATACCGCATAGGCAACAGCTATTGTCAGCAGCAGCGTCTTGAAATCAGCCCGATTGACGAGCAGCGAGGCTCCGGCAAAAGCCGCGGCAACCGAGAACATCACAAGAACCGCTTTGAGCAAGCCGCGCCGCTGTCCGAAAGCTATCAGCGAGAGTACTACGCCCATTGACAATCTCACGGGGAGCGCGGAGACCGGCGGTGGAACTCCCGGCAGTACCGTGCATACCGCGTAACCCGCTCCGAACAATGCCGCGAGTATCACGCGCAGCCGTCTCGGAGCCGTTCCGCACAATTTGGCTGTTGCCGCGAGAAGCAGATAGTTCACAGCGCCGTTCAGTACAAACAACTGGTCAATATAGATAACTCTCATACCTAAGAGTATAGCACAAGCTTTACGCGAAAAGCGGCGAAACAGATAACAGTACGCAAATAACATAAGCCGAGATAAAACGCGGTTCACGCGTTGTAATTTTTGTGCTTGCATATTTTATTCATATGTGGTATAATGCGTCGTAATGTATTTTTTTAGGAGGTCTAACTCTATGAAAAAGCGATTTCTATCTCTTGCGCTCGCGGCGGTACTGCTGCTTGTACTTGCGCCGGTTGTCCCGCCGGCGGGTGCCGCGGACCTCGTAACTCTGCGCTACGGTAATAAAGGACTTTTCGACGACGGCTGGGGCAATACTTGGGTTGAGGACATATCCGGCGTTACTCCCGCGGTAGCGGACCTTGACGGAGACGGCAAACTCGAAATCATTACGTCATCGCGCTTTATCACCGTATTTGACGCTGCAAGCGGCGAAGTCAAGTGGCGCGTCAACGCCGGCAAGGACAAAAGCTCTCCTTTCCAAGAATCCGGCGGGAACATCGGCTTCACTTTTGCCGATATTGAAGTCACCGACATTGACAAAGACGGCAAGCTCGAGATTATCACATCAATCAAATCAAAAGCTCAAATCATTGTCCTTGACAATAACGGCTATTTCAAGAGCGGTTGGCCGAAACTGATGACAGATGTCGGCGCACCTTCATACGCCCAGCTGAACGCGCTGACAGTCGCCGACATTGACCTCGACGGCTACAAAGAAATTATAGTCGGCTTAGGCATTGGCGCGGGACAATACACCACGGCGTACGTATTCCACACAGACGGACGGGTTCGCGCAGGTTGGCCGCAATTGACTAGTCAAGCCGTCAACAACATCAGAAACGAAACCGTTTACGCGGGTGCCGGTCAAAAAGACGTAAAAGGTCAACCCGTTATGGACCCCGACGGCACCTATATGGATAACATAATCGCGGCGGACATTACGGGCGACGCAAACCTCGAGCTTATCTTCCCGGCGGACAATCCGTATATGATTGTCTATAACGCTAACGGAACGCTCACGGAGGCTAACCAAACGGTCTATCCCGGGCTTTTCTGGGCTCAAATACCGTGGTACGTGAAAAACGGTAAAGAGCTTAACCCGGGTAACAAGGGACACGGTTGGACACCTTCAGCGTCTGCAAGCAACGGGATCGCGTTTACCGAAGGTTATGACGATCTCTGGACTAAACTGTCCCAGGCAGGTACAGCAGTCGCCGACCTTGACGGCGACGGTAAACTTGAACTCCTAACTACGGTTATCGCGGAGAAACGACTGTTCAACGGGTCGTCGGCGCAGGCTAATATGCCGACTGAAACGCTGTATGTGACGCTGTTCATACGTAACGGCGACGGGACGCGCTGGACTAACGCGGCTAAAGGCTATGACTGGACAGAAGTTCCGCAGAATCTCGGCGAACCTCTCCACCAAAATTATCCAAACTCGTTCAATATTGACGTTAACCTTACTCCGACTGTAAGCGACCTCAACGGAGACGGCGAACAGGAAATTCTCTTTGCCTCGTATAACGGCAAACTTCACTGCTTCTCGCTTGACGGTACGGAACACGACAACTGGCCGTACGTCGTTTCGTCCAAATCCTCCGGCTCGGGCAACTACGAGTTTGCTTCACGTCCCGTAGCCGTTGACCTTGACAACAACGGCACTAAAGAGGTTGTCTTTACCACGTGGTATGATACCTATACCGTTGCCGACAGCGGCAAAAAAGGTCATATCATCGTCCTTGACTCTAAGGGCAATCTGCTGCAAAAAACGGAGCTTCCGGGCACCGGCACCGTTACTCACGGAACGCCCGACGGTCACAATAACGGAGCTATGGCGAAGCCGGTTCTCGCCGATGTTGACAAAAACGGCACTTACGAGTTAGTAGTAGTCACCACGGACGGCGGATTAGCGGTTTACAATACTAACGCCAAGACCGTTGCGGTTACTCCGGCTCCCGCTCCGGCTACTCCCGCTCCCGCTCCGTCGGGCTGGGCTGCGGACAGCGTGAAACAAGCGCAAGCGCTTAAACTCTCCACCGCCGAGCTTGAGAAAAACTTTCAGGCTCCCACAACCCGCGGAGAGTTTGCAAGACTTGCGGTCAACTTCATCGAAGTCTACTACGGCGCCTCCATTGATTCGGTTCTTGCCGGCAAGAACCTGACACGCGGTACGTTCACTGATACTACGGACGCAAAAATTCTCGCGGCTAACGCGCTCAAAATAGTTGCGGGCGTAGGCGACGGAACAGCTTTCGACCCTAACGGCAAGCTCAACCGTGAGCAAGCCGCGGTTATGCTCGCAAACACTCTCAAAGCCGTCGGCGTAGATAGCGGCGCGGGCAGCTCGGCGGCATTTACGGACATTTCGGAGGTTTCGAGCTGGGCTGCGGACGGAGTGAACACCGTCAAAAGCCGCGGAATAATGAGCGGCACCGGGGACGGTACAAAGTTCGCCCCGAAAGACCCATACACTCACGAGCAAAGTATCTCGACAATCCTGCGCTTATACGACAACGTAAAATAAGCTTCTCCGGGCGGGTATAACAAACCCGCCCGGAGGTTTAATTTACCGCTTGCTAATTTCGGCTGTTTGTGGTATAATGTAAGGAAAGACTTTGGAGGTGCAAAGCTTATGACTAAAAAAATTCTGTCGCTGGCGCTGATACTCGCGATGGTGCTGTCAATAGCGCCGCTGTCGTCCGCAGCCGACGAGTTCGAGATAATCGACGGCGTGCTGGTGAAATATATTGGTTATAACGCTTTTTTTGATTGTACTTCTTTAACAAGTATCACAATCCCCGAAAGTGTAACAAGAATCTATGCTGAATCCTTAGGCTTCTATCTCGTAGGTACTAACAAACTCAAGGTTTCAGGTTTCACTATCTCCGGTATCAGCGGCTCCGCAGCGGAGAAGTACGCCGCGGACAACGGCTTCACGTTTATCTCGCTC
>JAISLB010000089.1 GCA_031260685.1 Oscillospiraceae bacterium | reverse complement strand
CAACCCCCGTACTGACCACTGTTCACTGTTCACTGTTCACTGTTCACTATTCACTATTCACTATTCACTGAACAACTACTCTCCCCATTTATAGCCGAAGCTCCAAATGGTATTGATATACACGGGGTTCGTAGGGTCGTCCTCGAGCTTAATGCGTAGGCGGCGAATATTGACGTCAACGATTTTGGTGTCGCTGCCGTTGCCGTTCGTCCAGACTTTGCTTAGAATCTCTTGACGCGAAAACGCCTTGCCGGGGTTTTCGAGAAAGATAGTAACGATGTCGAATTCGATACCCGTAAGCTTAATACGTTCGCCGTTCTTATGAAGCGTGCGGCTGGTGAGGTCAAGGGAAAAGGGACCGCTGACGAGCTTAGCGGGAGCCGCGGCTTCCGGCGTCCCGCCCACTCTCCGGAACATTACGTCCACGCGGGCTATAAGCTCGGGGGTTGAAAACGGCTTAGTGATATAGTCGTCGGCGCCGTTCATAAGCCCCGTAACCTTGTCCACTTCCTGCGCCTTTGCGGTGAGCATAATAATCCCCATAGCGGGATTAGCAGCGCGAAGCCTGCGGCAAACTTCGAGACCGTTCATCTCGCCGGGAAGCATTATGTCGAGCAGCGCGACCTGAATGTCGGGATTCTCCGTTATCCGCTCAAAGGCTTCTTCGGCTGTCCCCGCTTCGATTGGTTCGTAACCGGCGCGCCCGAGGTTTATAACGACAAAGCTCCTAATGCTGGACTCGTCTTCAAGTACCAAAACTTTTTTAGGCATTACGTACTCCCTGTTAACAGTTATATAGTTAGCAAATATCAGATATCAGATACGTTGGTTTGAACGGGGGCTGCGCCCTGCGGGGTGGTGTCCCCCGCAACCTCCGTCAGATTCCGTTGTTCCAGTCGGTGTATATCAGCCTGAAATTTTCGCGGACGTAGCTCTCGGTGATTTCACCGGAATAGCCCAAAATTTTACCCGCGTAGAGTACTTCGTCCTCGGCTCGTATAGTGAAGCAATCGTTTCGCTGAGCGGCTTCGGCGCGGTTTTCGCCTGTCAGCGTGTAGAGAGCGAGAAAGTCCGTTGCGGCTCCGTTCTCCCACCACGAGCAGATTAGAGCGTGTTCGCCCTGTCTCTCCTCGCGCCGCATTGAGACGCGGTTACGTCCCTCGAGCGGGAGGATAAGGTACCAGCCGTCGGACACATTGTGGAAAGTCGTGAGCATCATCTCCGACCTACCGGCTTCGTCATATTCGTACCAATCGAGAGCGCGGAAAGTGGCTTCGCCGTTCCCGGGGAGAACCCGCGGTATCGGGACGTCAATCACGCCGTTGTTATTGATATCGCGAGAGGTAATGCTCGAGAGCCTTGCGGTGTTCTCACTGCTGCCCGTTTTAGGATTCGCGCTGACGTTAACGAGAGCCTCTCCGTTAAACTTGAAAATGTCGGTAATAAGCCCCGAAGTCTGCCAGCCGCCCTCGATGAATAGCGCCTGAGGGTTCTTAGCGCCTCCCGCGAGGGGGCTTACCGCGAGCTTCTGTATGTTCTCCATATCGAACGAGAGCGCAGCCGAATAGAACGAGGTCTCGCCGTCCTTAGCAAGCGAATAGACAGTGAGCGTTCCGCCGAAGTTCGTGCTATCGTGGCGGATTGCGGCTATATCGTCCAGTCCGTCCCCCGTGAGGTCTGTAATAGTGTAAACCGTATAGTCCGCGATATTCAGCTGAACCGGGGCAAAATCGACTAAGCTGTAATGTTCGAGCATTTTAACGTCGTTGCCCAGTTTCCAGCCGATAACGAGCTCGAGGATTCCGTCGCCGTCCATATCGGGGTAGTAGACGCTGTCAACGCCGCTCCCGTCGCCGTTGATGACGGCAATACGCTTGTAAACCCCGTCATAGTCCTGACGGAAAATCGCTACTCTAAGCGATTGCTCCGCGGAAACCGCGAAAAAAGCTATAACCTCGTTAACTCCGTCGCCGTCAATGTCGCGGAGCTGCACCGACTGACGGTAGTTACCGCCGGAGGGCGCACTGTACGCAGCTCCGGAGCGAAGCTCCTCGTCGATAACGCGCTGAATTTGGTTGTACGCTTCGCTTTGCTTAGGTAGGACGAAAAGGTCGTCCGCTCCCGCGCGTCCGCAGGAAGCAAGCAGCAAGACAAATAACAGTGAACAGATAACAGTGAACAGTGAACAGTGGTCAGTGGTCAGTTTCCGCGTGCTCTGACCACTTCCAACCCGCTGACCACTAGCCACTGACCACTGACCACTTCCAACCCGCTGACCACTGACCACTGCGTCACTGACCACTACATTCATACTCATTTGCAAAATTCTTCCAGCAGCATCGCGTCCTCTTCGAGACATTCGAGAAGCGCGGGGTTGAAGATTCCGCACTCTCCGTGGATAATCATACGCACTGATTCCTCGTGGCTGTATTTAGGTTTGTAGACCCTAACGTTAGTGAGCGCGTCATAAACGTCCGCGAGAGCCGCCGCCTGCGCCCAAATCGGCGTTGCGTCGCCAATCAAGCCGTCCGGATAACCCATTCCGTCCCAACGTTCGTGGTGGCTCCGCGCAATGTCATAGCAAAACGCCGAGTACTGACTATCGTCAACGCGAACTCGGTCGAGCATTTCCGCGCCCTTAGTCGTATGCTGCTTCATTCTGTCGTATTCCTCAGCCGTCAGCCGCCCCGGTTTCATAAGAATAGTATCCGAGATAGAGATTTTGCCGATATCGTGGAGAACCGCGGCTTCGGCGGCGGTGTCGATTTCCTCCCCCGTCATATGGCAATTGCCGCGAACCGACAGGCGGCTCAAAAAGAAGCGCGTAAGCTCCTTAACCCGCTGCATATGTTCCCCCGATTCGAGACTGCGGTACTCCACAGCTGTCGCCAAAGCGTCAATCAGGAAGCGGTTATGATTAAGCGCGCGCTGATTCTGAAGTTCGAGCAACTCACGCTGTTCGCGGAGCGCAATCTCTATATCCATACGATAGGAGTACAAATCAATGAGATTCCGAACCCTATGCAAGAGAATAAGCGGGTTAACGGGTTTAATGATAACGTCCGCAACCCCGAGCGCGTGGGCTTCAAGAACTATGGTCTCATCGTGCGAGGACGTAACTAAACAAACCGGAAGCGAGCTTGAAACCCCGTCCTCCCGCATTGAGCGCAGAACCTCAACTCCGTTCATCTCCGGCATCATAATGTCCATTATGACCATCGCGAAGGATTCTCCGTACTCCTGGATTAGTTTGAACGCTTCCTTACCGTTGGACGCTTCCATAACTTCGTATTCCCCGGAGAGTATCTCGCGGAGAATTGTTCGCTCTGTGGTAATGTCCTCGACAATGAGAACCCACGGCCGCATTACCAGTTCGTCAGTAGTTTCAGTCACGTTGTTAACCCCCTAGTTTTTTCTATTAGCGGTCAGTCCGCTGCCGCACAGCGGTCATTTCGCGGTGCTTGTGACAATGCCTTCCGCTTCTCTCCGATAGTATCGGACGAAGGAAACGGGGTCTGAAATCCGCAGCCGCTCCGGACCGATTAGAATCATCGCCGTGGGAAAAAGCGTCCCCGTAACGATAATCGTCCCGTAACCTGCTTTCGCTAAGGCCTCGTCACATTCTTCGCGTTCAATCTGTAAATCGTTGAGCCGTTCCTGCAATTCGTCGCGGTTGACCTCAACGGAACGGGCTTTCTCGGCTTTCTCCTCGTCGAGCCGATTCGCGGCGCGGAGCTGCTTGAAAACGTCGAGCAATCTATCGAGCTGGGCAAGCTGCTTTTCGATGTCTACAATCATACGCGGCAATTCGCGCGAACGTATAAGCAAATCCGGGTCATTGCCGACTTCGAGCAGATTATCACCCCGCGACGATTCCGAACCGGCGTTGACACATTCGACGGTATTGCGGGCGTGCAGATTCGACGCCAGCACTAACGCGCCTTTGCCGACCACACGTATCGCGTCCTTAGCGTTTACGTTGGAATTCAAAATTACGGAGGTCTCAATCTCTTTCGCGTGAACGGTACCGTTCTGAATAAACTTAGTCTTTATAGAGCCTTCGGCGCGTAAAACCCCGGAGTGCCGTCCGTTATAGCCGCCTTGGATTACTACGTTGCCCTTAGCTTCGATTGAGCCGCCGTCCACTACGCCTTTTACCGTTACGTTGCCGTCGGCTTTGACTCTCGCGCTCTGACCAATATCGCCGTTGACAGTTACGTTACCGACAAAGTCAATATCACCGGTAGAGAAATCGACGTTTTCGACGGTGAGCATATCGAGTATGGCGACGGTTCTGCCGTTGAGGTCAACCTGACCGTCTACCGAGGCGAGGAGCGTCAGCCCGTCCTCCGAGATAACCGTATTCTTACCTTTCGGCAGAATGGCTTCGGGAGTTTTCGGGGGAAACTTCTCAACGCCGTAAACGTCCTTCCCGGGCGTCCCGGGAACAGACGGAATACGCTCGACGAGTACCTGACCCGCGAGAACGTTTTGGACGTAACCGAGATTACGGTAATCGGCGGTACCGTCCGGACGGATAGTCGGGCGGAGAACCCGCGTTGACGAAAACTTATAGTCAAGTTCGCCTTTAACCCCCGGAACCGGCTGCTCTCCCTCGGCAACTACGATAACCGAGCCATACGAGGGACGAGCCGCAAACGCCGAAATCGCGGCGCGGTTAATGCCGTGAGTAATCTTAGCCGCGGACAAAGCGTCGAGAATCATCTTCTCGGTGACTTCTTTGCCTCCGTCTGCCGGTTCGACAACGCGTATGCTAGCCTCGGTGTTGTTTTTGGCAACCGAGACATTAACGACAGCGTCCCGCGGGGTAAGCTTCGGAGCCGTGTTTTTAGGCGACATAAGTCAATCCTCCGGATTGTACGGTAATACGTCAATAGGCGTCAGTCTGGGGTTTTCCGGCGGGATACGCCTGAAAGGGTCATAGACGAAGCCGCGGCACTCTCCCGCGCCCTCCACTATCCCGCGCCTCCGGCAGATGTATTCGTTGTCCGCTATATACGCCGAGCGCGAACAATACGCACAGGCCGGTTCTATATCCTCTCGGAACAGCATTTTCTAACCTCGCAGCAACTCCAAACTTTATCACTCTCCATTATACACTATTCTTTTTCAAATTTCCAGTACCTTTCTCTACAAATTATTCTTTTTTCTGCTTTTCGATACAAATAACGCAGCCGCAAACATTAAAGCTAGCAACAAGGATGTTCCGAGCGATAAGAGCCAACGCTCCGGGGTTCCGAACTCCGCTAGCCGCTGTACCTGTTCCGCGAAATATACCGCCGCCTCCGCCCTGAATGGTATCACGCGGAACAGAAGCGTTACGAGAGCCGCCGAGAGCAAGCCGTGCAGCAGCTTTCCCACGATATACGTTCCCGCGCGAATTCCCGCCGCGCTGATAAACGACATCGCCTGGCAATGTACCGAGAGTCCCGCCCAGCCCAGCAGAAACGCTGCCATTTTGACAGCCTGCGGAAGTTCCGAGCCCCGAAGGTTCGTAACCCCCGAGGTTAGCTCGATGAAACCCGTAAGCAGCGGGCGCATTTCCGCGGGAATGTCGAACTTCATAAAAAGCAGCTTGACGGCAACGGTGAAAAATATCACAAAGCCCGAAATATTCAGCGCGGACTGCACCGAGGACGTAACCGCGGAGACAAGCGCGCTCCCGAAAGGCGGCTTAACCCGCGTCCCGCCGTCCGCCGTCCCCGTCTCCCCGCTGACCACTGACCGCTGTCCGCTGACCACTCCGCTGCTGCCGTACCACCGAAAACCCACGCCGATTAGAACGCTTGACAAAGCGTGAACCATATAGAGCAGCAGCCCGATTTGACCTGACGAGAATACTCCCGCGCCCACTACGCCGAGTATGAACGCAGGTCCCGAGTTGTTGCAGAAGCTCAAAAGCCGCTCCGTCTCGGTTTTGCCGATTTTCCCCGAGCTGTACAGCGCGATAGCCGTTTTCGCGCCGACGGGATAGCCTCCCACGAAACCAAGTACCCAGGCGGCTCCGCAAGTCCCGCTCACGTTGAATAATACGCGCATTACGGGAGCCGCCAGAACTCCCAGCGCGTCCGCGGCTCCAAGCTCCACGGCTAACGCCGATACTACGAAAAACGGCAGCAGCGACGGTACGACGATATTGAGACATAGCGCAACTCCGTCTTTCCCCGCGCTTACGGACTCCGCCGGATAGACAGCAAGCATAACGATTAAAGCCCCAAGCCCCAAAAGCGTAGCGAGGTCATACAGCAGCCTGCGCGAAAACAATTTTCCCATAAGCTAAATCTATGCAAGTAACAGCGTTTGCAATCATACAATTTTACTAGATAGCAAATTCAGATAGCAGATAGCAGTTATCAAATATTAAATATCAAATATCAGATACGGAGGTTTGGACGTTAGCTGCGCCCTGTGGGGGACGCCCTGCGGGGGAAACCACCCCGCCGTCTGCGGACGGCACCCCTCCCAAGAGGGGAATTGGACGAGGGTTTGGACGCTGGTCACGGACGAGAGTTTGGACGGAGGTTTGGACGAGAGTTTGGACGGGGGCTGCGGGGATTGCCGCAATCTTAACAATAGCAGCGACCAAATTCCCCTCTTGGGAGGGGTGGCGCGTAGCGCCGGGGTGGTCTCCCCCGCAGGGACGCTCCCCCGAAGGGCGTAACCCGCAGGACGCTCCCCACAGGACGCTCCCACGTACTCCGCAGCCAACGTCCAAACCAACGTCTCTGATATCTG
>JAISLB010000015.1 GCA_031260685.1 Oscillospiraceae bacterium | reverse complement strand
TTTTGGAAAATGAAAATCCTTGTTGAGCGCGACGACTTACTATCGGCTATTTCGGCGGCTTCGCGTTCTTCCTCGGTGAACAGTACGGTTCCTATTCTCGAGGGCTTACTGTTTCAGGCGCTTGATTCGACGCTGACTGTCACGGGCTACGATATGAAAACGGGAATCCGCGTCAAAATCGACGCCGAAGTCCGCGACCCCGGAACTATCGTACTTCGCGCGAAGCTTATCAACGACGTTGTACGCTCAATGCCGGGCGGTCCCGTCACTATCGACGTTACAGCCGACAGTCTTGTCCGCGTGTCCTGTTTTAACAGCAAGTTCGAGTTAATGGGGAATCCCGCGGACGATTTTCCGGAGCTTCCCGGGGTTGACGAACTTAGCAGCGTCTCAATCCCGCAGGGTAAGCTGAAAAAGCTTATCACCGAAACTATGTTCAGTATCAGCGACAACGAAACCCGTCCGGTTCTTACGGGCAGTAAGTTCGAGATTGCCGGCAACCGCCTGACGGTAGTCGCGGTAGACGGTTACAGACTTGCGCTCAGGCGCGAGGATTTTACCTCGTCTAACAGCGACAGCACAAGCTTTATCGTTCCCGGTAACGCGCTGCACGAGATTGCGCGGCTTTCGGCGGGGGACGAAGACGAGGCTCACGTCACTATCGGAACGCGTCATCTGCTATTCAAAATAGGTCCCGTGGAGATAATCTCGCGCAGACTCGACGGCGAATTCCTCGATTACGAGAAATCGCTTCCGCTGAATACGCGCCTGATTTTCACCGCGGACCGCAAAGCCGTCCTCGAATCAGCCGAGCGCGTATCGCTCATACTCGACGATAAAGCTAAGTACCCGCTGAAATGCGAGATTACGGGCGATGTACTGAACTTCCGCGCGGAAACGGGTTTCGGACGCGCTAATGACGAGTGCCTCATTGAAATGCAGAACCCCGGCGAGGAAATACTTATCGGTTTCAACTATAAGTTTGTTACGGAAGCCCTTAAAAATTGCCCGGCGCAGACTATCCGCGTCGCACTCAACGGTCCTACTAACCCCTGCGTAATAACCCCCGCGGAGGACGGCGACGACAGCTTCCTATATATGATACTGCCGGTGAGAATAAGAGCGGAGTAAATTTCAGTGAACAGTGAATAGTGAACAGTGAACAGTTGTCCAAAATAATAAGATGCGACAAAATCATTTCGACTGTTCACTATATAACTGTTCACTGTTCACTGTTCACTGTTCACTGAACAAAAGGAGTTAGATTTGCGGACTATAAAGATTTACAGTGAGTATATAAAGCTTGACAGCGCGCTGAAACTCGCGGGATTATGCGAGACGGGGGGCGAAGCCAAACTTCACGTAAGCTCCGGTGAAGTTAGCGTTAACGGAATTGTCGCGCTGGAACGCGGAAAGAAGCTGCGTCCCGGCGATTCTGTGGCTTTCGGCGGAAGCGCGTTTACAATTGCGGGAGCTTCAAACTGATGTTTCTGCGGAAGATTGCGCTGCGAGGTTTCCGAAGCTACGAAGCTGCGGAATTCGGAGATTTCTCGCCGGGAGTGAACGTATTCGCGGGTCCTAACGCCGCGGGTAAAACCAATCTGCTTGAAGCCGTCTACTACCTTTCGCGCGGGGTTTCGTTCAGAACCCGTTCTGACCGTGAAGCCTTACGCGCCGGTTCGCCCTTTGCGGGGCTTCGCGGAGAAGCTGCAATCGCGGGACACTCATACATTATAGATGTAACATTCAGCGCGGAGCCGCGCAGTAAGAACGTAAGCGTAAACGACGTTAAACAGAAAAATTTGCTCGAACTCCCGCTGTATGCTGTACTTTTTGTTCCCGAAGATTTGAACTTAGCCCGCGGAGGCGCAGTATTACGCAGACGCTGGATGGATACGGCAATAACGCTTCTCCGCCCGAAATACGGCGGAGTTCTCGCGGGTTTCCGACAAGTTTTTGACGCTAAATCTGCTATACTGAAAGACAACGCACCCGACCGCGAACTGCTTTCCGTCTACAACGAACAAATAGCGCGGTACAGTGCGGAACTCGCGTGGTACCGGGCATTGTGGCTTGAGAAGCTTGCTCCGATAGCCGCCGAATTTCACCAAAAGCTTTCGGGGGGCGCGGAAACTCTCGGGCTTGTCTATTCTCCGTCCTGCGGTGAAATTCTCGGACGCGCCGAAATGTTTGAGCTGTACCAGGCTTCGCTTCAATCGCACGAATCGGCTGAACTCGCGAGTACGCGCTGTCTTGTCGGAGCTCATAAGGACGATATAGAACTTCGAATCAACGGCGCTCCGGACACATATTGGTCGCAGGGACAAACGCGTACAGCGGCCTTATCGCTTAAATTCGCCGAGCGCGAATTCATCTGCCGCGATGTTGGACGCTACCCGCTGTTACTGCTCGATGACGTACTAAGCGAACTGGACACGGGGCGCAAAGGCTTCGTAATGGAGAAGCTAAGCGAGGGTCAAACGTTTCTGACGACCTGCGAGGAGCCGGAAAATATTGGGAATTCCGCAATGTTTCACGTGAAACAATTCACGTGAGGATTATTTGTTAAAAGTCCCTACAGGAGGATTCACGCCTTGGACGCTTTTCTCGTGCTTTCGCAATCCTGCGTTGTTACTAAGACTTCCGTTGTCGGAGTCTTTGACCTCGATAACTGTACCTATAACCGGCGGGCTGCCGCTTTTGTCAATTCCGTTAATCCCAATTCCGCTGATGATAAACTTCCGCTTAGTTTCGTTATTACAGCTAATAACACTATTCTATCGGGGCTTTCTACCCGAAATATTATGAAGAGGTTTCAATCTAATGCAACAAAATACTTACACCGCTGAAAATATTCAGGTCTTAGAGGGTCTCGAAGCTGTCCGTAAACGCCCCGGTATGTATATCGGAACCACCAGCGGACGCGGGCTTCACCACCTGGTTTACGAAGTCGTTGACAACGCTATCGACGAAGCCCTCGCGGGCTATTGCAGCGAAATTACCGTCACTATCGAAGCTGACAACATTATCCGCGTTACGGACAACGGGCGCGGAATCCCCGTCGGGATTCAGGAGCAAACCGGCAAATCCGCGCTGGAAGTCGTATTCACGGTTCTCCACGCGGGCGGAAAATTCGGCGGTGGCGGCTACAAAGTTTCCGGCGGTCTCCACGGTGTGGGAGCTTCCGTAGTTAACGCGCTCTCGGAGTGGCTAACGGTCGAAGTCTGCGACGGAACGGACCTTTGGGCAATGGAATTCGCCCGGGGCGACGTTACGAAGCCGCTTACAAAGATAGGTTCCGGGACAGTCCGCGGGACGACTGTCCGCTTTAAGCCTGACGGTACCATTTTCGACGAAACTATATTCGATTTCGAAACCCTCAACACCCGTATGCGCGAACAGGCGTTTCTCAATGCCGGGCTGCAAATTACTCTCGCGGACGGACGAAGCGAGACAGGTAACGCCGTAGGCTACAAATATGAGGGAGGAATCCGCAGCTTTGTCGAGTATATCAACACTCCGAAAAATCCGCTCCACGATCAGGTTCTTTACTTCGAGGTAAAGGGCGAAGAACGTGAGGCCGAAGTCGCGCTGCAATGGACCGATAACTACGTAGAAACTACGTACAGCTTTGCGAATAATATACACACAACAGAGGGCGGAATGCACGAAACCGGTTTCCGCACGGCTCTCACCCGGGTTCTCAACGATTACGGGCTGAAAAATAACTACCTCAAAAATGACGATAAACTAACCGGCGAGGATACCCGCGAGGGACTTACCGCCGTAATCTCCGTCAGGCTCACGGAAGCGCAGTTCGAAGGTCAGACCAAGACTAAGCTCGGTAACGCCGATATCCGCACACTCGTTGATACTATGCTGCACCGCAATTTGAGCGATTTTCTGGAAGAAAATCCGGCAGTTGCGCGGATAATAATGGACAAAGCGCTTTCGGCGTCGAGAGCCCGTGAAGCAGCTAAAAAAGCGCGAGACCTAAGCCGCAAAAAGAACGATAGTACTTTCGGAGCGCTTCCCGGCAAGCTTACCGACTGCTACGGCAAGGACCCGCAATACAACGAAGTTTTCATAGTTGAGGGAGACTCCGCGGGCGGTACAGCCTGTAACGGGCGCGACAGCCGTTTTCAGGCGGTTCTGCCGCTATGGGGCAAAATGCTCAACGTCGAAAAAGCCCGCGCAGACCGGGTTTTCGGCAATGACAAGCTTACTCCCGTTATCCTCGCGCTCGGAACCGGTATCGGTGACGACTTCGACATCGGCAAGCTTCGCTACCATAAGATTGTGATTATGGCTGACGCGGACGTTGACGGACAGCATATCCGGACGTTGCTGCTGACGTTTTTCTTCCGCTTTATGCGTCCGCTGCTGGAAGCGGGCTTCGTGTATATCGCTCAGCCGCCGCTGTACAAATTAGTTCGCGGCAAGTCCGCTCCGCAATACGCGCTGGACGACCCGGAGCGCGAACGTATGATAGCTGAAATCCGCAGCACCGAGCCTAACGCGAAAATCATTATCAACCGCAATAAAGGTCTGGGCGAGATGGACAAAGAGGAGCTTTGGGAAACTACGCTCAATCCCGAAACCCGTACAATGCTTCGCGTGGAACTCGCGGACGCGATAGCGGCCGACCAAGTCTTCTCAACGTTAATGGGCGAAGTAGTAGAACCCCGCCGCCGCTTCATAGAGGATAACGCTCAATACGCCGTAAACCTCGACATATAGGGAGAACGAGAAATGTTACAGGATTTGATACTGGAAACGAACACATTGCCGAAGCCGTTGGATAAGATAATTATTTCACCCTGTGTGAGTGTCAGGAAAATAGATGACAGTTATTTACTGACACCGCTGAAACCTGAAGAACTCCCGTATTCTGACGATAGGATTCTATTTGACAGAGATACTGAACGGCTGCTTGGTAAAATCGACGAGTATTGCGGGATTTTCGAAGGCTGCGGCTTAACAGTTGAGAGTTTCCTTGAAATGACCAGCGAAGAAGGTGACGACTGGTGAACGAATACGTACTGGACGCCTGCGCGTTGGTAGCATATTTCAATAGGGAAGAGGGTTGGAATGAACTTTGGAAGCTATTGAGAAGAACTGCCGGGGCAAATACGAAAATAAGGATTAACGCAATAAATCTCCTTGAAGTTTACTATGGGTATTGCAAAAGTCCCGGACAACAGTATGCAGACCGAGTTTTTGATATTATTTCAGAACTCCAAATAACTGTTAACAACGAAATCTCAAATACTCTACTTAAGCACGCCGCCTACCTGAAAACTAAGTATGGGCGAATGTCTCTCGCAGACGCAATACTATTGGCGGAAGCTTCAGTCAATGGCGGAACAATTGTCACAGCAGACCATAAAGAACTAGACAAAGTTGATATTGACGGTGAAATTGATTTTGAATGGTTCAGATAAACCCAAAAAATCTAATGACATAACAGGTGAATGAATACTATGGCACATAAAAAACGTTCTACTAATCCCGAGGATATTGCCTTTCCGCAGCAGCGCGTTGTTGACCGCGACCTTGTACACGAAATGCAGGACTCGTATCTCGCGTACTCTATGAGCGTTATTGTAGCGCGCGCGCTGCCGGACGTTCGCGACGGGCTCAAACCCGTTCACCGCAGAATCCTCTACACTATGTACGAGGCGGGACTCACTAACGATAAGCAGTTCAAAAAGTCCGCTACTACCGTCGGAGACGTTCTCGGCTCGTATCACCCTCACGGCGATAGCTCCGTTTATGACGCGCTGGTTCGTTTAGCTCAGGACTTCTCGCTGCGTTATCAGCTTGTTCAGGGTCACGGAAACTTCGGCTCGGTGGACGGCTACCCCGCTGCTCACTATCGTTATACGGAAGCGCGTTTAGCTAAGATTTCGGACGAAATGCTTCGCGACCTTGAGAAAGAAACCGTTGACTACGACCCAAACTTCGACGAGAGCAAGCTCGAGCCGAAAGTCCTGCCCTCGCGCTTTCCGAACCTTATAGTGAACGGAACGAGCGGAATTGCCGTCGGAATGGCGACGAATATGCCGGCTCACAACCTCGGCGAAGTTATTGACGCTTGCTGCCTCGTAATCCGCGACCCGGAAGCTAATCTCGACGATATTATGGAATACATAAAAGGTCCCGACTTCCCTACGGGCGGCGTAATAGTCGGCAGGAGCGGAATTCGCGCGGCGTACGCCACAGGGCGCGGTAAGTTCGTTCTCCGCGGAAAGTGCGAGATTGAGGAGGACGATTCCGGACGTTCCGAAATCCATATCACCGAAATCCCCTACCAGGTTAACCGCAAAACGCTTATCGAAACGATAATTCAGAAAGCCAAGGAGAAAGCTATCGAGGGAATCGCCGGCTGGCGTGACGAAACCGGGCGCGACGGAATGAGAATGGTCGTCGAAATCGCTAAGGGAGCTTCCGCGCAGGTCGTTCTCAATCAGCTTTATCATACTACGCAGCTGCAGACGGGCTTTTCGGTTATCAATCTCGCGCTTACTAACCGCGGACGTCAGCCGAAAGTTTTCACCTTGCGCGAACTTATCGACGAGTACATAGCTCACCAGATTGAGGTTATCGTCCGCAGAACGGAGTACGACCTAAAAAAGGCCCGCGAACGCGCTCACATACTCGAGGGTTTGCGGATTGCGGTAGACAATATCGACGAAGTAATCCGCATAATCCGTTCGGCGTATAGCGACGCGCGGGAGCGGCTGATGGAACGTTTCGGCTTGTCGGAGATTCAGGCGCAGGCGATTCTCGAACTCCAACTGCGGCGTTTGCAGGGGCTTGAACGCGAGAAAATCGAAGACGAGTACCAAGCGCTGCTGATAAAAATCGATTCCTACCTAAAACTTCTCGCGGACGGCGAACTTCAAAAGGAAACGTTGCGCGACGAATTGCAGGAGATTAAGCGGAAGTTTGCGGACCCGCGCAGAACCGAAATCCAGCTTGTGGAGGACGAAATCGACATCGAGGACCTCATTGAGGAGGAGGACTGCGTATTTACCTTAACTCACGCGGGTTACATAAAGCGGCTTCCGGCTGATACGTACCGCCGTCAGAACCGCGGCGGCAAGGGCATTAACGCTATGAGCACCCGCGATGAGGATTACGTAGAGACTGTATTTACGGCTTCCACTCACGATTTCATACTTTTCTTCACGAATAAGGGCAAGGTGTACCGCAAAAAGGGCTACCAAATCCCGGAATCGAGCAGAACGGCTAAGGGCGGTAACGTCATAAACCTTATCGCGACGGAAGCGGGGGAGAAAGTCACCGCAATGCTTCACTTCCGCGATATGGATTCTTCTGACAGCGAAAAGACGCTCTTTATGACTACCAAATTCGGCACAGTTAAGCGAATACGCGTTACGGAGTTCAAAAATCTCCGCAACAACGGAATCCGCGCTTTGGGTTTAGACGAAAATGACGAGCTGATAGCCGTTCTAGAAACTGACGGTTCGGACAGCGTACTGCTTGCTACGCGGAATGGTCAGGCGATTTGTATTGACGAGAACGACGTACGGACAATGGGACGGACAGCCGTGGGAGTTCGCGGAATCCGGCTCCGCGGCGATGACGTTTGCGTAGGTGCGTTGAAACTTGGCGGCGAGGGAGACGCTGTACTGACCGTAACCGAAAACGGCTACGGACGTAGGACGCTGCAAGAGGAATATCTGCGTTCCGGAGACGACGTACAAAACCGCGGCGGCTTAGGACGGAGAAACGGTACGCTGAACGATAAAACCGGCTTGATATCGAGCGTTTTGCTGGTAAACGATACCGACGACCTACTGATAATAACCGACGACGGAACGATAATCCGCACGGCTGCAACGAGCGTAAACCTAATCGGGAGAACGGGTCAGGGAGTGCGGCTAATGCGGGTTCCGGAGGGAGTAAAGGTAGTAGGCGTAGCGACAGTAGAAGCGGAAGCGGACGCTGAGGCGGCCGCAGTGGTCAGCGATGCAGTGGGCAGTGATGCAGTGGTCAGTGGTCAGACGGACGAGGACGGAGACGGAGCCGGAGACGAGGGTTAGGTACGGCGCGCTAATTGTTTCACGTGAAACAATCGCGGGTTGTGTGGTGTTAACTGAACTATTGCGAAAATGCTATGCACGGCGCGGGGTTACGCCCTGCGGGGGACACCACCCCGGCGCTTCGCGCCACCCCTCCCAAGAGGGGAATTTAGTCGCTGCTATTGTTAAGATTGCAGTAATCCACGCAGCCCCCTCGTTCAAAACCCCCGTCAAAACCCCCGTCCAAACCAACGTCCAAACCAACGTCCCATTCCCCTCTTGGGAGGGGTGCCGTCCGCAGACGGCGGGGTGGTTTCCCCCCGCAGGGCGCAGCCCTCGTCCAACCCCCGCGTCTCATTCCCCTCTTGGGAGGGGTGCCGTCCGCAGACGGCGGGGTGGTTTCCCCCGCAGGGCGTTTCCCCCGCAGGGTCGCAGCCCCCGTCCAAAACCCCCCGTCACTAATATTCGTTATCTAACCACTAACCACTAACCACTAACCACTGCCCACTCGTCACGGCTATCTGAAAAAGCGGTTGTAAAACTCTAACTATTAGTGTATACTATATCATATGATTAACTTTTTGGAATTGAACCACTCCGCGGAACGCTCCGTGCTTATTCTCGAGGGCTGGGGGACGTCCACGCTGCAATACTCCGCGCTTGCTAAGCACCTTTCGGCTAAATATAGGGTACTCGTTCCCGACTTCCCCGGTCAGGGCGCTACTCCGGAACCCGCGGAATCTATGAGCTGCGCCGATTACGTGACGTGGGTTAACGGCTTCGCGGAGGAGCGCGGGCTTACGGACGGTACGCCCGTTACGCTCATTGGTCACTCGCACGGAGGGCGCGTAATCCTCAAAGCCGCGGGACGCTTCGCGTTTCCCGTTGAGAAAATCGCGCTTATCGACAGCGCGGGCATAGTTCCCCCGAGAATCCCGCTGAAATTGAGCTATCGTATCGCGAGAACGCTGCTGAAACCCTTTCCGAAGCTGCTGGACGCGTATAAATCGAAGCGCGGCAGCGCGGACTACCGGGCTGCAAGTCCCGTAATGCGCGATACACTTGTCAAGGTCGTTAACGAGGATATGCGCGGGAGATTGCGGGAGATTACGGTTCCGACCTTGCTCATTTGGGGCGAAAATGACACCGCAACCCCGCTGTCTGACGCAAAGCTTATGGCGGCGCAGATAGCAGATTGCGGACTCGTAACGGTTGCGGGAGCCGGTCACTACGCTCATTTGGACAATCCGGCTCTTGTGTACAGCGTTATCGACAGTTTTTTAGACGGCGGGCTTTTGGAGGAAACGAGCGAATGAATTGGTGGATATGGCTGATTGTCTGCGCGGTAATCGCGCTGTGCTACGCGTTTGATATGTGGAAGTTCGCGGTAAACGCGAATATGTTTCAGCTGAACAGCTACAAGCCGGAGGTGCATAAAGCCTGGCTCAAAAAAAATCAGGGCTTTATGTTCCGGCAAACTCACGGTAAAACTCCGCTCAAGTGGACGGCGCGGGTTAAGCGTATGTTAGCCGCGTATATTATCGTCTCAATCCCGCTGTTTTGGCTCTTTCCGGAGAAACTGCTGCTTATCGCGAATTCGGCTTGCCAGCCGATTGAGAAATCAATCAATCTGCGCTATAAGAATAACGCGCTGAAACTTCTCGCGGAGGCTAAGGTCAACGGGCTGAAAGTAATCGGAATCACGGGAAGCTACGGCAAGACCAGCGTCAAGTTTTTCCTCGCGTCCCTGCTATCCGCTAAGTACAACGTTCTCGCCACGCCGAATAGTTTCAACACGCCGCTCGGGGTTATACGCACGATAAATGAGCAGCTTCGCCCGGTACATAACATTTTCATCGTGGAAATGGGAGCGCGGAACGTCGGAGACGTTAAAGAACTTTGCGACCTTGTACAGCCCGATTTGGGCGTTATAACGTCCATCGGGGAAGCTCACCTGGAGTTTTTCGGAAGCCTCGAGAACACGCTTTCGGCTAAATTCGAACTTGCGGACAGTCTCCCCGCCCACGGCACCGTTTTCCTCAATTGGGACAACGACCTCATACGCAATAGGGTTGTGAACACTTGCCGCACCTCGCGCTTCGGAGTTGAGAACGAAAACGCCGGTTTTAACGCAACCGCGATTAAAATAAACTCCCGCGGTTCGAGCTTTTCAATCGGCAACGTGCGCTTCGATACTAAGCTAATCGGGCGGCATAACGTACTGAACCTGGCCGCGGCGATAGGGGTTGCGGAAACTCTCGGGGTTTCCGTTGACCGCTTGCCGCAATATGTTGCGCGGATTGAGCCTGTACCGCACAGATTGCAGCTGCTGGGCTCGGGGGAGCGGCTCGTTATTGACGACGCTTATAATTCGAACCCCGCCGGCAGCGACGCGGCTCTCGCGACGCTTTCGCAGTTTAAGGGTTACGTCAAGATATTGATAACGCCGGGAATGATAGAGCTTGGCAGCGAACAGTTCAACGCGAATATGCTCTTTGGTCAGAAAGCCGCGCTGATAGCCGATTACGCCGCGCTTGTAGGTCCCGAACAAACCAGACCGATTGCCGCCGGGCTTCACGCCGGAGGGTTAGATTCGGAGCGCGTACGGGTCTGCACGACCTTAAAGGAAGCGCTCAACTTCGCGGATAATATCGAACCGGGCAAACCGCGGGTTATACTCCTCGAAAACGACCTTCCCGACAACTATTGAAAAAGGTGGAAAAATGAAAACTAGCATACGCGCCTTGCTGCTGACAATCCTATTCGCCGCTTTCGGAGTATTTCTCAGTTACGGCGCGGGAGTACTGCTCGGTACTGACCCCGAGGCTGCCGTTACTGACAGGTTCAGCAGCTATATGACTGACGCTAAGGCTATGTTTCTCGAAAAGCCTGACGCGTTTCAGTTTACCGCGATGAACTTTATGGACAAGCCCGGAACCGAGTTCATTAACGGCAACGTCCCGGGAGAATACGAGACGGAAGCAGACGGCTATGTAGCGGAGCTTTTTTCGGACTACGTTACCGTTATTAACGGCTCGGTACGCAATGTCGCGGTAACTAACGACGGAGTGCTGTTCTTTACAAGCTACGACGAAAAGGGCGTTGTGGGTATAATCTACGAATTCCGCGAGAATTCTACGCCGTCGGACTACGAGACAATGGAGATATTGGAAGAATGGAAGCTTTTTTACAGGATAGCCGACTAGACATATATTCGAACACATTGATAGAAAAAGGCAATATGTACAATCTAACGGCTATATCGCCGGAGGATTTCCGCGAACTGCACTACCGCGATAGCTTGGAGCTGCTGAATGTTGCCGATTTCGCCGGTAAGCGCGTAATCGACGTCGGGAGCGGAGCGGGGTTTCCGGGGGTTCCGCTTAAACTCGCGGTGCCTGAAATGGAGCTTGTAGCTCTTGACGCTACCAAGAAGCGCAGCGAGTTTTTGAGGCTTCTCGGGAAGCGGCTAGGTATAAAATACGAGGTAATCTGGGACAGGGCGGAGGAAACGGCGCGCAATCCGGAATACCGCGAGAGCTTCGATATAGCGGTAAGCCGCGCGGTTTCGGGAATGACGATATTGTCGGAGATGTGTCTGCCGTTCGTAAAGCCCGGGGGCGTATTCCTGGCGCATAAAGGCTCCGGGATAAGCGAGGAGCTGGAAGCCGCGCGAGAAACGATAGAGCTTTTGGGCGGAAAAATCCGCGAGGTACGTCCGTACTTCCGCGGAAATATAGTGGTTGTGGAAAAGACCGCTCAAACCCCCGAGCTGTACCCGCGGAAATGGAAAAAGATTAGCAGCGGAAAAAAGTAGATGGGAATGCTGTTACATTTGACAATTTTTACGGCTACGAGCTTAAATGACATTGGATAGCACTGACTTTACGAGCCGCGAACGCTCGTAAAGTCAGCCCAAAACGGCTATAAAGAGGGAGGATAAAAACGATGACGGGTGAGGTACTTACTCTCAATAAAACGATTGACTTAGGCTCAATGACAAATGACGACGCTATTGACGCGCTATATGACGAATTGCTTGTCCGCGTTATTGAGAGAAAAATAGAAAGAGGTGAAATGGCGGTCAAACCCTTAGAGATTGACGAAAACGGTAATATAGTCGTCGATAAGGACAAAGACCCGGAGCTATACGACTGGGCGGTAAACGGCTGATGATAAAAACAATCTGCGGGATTTTTTAGCTAAAACCTAATCACACAACAACGGAGGTACTACACATATGGCGAAGCAAATCTTACTCACCGGCGGAGCGGGGTACATCGGTTCTAACACCGCGCTCGAACTTTTGAACGCGGGTTACGAAGTTGTCATCGTTGATAACTTTTGCAATTCAGACGAAAAGCTTGACGAACGGCTTGCGGGAATTCCCGTCTATAAAGCTGACGTTACTAAATACGGCGAACTTGCGGAGGTATTCGGCAAGTACGATTTTCACGCTGTGATACATTTCGCCGCGCTGAAAGCTGTTGGCGTCAGCGTCAGGGAACCTCTTGAATATTACGCAAACAACGTCGGCGGGCTGCTGACGACGCTCCGGCTTATGCAAGCTCACGGAGTGAACCGCATTGTGTACTCGTCGTCGGCTACGGTTTATGACCCCGCGGGACCGCTTCCGTATACTGAAACCTCGCCCGTGGGCAACGCCAATTCGCCCTACGGACAGACGAAAGTTATATGCGAACAAATTATCCGCGACTATACAGCTTCGAACCCGGGGTTTACGGCGCATCTGCTGCGGTACTTCAATCCGATTAAGGGCGCAGTCAAGGAGAAACCGCGCGGGGTTCCCAACAATCTATACCCCTATATTCAGCAGGTTCACGAGGGTTTACGCGAGAAGCTTACGGTCAACGGAAACGACTACCCAACCCGCGACGGCACCTGCGTCCGGGACTATATCGATTGCACTAAGATAGCGCAAAGCCATATCGCCCCGCTCGAAGCCGAAACGCCGGGGCTGTACATCAAAAATATCGGGACAGGCAACGGTACAACGGTTCTCGAGCTTATCCGCCAATACGAGCAAGAGAACAACTGCGTAATCCCCTACGAAATAGGACCGCGGAGAGCCGGCGACATTCCCGAGTGCTACTGCGCGGGTTAAGCCCCCCGAGGGGCGTCCGCGCACGGCGCGGGGTCACCACCCCGGCGCTTCGCGCCACCCCTCCCAAGAGGGGAATGGATATCAACTATTCACCGCTTGAGCCGAAGCCGCCGCTTCCGCGCTCGGTTTCGTCCAATTCGGGGCAAAGTACGAGTTTCGGGGTTTCGCAGCTTGCGATGACCATTTGAGCTATACGGCTCCCGGGTTTTACGAGGTAGGGCATTTCGGAAGTATTCCGCAAGCCCGCGCCGATTTCACCGCGGTAGTCGGAATCAATCACGCCGACGCAATTCGCGGGGATAATGCCGAAGCGAATCCCGAGACTGCTTCTGGCATAGAGAAACGCCGCGAAGCCGGGTTCAAGCGCCATAGAAAAGCCGCAGGGGATAAGCTTAGTTTCGCCCGGTTCAATGACAACATCAACGGGGAGGTCTGCGAAAAGGTCAAAGCCCGCGCTCCCGGGGGTAGCCCGAGAGGGCGGCTTAGAGCTTTCGCGCAGAAGTTTGATACGTAATTCGTTCATAGCGTGTCACGCTCTCCGGCTGCAGCGGCTACCGCTTGTGCAACGGCGTTACCGAGGCGCGGGTCGAAAGCCTCGGGAAGCAGCCGGTCGCGAGATAGCCGCTCCTCCGCGAGTTCCGCTATTGCGTAGGCGGCTGCAAGCTTCATAGCTTCGGTGATTCGTTTGGCGCGGACGGAGAGAGCGCCCTTGAAGATTCCCGGAAACGCGAGAACGTTGTTAATTTGGTTCGGGAAGTCGCTGCGCCCTGTTCCGACGATTGCAGCGCCGGCATTGAGAGCTAGCTGCGGCATTATCTCCGGCGTTGGATTCGCCATCGCGAAGATAATAGGTTCCGCGGACATAGTCCGCACCATATCCTCCGTGAGAATCCCCGGCGCGGAGACCCCGATGAAAAGGTTCGCGCCGTTAACGGCTTGTGCGAGAGTTCCGCGTAGTCCACGCGGGTTAGTCCACTTCGCAAGCTCGCGGGTTGCGGGATTGAGCCACGGCTCCGCGCTGTGGATTATCCCGCGGGAGGCGGTCATTGTTATGTCCGATAAGCCTTTACTGCGCAGAAGCTGCGCGATTGCGGTTCCCGCCGCTCCCGAACCGGAGATTACCGCGCGAACTTGCGAAATATCGCGCCCAAGGACTTTCAGCGCGTTAGTAAGAGCCGCCAGAACCACTATCGCGGTTCCGTGCTGGTCATCGTGAAATACGGGAATGTCTACGCGCTCCTGCAGCTTACGCTCGATTTCGAAACAGCGCGGAGCCGCTATGTCCTCGAGGTTTATACCGCCGAAGCTCCCCGCGAGAAGCGCGGCGGTCTCAACGATAGCGTCAACATCGGTGGTACGGAGACAGAGCGGTACAGCGTCCACACCTCCGAAAGCTTTGAACAGGGCGCATTTGCCCTCCATAACGGGCATAGCCGCTTCGGGACCGATGTTCCCGAGCCCCAGTACCGCGGTTCCGTCAGTGATAACCGCGATAGTGTTCTTACGCTGGGTAAGCGTAAAGCTCTTAGCGTAATCTTCGGCGATAGCAAGGCAGGGCGCTGCAACCCCGGGGGTATACGCCACGGAGAGCGCGTCCTTACTGTCAATCGCCATCTTAGGCACAGTTTCAAGCTTACCGCCCCACTCAAGGTGCGCGGCAAGCGACAAAGCGGAATAATCCATAAGTTAGTAAGTCTCCTGAAAGTGGTTAAATCAGCTTGCGGCAAGTTCCGTTACTGCCAGAGGAATATTCAGCGAGCTGATAAAGTCGTATACAATCAACCCGGTAACTTCGTCGGTTCCCCAATCGCGCATTACGGTGACACGCTCATTGGTATCGTCACCGTAAGAGTTGCTTTTATCGGAGAAAGTCAAATACAAAACGTCGTTATTCCTGTCATAATAGGGGGCTTTTA